>DFHY01000035.1 GCA_002371345.1 Lachnospiraceae bacterium UBA3711
TTACAGATAAAATAAATACCGCCAGTGCGGCAGCATGCCGTCCGGCGGTATTTATTTGAATCCGGTTTACAGTTCTCTACCCCATCACGGCCCTCCATCCGGCGGATACAAAGAATACAAGTATAAGAGCCGGAAGGAGATTCAGTACCTTGATATCTCTCTTTATCCCCGTGAGCCTCAGTCCCGCACAGAGGGTGATAATGCCTCCCGCGGCGGAGAAGTCCGCTATCATCTCCGGAGTAATAAACGGCTGGACCAGTCCTGATACCAGGAACAGGCATGTGTAGACAATCGCCTGAGGTATGCACAGCAGCGGAACTATCTTTCCAAGAAGCGATCCGAATATCATGGCCGTCACGCAGTCAAGGATAGACTTCGTTATCAGGATGCTGCCGTCTCCGGTAAGCCCTTCATTCAGGGCGCCGTACCATCCCGTTCCTCCGAAGCAGAACAGGATTACCACCGCGCTGACCTGAATCAGAAACGCCTCATCCGCATTCGTGCCCTTAAGCAGCGACTCAACGACGTTCGTCACGCCTTTGTTGACCAGTCCCTCAAGATGGATCACCTCTCCGATGATACACCCGAGGATCACTGACAGCACAACCGCGGACAGAGTGTTCTGACGCATGATCAGAACAATTCCCATCGTGATTGCCGCCATTCCGAGAATATTGTTCAGAGCGGTTTTTATATACTCCGGCAGTTTGCTGCCAATCAGCACACCGACGACAGCGCCGGCTAATGTTGCACATACGTCTGTTGTTATTCCAATCGGCATAATCTGTTCGTCCCCTTTTCACAGCTTCCCCCCAGCCGGTCCGGCTGAGGGGAGGAAGATCATCACTTGAATAGCTGCAATTATTTTTTCTTGCTTCCAGCCGCGCGGACTGCGGAGATAACGACATTGCCCTTGATCTCGGAGACAGGCGCGCCTCTTGAACAGTCACAGACGACACTGTTGAAGCCCTGGAGCATCGGCCCGTAGGCATCAGCGTGACCGAACTGCTGGATTAGCTTGACCGCGACATTTCCGACGTTCAGATCAGGCCAGATAACCACATTGGCCTTGCCGGCAACCTTGCTCTCACGCTTCACCTTCTTTGCCGCGACAGCCGGAACGATAGCCGCGTCAAGCTGGAATTCGCCGTCTATGTTGAGATCGGGGCGCTGTTCATTCGCGATGCGCAGCGCTTCCTTAACCTTGTCGATGAGCTCGCCCTGTCCGCTTCCGAGTGTGGAATAGCAGACCATGGCACAGCGTGGCTCCCAGCCCAGAAGCTCGTGAACCGTATCACAGGCAGAGATGGCGATGCTTGCAAGCTGCTCCGCGTTCGGATTCGTGCAGACAGCACTGTCTCCGATCGCAAGAAGGCTGCCCTCGCTTCCCTCATATCCCGGGATATCGGCCAGGCCGATGCTCGAGATAGTGCTGATGCCCGGCTTCATGCCGATGATCATCTGTCCTGCGAGAAGCACATCCCCCGTTGTGTTGTCGATTCCCGCGAACGTAACGTCCGCTTCGCCAACCGCCTGCATGGCCATAGAATAGTACAGCGGATTCTCCATGCGCCGTCCGAGTGCCTTTTCCTTGAGTTTCGTATCCGGCTTCGCGACATAGGCGGCGATCACCTTCGACTTATACTCTTCCTCATGAATATCGACGAATGTGAATACCGACTCATCGTATCCTCTCTCCTTCGCCAGGGCGCGGAGCTCAGCCTCATCGCCCACAAGGATCGGGATGATATAGCCGTCTCTTCCGGTCTCATATGCCGCCTGCATCATCTTCTCGTTTGACGCTTCCGGAAATGCGACCTTCTGCGGATTCTCTTTTGCCTTTTCGTATATCTTATCCAATACGCTCATGACGTTTATTCCCCTCTGTAAAACCGCAGCCGGAAGATACACTCACTCCCGGCTGCGGGAACCCTGAAAGGTTACCGGTCTCTTACATCTCTTCCTCTACCTTGTCGACAAGATCGCCGATGGTCACGCAGGCTGAAGCGTCCTGCAGCGCAACCATAACATCCAGCTCATTTTCAAGCTCGGATACAAGTCCGACCATCTGGATCGAAGCTCCCGCAAGATCCTCCTTGAAGGTGGAATCCACGCTGAGATCCTCGGCATTCTTGCCATAAGCCATAGCCACGAGTTCAATAACCTTTGCTTCAAGTTCTTTGCGATCCATTTTTTATTCCTCCTGAATCTGTTTGTTATGTTTTTTCTGTTAATCCTCTACCAGGTCGAATACGACTGTCTTATATCCGTCTCTCTGATAGATGTCCGCCTTGACCTTAACCGGAAGCTTCGCTGCGAGCTCGGCACGGTTCTTCTTTGTGATGCCGCGCACCACGCCGTTGAAGCGGGAACCTTCCTTCAGGACAATCTCACCATAGGCATACTTCCCGAGCGGCTTGTACTCCGGCTTAGAGGAAAGCGCGGCGGGAAGAACGATGGAATGCATCTCGGCCTCGCCGTCGATCTCTACCCATTCCATGTCCCAGCATCCACATTCGTTGCACGCATACACCGGAGGAAACTCCACAGCGCCGCAGGAGCAGCACTTGCGTCCCAGGATCTTTCCTTCCTCGAGACTCTCATAAAACTTCTCAACAACCTTTTCAAGCTTGATACTCATCTCTGTTCCCTCCCTTAGTCTACGGTTCTGATAATGATGGCGGCAACGTTCTGCGATCCGCCGTAGCCTCTGAGCATCGTGGTCTTCGGCAGCTTCTTCACCTGACGTTCGCCGCACTCGCCGCGCATCTGCATGCATGCTTCATAGACATCGGCAAGTCCGGAAGCCGCGTGAGCGTGTCCGAATGAAGTACGTCCGCCGTTGGTGTTGATCGGCTTGTCTCCGTCATAGGCTGTACGGCCTTCGCAGATATACTTCCAGCCCTCGCCGTACGGCAGATAGCCGGCTACCTCGGCCGCATACAGATGAGAGGTGATAATGAAGTCATTCGCGAAGAACAGATCAAGCTCCTCAGGCTTCACCTTCGTCAGCTCGTAGACCTGGCGGACAGCCTCTTCAGTCGCGCGGATCTCAAAGTGAGGGTTGGTCGCCTCGCAGGCCGCGGATCCGATTCCAAGAACCTCGATAGGTTTATGCTTCAGATTCTTGGCGATCTGAGGAATCATATCCGTCGCGCAGACGATGCAGGCCGCCGCACCGTCGCACTTGCGCTCCATGCCTTCCATGCGGAGCAGGTCGCCCATCTTCGGGTTGTACGGAGAGCGCATGTAGTCCATAACGTTGTCGAAGCCCTTCTCCCTGGCGATCTCGGAGAACTCTTTGCGCTCGAGGGCAAGAGGATTCTTCGCTGCGTTGCGGCGGTTGTTGATAGCCATCCAGTTCAGGGTATCGTCCATCTCCTGCATGGAGATGCCGCGCGTCCTGACATAATCCTCTGCAACATCATCGTAGATCAGGTTCATCGGGGCGATGAAGCTTCTGGCGTAGTTGCGGTCATACAGCCACATGGTTGTCGCAAGGAAGCGCTCCATCGGCATCTTCTCTCTCTTATACGGATGCTTCGGCGTCTCAACGGTGTCACTGGGGCCGAACGGAGCCGGGACGCTGTCGCCGAACTCAACAGCACCGGTGAGCACGCAGTTGTACTTTCCTGAAGCAACCGCGTTGACCGCCTGCTCGATCGCAAGATATCCCGTACAGCATGCCTCGGAATGGTGGATGGAGCCCTTGCCCTTCATTCCAAACCAGTTTCCGATCTGGATATTCGGGGTGAGATAGTTGGACCCGTTCAGCGGACTGGCCTCACCATGGAAATAATAGTCCACATCTTTCGGAGTGACCCCCGCGTCTTCCATAGCCTTCAGAGCAGCGTATCCGAACAGCTCGCCTTCTGTCAGGCCATTCGTCTCAGGATTATCTACGGTGTACATGAATGGGGTGCAGCCCACGCCGATTATGGACACGCTTCTGCTGTAAGGGTGAAGGGTTGTCTGGTTCATGTTCTTGTTCATAGCCGTTTTGCTCCTTTTGTAGATTGTTAACCGTTCAGTTCCTCAGGGCTCCAGCAAGGCTTACCTGTATAAACCTTCGCTTTCTCTTTTCCGTCGAGGACGCGGATCGCTCCGGCAGCCATGGCCTCCAGCTCGAATTCTCCCGGATACGCGCTTACCGGCGCGATCCATGAGCATGCGTCCTTTATCGCAGCCACAAGCTGCTCATTGTGTACCATGCCGCCGCCAAGCAGTATTCCGTCCACCTCACCGTGAAGGACCCCCGCCATCGCTCCAATGAAGCGTATGATCTGGTAGATCATGGTGTCCCATACAAGCTGTGCATTGGAATCACCGTCCGCCGCGCGCTGTGTCACCTCCCTGGCATCAGAAGTCCCGAGGTGGCTGACGAAGCCTCCGGACTTGGTGCACAGTGAAGCGGTCTCCTTCTTGTCCGGATGCGCATAGCAGTAACGAATCATCTCGGCGGCCGGTACTGCTCCGCAGCGCGTCGGGGCCATCGGTCCCTCGCCCCCGACGATGTCATTTCCATCTATCATCTTACCCCTGCGGTGAGCTGAGATCGAAAGTCCCCCGCCGATATGGCATACGATAAAATTACACTCTTCATATTTCTTTCCCATGCTTTCCGCATGGCGTATCGCTGTCTCCTTCAGGTTGAGCGCGTGAAGATGAACATTGCGGTATACTCCCTTTATGCCCGTTATTCTCGCCTCAAGACACAGCTCATCAGTATCGGGAGGGTTGACTACAAAGCATGGCTTACCATACTGCGCGGCGAACTCATGGGCTATCTGAGACCCGAGCTGCGCGGGGTGCTGAACGCCGTTCGCTCCGCGAAACGCATGATCCAGAAGTGTATCGTTGACTTCATAGGTACCGCCCTCGACCGCCAGCAGTCCGCCTCCACGGCCAACAAACGCGTCGACTTCATCAAGTCTGACACCTGCCTCGCCGAGAGCTGCCATGATAGTCTCCTTGCGGTATGGCATCTGTGAGCTGATTGTCGGAAACTCTTTCAGCCTGGCCGCGTCGTGAGAAACATTTGCTGAAAACAACTCCCTGTCTCCTTCGAAGTAGCCCACCTTAGTCGAGGTGGAACCCGGATTGATTGCAAGTATTCTGTAACTCATTTGTCCGCATCCTCTTATTGTGTGCACTGCCTCCTGATAAAATAAAGAGGCGTATTGTTTGTTATCTGTTATTGGAACTTCTGCTGCAAACCGTGATATAATAGCTACTGCTGCAGTATTGTTGTACTATGATCTGCATAAAAAACACTATGTGGAGGGAAGCAAGTATGAGCAGAACCGATCCCCGTGTCATCAAAACCCTGCGCAACATCGACAACGCGCTTCTTGATAATCTTGACAGTCACGAGTTCCGCAAGATAACCGTTGATATGCTGTGCCGGACTGCAATGATCAACCGCTCAACTTTTTATAAGTACTACACCGATAAGTATGAACTCCTTGACAGCTTTCTGAACCGTGTCCTGAACGAGTTCAGCCAGGCTACCGCAACAACGGATTTCATACTGGCATCTCCTCACACCATCACCAACCAGGAGTACGTCGATAATTTCCGCAATACCATCGATTACATCTATGAGCACCGTCAGATCTACCGGGTTCTGTGGCGCTCGTCAATCGACCGTCCCATCTATCAGGAGATGGAAGATATCATCTGCCGGAATATACTGAATACCATCCGTGAAGATCCCTCCGGTCCGAGGCAGACAACGCCATACCATGACCTGTATGCCAAGCTGTTCTCGTCCAACCTGATGACCCTTGTCCGCTGGTGGTTATCCAACGAAAGCCTGATAAAGCGCAGCGATGTCGAAACCATCATGTACGACAATATGAAGAACGGCCTGTTTTCAACCTTCAGGTACCGTAACTGAAGTTTGTTAAAACAACCACATAAATTGTATCAGTCCTTTACCCTGCAAGCTATCATCAATCCGTCCTGATTAGTTGTTTACACAACGCTTTGTCTCTATATGTTGTTTAACTGTGTCGGTTATTGAGAGAATGAACCCATCAGACGCGGCAACACTCCTTTCGTCTCCGGCAGGCATATAGTACGCGGTGCACGCCGAGCCTGCCGGCGCGGCGCGCGCAGCTTTGCGTGATCGTCTTACGTCCTGCATCCGGCTGTGATGCGCGGATCGCTTCGCTGCTTCACAGTTTCCTCGCCGCTCATAAAATCAGGCTCTGAACTGCGAAGCGCAGCAGAGCCTGATTATTGTTCATCTATCCCTTTACAAGCGTCCTGGCGAGATCCGCGCATGGATTCTCTATCAGCACAGAAGTGACAAATCCGACCACGTGCAGAACCGGGTATGTTTTAATCCATATCGAAAAGATGTTCGGAACCGGGCCGCAATTGATCAGCGCGATCGTGAAGCTGATGATCGTGACGAAGATGGCGTTGATGATAAATATCCTGACCAGCTTATGCGCAAATGACCCGTCCCTGAGTCCGATGCCTCCCGCGACTGCCCTTCCGATCTTCTCGACCGGGATAATCAGTCCCGCGATATAGTTTATCGAAAATGCCTCAAACATACCGACCAGATACAATCCGGTCTCCTTGAAGCCGCCTCCCAGGATCGTCGCTGTTGAATTGATAACGAATGCGAGAACCAGATCCTGTATCAGGATCATCATCTGAGTCTGCTTTTTAGTCATCTCTCTCCCTCAATACCATATAGGCCGAAGCCGGATCTTATCTGCCGCAGGCCTTGTTGGCGCATGTCGCCGCGATCGGTGTCATGATGAAAGCGACAATATACAGAATAGCGTACAGCGGAAGGAACGTGCTCATGAACGATCCCCATGCCGCGCCGAAGCTGAAGGTCATACCCGGAACATTCTTAGACGCAACGAAAATATTGAAAATAGACAGCGGAAGGCCGATGCCGAAAGTGAAGATCAGGCAGACCGGAAGACCGCCGACAAGGCTCTCTCCGATAGTATGCGGCTTGATCTTGAACAGTCCGGCGAACCCCGCGGAGATCAGCGGAATCGGCAGGATTACATTGATCAGGAACGCGAGCACGAATCCTATGATGATGTTAGACAGAAGGTTCGGGAAGAATACGAGCGGTGCCTTATTCAGCAGCGTCGCCGATATCGACATAACGATCGCCATCGGCAGATCCAGTACAAGGTTAAAGATCAGCACCCACTTCCAACTTGGTTTTTGCATATCTATAGTCCTTTCTATGTCTTTTGACGTTTACTGTAATTCAGAATTTTCCGACTCTGACCAGCTTCTTCGGAACACGTATCGTGCCGTCCTGCGGTACGATCGCGCCCTCCTCGCAGGCCTCGGCGCACTTGCCGCAGTTCTCGCACATATCCGGGTCGATCATATGGATGAACTTCTTCTTTCCTGTGATCGCGTCCTCGTCGCACACATCGAGGCAGTCCGTACATCCTGTGCACTTCGACGGATCGATAACCGGCTTCGAGAAGGCCGCGCACACGCCGGCGGGGCATTTCTTGCGGATAAAATGCGCTTCCAGCTCATCCCTGTTAGTCTCGACGCTTGAGACAAACAGCTGTGCCATCTGCTGCCCGAAGGAACAGAACGCCCCGATATGGATCAGCGGGCCGATATCCCCGACCATCGCGAGATCTTCTTTCTTTGCCTTCCCGGCGGCAACCTGCCCGAATATGTTCGAGAAGTGCCATGTTCCCTCTCTGCAGAGCACGCACTTCTGACAGGTCTCCTCCCTGGCGCGGTCCGCCAGCGACGCGGTCAGAGAAGCCATGCAGTCTTTCGCGCCGTAGACGCCGACGAAGTCCCACTTGCCGGACAGATCCACCTTGAATGAATCCAGGTCGCCCTTGTCTACAAACAGTCCGGACAGACCCCCGAGAAGAATGCTCTTCTCAGCCTTCTGGCCGCACTCCTCGATAACCTTTGACAGAGGAGTCCCTGTCAGGAACTCGGCAAACTGCATCGCGCCGGGAACACGGACCATCATCAGGCGGGTCTCACGATAGTTATCTCCCGCAGCCGCGTATACACGGACAAGAGTCTGTGCGTCAGCTATCAGGGTAGGTCTTCCGTCCATGCCCTCGGAGATGAATTCCTTCTCAAGCGGCGCGCTGCGAAGCTCACCCGTTTTGATAATGTGGCACAGCGCGGACTCCTCCCTCAGAACAAGGCTGCGGTCAGTGACAACACTCTTCGCGCCGTCAAGCTCAAGATCAATATCTTTCGTCTTGACCAGGTAAGCTTCCGACGCTCCGGAGGCCTCAAGAACCGCCGCGAAGGCTGCCTTCAGCTTCTCTGGCTGTGTCTGTGCAAGAAATGCGCTTACCGGCGCGTCCTTGTCGTCAGATGCCATATTCACGATGACTACGCCGTCTCCCCTCTGTCTGACATCCCTGAGGATATCCGTGAAGGATGCAGCGTCAGCGCCGGCTCCGAATGAAACAGATATATCCAGCACCTGCTGCGCTGTGATCTCTCCCGCATACGGAGCAGTCAGAACCTGTGCCTGAGAGGCAGTCATATCCATCATCTTCATATTATGCCTCCTCTCCGCTCTTAGCGTAATCGCCCCAGAACTTCTGCGGCGCGAGATCGCATCTGAGGTCGCACTGCAGACATCTGCGCGCTTCCCTCGCGGCTCTCTCGTCGTCAAAGCCCTGATCCATCGGTCCGCAGGTCTTGTAGTTAACGATTCTCTCCGGAACCGGAACCACGATCGGCTCTTCCCTCTTCAGGTCTCCGAATCCCTCGATGACTCCGATATGCGGATCACGCACCTGGTCAGGAGCAAGCTTCTCCTCGATATCGCCGTCACCGCCAAGGTACCTGTCCATCGCAATTACCGCTTCTCTGGCAAATGCGATTCCCTTGATGACGGACTGCGTTCCTGTTACGGCATCACCTGCCGCAAAGACGCCTGGCACTGAAGTCTCTCCGCTGTCCCCATGTGTGGCAATATAATTGCCATGAGTCAGTTCAAGACCGAAGTCTGCCGGATCCATGGATATCTCAGGTCTCTGCCCTACGGCAAAGATCACGGTATCCGCCGGGAGAACCTCCTCCGAACCCTCTTCAAGTTCCAGGTGGCTCTTGCGGTTCTCATCGAAATAGAAGCTCTTGATTCCCTGAATCTTCACTCCGTCCACATTGCCGTTTCCGTCATCCAGGATCTCAAGGAAGGTTTTCTTGTTATGGAGAACCACGCCCTCCTCAAGCGCCCAGGCTCTCTCCTCGTCCGAAGCGGTCATCGCGTCGTAAGCCTCGAGACAGGCCATATGGATCTCTTCGGCGCCAAGCCGCTTCGCGGCTCCCGCGCAGTCGATGGCGACATTGCCGCCGCCCAGCACAACTACCTTCTTTCCGACACTCGCGCATCCCTCCTCGAACTCTCTGAGGAAGGCGGCGTTGACCTGAACTCCCTTAAGATCGTTGCCCTTCATCGGGAGCTTCGATCCGCTGTGGGTTCCGAGAGCGACGAATACAACGTCATATCCCTCTTCGAGGAGTTTCGGAGCATTCTCTATCCTGGTCTGTGTCTTCACGGTGATGTCGCCGGCCGCAAGGATCTCTTCGATCTCACGGTCAAGAACCTCCCTCGGAAGACGGTATCCCGGGATTCCATACCGCAGCTGTCCGCCGAGCTTCTCCCCGGCATCGAAGACTGTGACGCTGTGTCCGAGCTTAGCCAGATAGTACGCGGCAGTCAGTCCTGTCGGGCCTCCTCCGATAATTGCCGCCTTCTTCCCGGTCGGACTCTTGTGGAACGTATTCGCCTTCCAGGAGTCGTCATCGTGCTCCACTGCATATCTCTTCAGATTCCTGATGGATATCGCCTCGTTAAGCTCCTGATGCTTGCACTCCATCTCACAGTTATGCACGCAGATATAACCGAGGCTGTGCGGGAAAGGCACTTTCTCGCGGACAACAGCTGAAGCCGCCGGATAGTTCCCCTCCTTGATGAAACGGATATATCGCGGAACATCGATATGTGCAGGACATCCGTACCGGCACGGAACGAAGCCTTCCTCACGGGTCTTTCCGATCAGTTTTTCGGCCAGTTCCTTGTGTTCACGAATAGAGCCTGTCGGACATACCTCAACACACGCCGTGCAGAACCGGCAGTTGGCGTCCTTAAGGGAATCACCGTCAATCACGACACGCTCCCTGCCGTCTACCTTCTCAAACTTGATCGCTCCTACTCCGCGCACTTCCTCACAGACACGCACACAGCGCCCGCAGAGGATGCAGCGGTACATCTCGTGGAGAATAATAGGATTGGTCTCATCGGCCTTCACGCTGATGGTATTTGCCTTCAGCTTCCTTCCCGTGTCTCCGACATACTGGGACAGGGACTGGAGCTGGCACTTGCCGAACTTGGGACATCCCGTGCACTCCGCAGGATGGGTCTTGAACATAAAGTCGCATGACAGCTTTCTGATCGCCTCGGCCGTCTCTCCCTTTGTGTTGATTACCATCCCCTCCTGTACCTTTGTTATACAGGAAGTCACGACGCCCTCAACACCCTGCTGCTCAACAACGCACATACGGCATGAGCCCGTCGGGTGCAGATTCTCGTGGGAGCACAGATGCGGGATATATATCCCGTTATCCAGCGCGGCGTTCAGAATGGTCTGTCCTTCCGGCGCGCTGATCTGCTTTCCGTCAATAATCAGATTTACGTTTGCCATATGAACTCCTCATCTGTATTCATTCAGCGTCCTGTATACAGGACGCTGAACATTCTCTGCCCTATGACTAAATCAGTCTTCCAGATCGTTTACATAATCCGCCGCGGAATCGCCGGCAAAGCGTCCGGTATTGACGCAGTAGCCCATCGTGTTGCCCGGAAGCAGGAACATATAGGAATCTCCATAGATGGTGCAGGTATCCGTTCCGCACGCAAACAGGCCCGGTACCGGATCCCAGTTGTCGTCAAGGACCTTCGCGTCCTCATCGATCTTGATCCCGCCAAGTGTGCCGTACGCGCCAGGACGGAACTTCGCGGCGTAGAACGGAGCCTTCTCGATCGGCTTCATGAACTTAGGATCCTTGTAGAACAGAGTATCGCGGGATTCGCACATCTCGTTGTACTCATCCACCTGATCCTCAAGAGCCTCAGGATCAATGCCGAGCTTCTGCGCAAGCTCCTCGATGGTGTCAGCCATGACGACATCAGGATTGTCGTTCGCGATCGAAGCCTCGACAGCCTCCTGGAAGTCAGCAACATCCTCGGGATGATGGACGAAGTTGACGACATCAACGCCCTTCTTCATGTACTGCTTCGCGATGCGGGAATCGATGATGGAATATCCTACCGCGCCCTTCTGGAATGAGATCGCGTTGCCGCAGAAGGTTGTGTTCTGCATCTCTTCCTCGTTGATGAAACGCTTGCCGAGCTGGTTGACCATCAGGTTCGGCTGCATGAATACGGACGGGATGCAGTCCGGTCCGAAATCGGAATTCGGAAGAATATACATCATCTCGACGTTCATCGGAGTCGTCGCCGCGCCGGCTTCCATAGCCATGCGGATACCGTCGCCCTTAAGGCCCGGGATCGCGAAGTTGAACATGTTGCCATGGAAGATGTAGCCCGTGCGCTCCTTGATCATCTCGGGGTTGTCGCCGGCTCCGCCGGTTGCCACGATGACGGCCTTGCAGTTTACCTGCACTTCCTCGCCGTCCTTATCCACCGCCAGAACTCCGCAGACCTTCCCCTCGTCATCCTTGAGGATCTTCTTGGCCGGAGTCTCGAACAGGATCTTCGCGCCGTTCTCCTCCGCGTACTCAGCCAGATGCTTGTTCATGATAGCGCCGCCGTTGCGTCCGATACCGCCGTTAACCGCGACGATATGCCAGGTCGCGTCCGACTTCGGGAAATACTTGTAGGCTCCCGCGAACTCAACTCCGACAGTCTCCTCGAGCCACTTGATGGTCTCGCCGGAATTCTCAAAGTACTTCTTCACGAGACGGGCGTCTGTCCTCCAGTGCGTATACTCAACGAACTTCTTGAACGCGCGCTCGACATCGATATCTACCATCATGTCGCTCTGCTGCTTCGTTCCGATGCCCAGCGGGCCCATGCCCATGTTCGCGGCGCCGCCGACAACATTTGCCTTCTCAAGCAGAACAACATCCATGCCGTTCTCGGCAGCCTGTGCCGTAGCAGACAGTCCTGAGGGACCTCCACCGATAACAACTACATCCGCTTCCATTGTCTTCATAGCATTTTCCCTTTCTTTAAGTTAATGAGATACATCACAGCAGGGGCAAGAGACCCTCTTACCCCACGTTATCTGATGAATAGTTTAACAACCCATGTATAAGCAAGCTATCACCAATCAAACTGCAATTAGTTGTTTAGACAATAAAACAATCGGATGCGTTGCTTATACAACATCATGCCATCTCGCTGTTGTTTAATGCCCTGCCGCACGGGTTCCCGTGACTTCATCCGCAGGATGAGCTGATGTTCAGGCCTTCTCCGGTACGGACGGCTTGATGAAATCTTTGTACTTTGCCTTTCTGGCCTTAAATTCCGCACTGTTCTTCTGCAGGTCGGCGAGGCGTCCTTCATTTTCCTGGATGTCCTTGCCGTGAGCCATCTTGCCGGACATTGTGTCATGAGCCATGGCATACTGCTCTTCCGGATAATTGATAACAATAGCTCCGTCCTTGACTTCAAGCTCGCCTTCCATGCCGCACAGTCCGCAGATCGCATGGGTTGTGCCCGGGTTGATATAGAAGTTGTTGGTATGGCAGTGCGGACACACGCCGGCCGGTCCCATCCACTCAGCTTCCGGAATGTTCGCAGCGGCCTTTGCCAGATTGATTCCGATCTGATGAGCGCGCGCAAGGGCTTCATCGTCCATAAGGATCGTCTTCGACCACTGGAACTTGTCATTGTCGATGATCTTCCACATCGGGCTCATCGCGACCATTCCGTGATCCATCTGAACCAGAGAACCCCAGTCGGATCCTCCGACAGCCATAAATGAAATGACCTTGTCCTGAAGCAGTCTCGGATCCACGCCCGGCCCGCCGTGCTCCTTGGAGAGCATATCGGCGATCACAAGGTTGCCGCGGTCCATGGAGGGGCCGAAGCGGTCGCACACGGTATGCACGATGCCCGGAACGCCATTCTCAAAGATGGGGGAAACCATCAGGATGCCGTCAGCGTCAAGCATCTTGTCGAGCAGCCACAGGAAATCGTCCTTGAGCGCGCATGTCCTGCCTCTTCCGCTCATGATTGACTTCACGCATGCGATACATCCCGTGCAGTGCTTGATGTCCAGCTTGTGCAGATTGATAAACTCGATCTCAGCTCCGGCTTCCTGTGCGCCCATCAGGCCTTCCTTGCACATGGAATCATTGGCTCCGTTGAGAGTTCCTGAAGAGATACCTAAGATTTTCATGTTTTTCCTCCTGTCTGTTGTTTCTACTCCATATTTAGATGTTGAGGTCAAAAGTGCTTTAGCCTGCTGCGGATACGCCTGCCCCCGGCTTCAGGGCCTTTAACCTTTACATCATGTTTTCTGTCAGCAATGTAAATGGTTTCCATTGAAAACGCCATCTGTCTCATCGGATCAGAGGATCATCCTGTAATCACCAGATGTTCACGCAGGAATTCCTCACTCAGAGAGACTGCCTTCTCGGCCTGCTCCCGGAACGAAGGATCATGCGTTCTTCTGGCAGCCTCCGAGGTCGTTTCATAGGCTTCAGGGTTCGCCCAGTCCTCCACATATCCGTGGTGCGCACGCTCAATCACCTGTACCCTGACCGGGACTCCCGCAGCCTTCAGATGATCGGCGTACAGCAGCCCCTCCTCCTTCAGAGAATCTCTCTCCACAGGAAGAATCAGAGCTCCCGCACAGCCCTTAAGCTCCGCCTCCCCTGCAAGGACCGGCGAAACGTACGGATTGCTCCTCTCCTCCTGTGTTGAATACAGAAGAGTAAAGGCTGTCATAACCTCGGGTGCTATATCACAGTCATAGTGCTTCTTTTCCGCCGGCAGATGGACCGCGTCCACGTAAGGATAATGGAGAACCTGCGCTCTCAGCGACAGTTCTCCGCCTGCCACAGCCTGCATGGCCGCTGTCGTCGCAAGCGTCGCTCCGGCGGAATATCCCATCACAGCCATCCTGTCCGGATCTATGCCGTATTCGTCGGCCCTCTGCCACATTCTGCGGATCACGCCGTACGCGTCCTTCACCGCGGCCGGAAAC
Source organism: Lachnospiraceae bacterium UBA3711 (assembly GCA_002371345.1). Lineage (GTDB taxonomy): Bacteria > Bacillota > Clostridia > Lachnospirales > Lachnospiraceae > Porcincola. The sequence goes on from DFHY01000035.1 coordinate 14,229, forward strand.
ATATTCTCCGGCGCAAGGCGGTAATTGACACCTACCACGTGGACGCCGAGATCCTGAGCTATCTTCTCGCACAGCCTGTCCGTCTTCTCCGCCTTCCCCAGCATGAAACCGCCGCCGTGGAACTCGAACAGAACAGGGCGCTTTCCTTCTAAAGGCCTGCCGTCTTTGTACTTTGCCCTGTGGAAGCAGACCGTAATCTTTCTTCCGGGAAGCGGGAATTCCTGCGGAGGAGCCGCAAGCTTCTGCTCCTTGACAAGCTGCTCATTAAATGCCCGGATATCCGGCAGCATATCCAGAAATCCCCTGAGCGATGGATCCGTAATCTCCGGACACAGTCTCTCTCTTCTGCCCATATTCTCAGTCCTTCGGTTCAAAATCGAATCCGGTCCATACCGGAACTCCGGTATATTCCTTGGTCGCTTCCTCTCCTGTCAGCGCGCGGATCGCCCCTGACGCAAGTGCCTCCATCTCGAAGTCTCCTCCGTAAACAATGAACGGAGCAACCCATCCGGCGTATTTCTTAACATCCGCGATGAACTCCTCATCGTTGGAAACACCGCCCGTCATGACGACCGCGTCCACATTTCCTTCGAGCACGCAGGCATAGGAGCCTATGTACTTCGCCAGCTGATACGCGAAATTGCGCGCCACGAGCTCCGCCCATTTGTCGCCTTCCGCTATCCTTTTGCGGATCTCGATCATGTTGTCTGTTCCAAGCAGGCCCAGCAGGCCGCCTGTCTTGCTGATCTTCTTCTTCATGTCATCGAGAGAATAGTCTCCCGAGAAGCACATCTTCACCACAGGCATCAGAGGGACATATCCGCTGCGGTTCGGAGCCATCGGGCCGTCTCCGTTCAGCACGTCGTTGGCGTCGACGATCTTTCCCTGCTTCTGTGCCGTGATAGAGGTTCCTCCTCCGACATGGCAAACGACGAAATTGCACTCCTCATACTTCCTTCCCAGCTGGGCAGCCGCCCTCATCGCCACCTCCTTCTGGTTCAGGACATGGACATGTGATTCTCTGTACACGCCCTTGATGCCTGTGACACGGGCAACATCCTCAAACTCATCAACATCCGGAGGATTCACCAGGTAAGCCGGCTTCCCTGTCTCCTTCGCGAACGCGTCGATGATCTGCGCTCCGAGAATAGCCGGATGCTCCATCAGACGGCCTGAGGTGCAGTCGTCAAGGATCTTTTCATTTACGGGAAATACACCGCCCGGCGTCGATGCCAGTCCGCCCGAGTAAGCCGCGAAAGCATCCATATCCGCGATCCTGACGTCCGCCTTCTCCAGCTCGTCAAGAATCGTCTGTACACGGTAAGGCTTCTGCTCGCTGACCCTTGAGAAGGTTTTCAGGACCTCCGGGTCATGCTGGACATTTGCCTTAAACAGTCTCTGTGTTCCGTCAAAAACCGCCAGCTTCGTGGATGTGGATCCCGGGCTGAGGGTAAAGATCTTGTATCCCATATCTGACTCCTAATTCCGGGCTGTATCAGCCTCATTATGCAATCGCCTGTGTTTTCCGGTCCGTTCTTCAGCTCTGCGCCGCGATGATAACCATCGCGATATCGCCGACGATCTCCTCCACGGAGGAGCCTCTGGATGAGTCGGCAACCGGTTTGTTGAAGCCGGACAGTGTATGTCCGTATCCCTTGCCGCCGGCGAAGATCTGGATCATCTTGATGCCGATATTCGCTGCCGTCAGATCCGGGAAGATGAGGATATTCGCCCTGCCGGCAACCTCGCTGTCCCTCTTGACCTTCTTGGCGGCGACAGCCGGAAGAACCGCGGTGTCAAGCTGGAACTCCCCGTCCACCTTCAGGTCGGGACGGCGCTCCTTCACGATCCTGATCGCTTCGTTGATCTTGTCGACGCTCTCGGCAGCGCCGCTTCCGAGAGTGGAGAAGCTCAGGAACGCGCAGCGCGGATCCCATCCCATCAGGGCCTTTACATTATCGCAGGTCGCTATCGCGATGGAAGCGAGGTCATCCGCCTTCGGCTCAGGATTCAGTCCGCAGTCAGCCAGCGCCAGAAGCTCGCCCTCAGATCCTGAGAAACCGGGAATCTCGGTCAGCGCGAAGATCGACGGAACGTCGACGCCGTCCTGCATCCCTATCGCCTGCATCGCTGTCATCAGAACGTCGCCGGTCGTATTGACATGACCGCAGAAGGTGCAGTCCACAAGTCCGGCAGCCTCCATGATCATCGCGTAGTACATAGGATTCTTCATCTTCCTGCGCGCGCCTTTCTCCGAGAGCTGGCGCTTCGTGTCCGGATACTCCATATACTTCGCGATAACGCTGTCCCTAAAGGCCTCGTCGAGAATATTCACGACCTCCATGTCATCCACGGACACGCCGGAGGCTTCTGACGTCGCCTTAATAACCTCAGGGTCACCGACAAGGACAGGGATACCAATCCCCTCATCCTTGACGCGCCTTGCCGCCATCAGGGTCTTCTCCGCCTCACACTCCGGAAGCGCGACCCTCTTGGGGCTTTTCTTCGCCTTTTCAATCAAAGTTTCAATCAATGTCATATCTGTCTCTATTCCTTTCATCATGCCGGAGTTTTCCGCCGTTCTGAAGGCTGCAGCCCTCAGTCCATAGTTTCCGCCGCGGCGAACGCCAGCGCGTATTCACCGTCAGACGACAACGATATATGGATCCTGCCGATTCCCCTGCTTTCGGCAGCCGCCCGCAGGGCGCCATACAGCTCAACATGCGGAGCTCCGGTCCTGTCATCCAGGATCTCGATCTCGTTGATCCTTGCATGCTCCGGATCAGCACCCAGCGCCTTGAAGACAGCCTCCTTGCCGGCGAAGCGTCTTCTCAGCCAGTCATTCCTCGGGACTGCGCTCTCAGCCTGCCTCTTTTCGGCGGCTGTGTACACCTTCTCGAAGAATGCGTCGCCGCTCATAAGAGATGACGCCGGGATGTTCTCCATTTTCATGATATCTGTACCGATTCCTGCTACCATGTCACTCTCCTGCCAGGCGGCGCCTGTTTTCCGGCCTGTCTGACATAGTACTAAGGCCGGGCCAAAGCAGGCTTGTACCTTCAATCGCCCCGATGTCATTAACCCGGGCCTTTGCATCCTGGCTCAGGCAGTCAGGTTAATGACATAACCAGATTCACCGGTTTCAGCGGTATACATAGTCTCCCGCTCTGTACTTGGGCGGAATGACCGGCACCTGGATGAAGGACTCATATTGTCCGCCTGTGTAGATAATCTGGCGTCCGTGGTTGTCCGTATCCCACGCGAGCGGCTCGAACCATCCTTCGCGGATGTAGCGTCCGGCAATCTGTACGCGCAGCTTCTGGCCCTTGTGCCAGATACGCGCGCTCGGCACGATCTCAATGTCGACAGGCACGATCTCGCCGGGCTGTACCTTGAGTTCTCTCTTATGCGCCATGACAGGCTGCACCATCAGTCCCTTGACCTTCTGGCACTCCTTCGGATCAAGCTCTCTGTGGGATATACGGCACTTGCCCCATGCGCCGGGATGCGGTTCATTCAGGGTGTACCATGGCAGCCAGTTGCCGTTCTCGTCCGCCTTCTGAATATTGATGAACATATCCATGTCGTTGTAGCTCTCGGCAGCTACATACAGATGCAGGTACATATATCCTGTGAGCTCGGTATCCTCCTCGAAGGTCATGTCGAACTCGACCTGCTGTGTATTTCCATCGTATGCGACAGAGCTCTCAACCGATACCGGAGCGTCTCTCATCGTCAGATGCGCCGGGTCTGAGGCGTCAAAGTAATACTTCTTATATTCCGTCCTCTTGAGCGGGAACTCGTTCTCCGGACGGCGGACCTGATAATCGCAGTCGTAGGCGTCCATGATGTCAAGGCGTACACGAGGAGTCATCTCCCAGCCGTTGTGGATGTCCTTCAGATAGCGGTCATAGAATCTCTTGAGATCCTCGAGGTTCTCCGGCTGATATGTATCCGGCCACTCGAAATCACGGTGGGCGCGCAGCCATTTCAGCTTGGTCTTCGCCTTGCGGAAGGCCTGCATGGAGCCTCTCAGATGGAAATGAGAGAAGCCGGCGGTCTGATAAACCGCGCAGGTAACCTTAGAGAAATCAGGCCTCTTGTCCTCCCAGTATCCATTGATCAGAGGATACTTCACAGCCATGTCAACCTGGCTGTCAACTCCGCCGGTTCCTGTGACCTGCGCGGAAATGAACTTGTTGAAGGAAAGAGCCGGAACGCCGCCCTCATAGAAAGACTCACGGTACAGATCCGTGGTGCACTCCCAGGGGGCGATGCATCTCAGATGAGGCGGCTGCATTGCCGCGATGCCCCACTGATGCATCGCTACACCGGAGTTTCCTGACATACCGATGTTTCCGTTGCACCAATGCTGTGTGGCAAGCCATTCTACGAAATCATATCCGTCCTCACGGTCCTGATGCGTGAACATATGGACATTTCCCTCGGAGTGGCCGGCGCCGCGAACGTCAACGTTAGCAACAGCGTACCCCTGGTATACCCAGTACATCGGATCCGGTGACTCGAACTTGGCAAACTTCGATACGGTGTGAGGCGGAACGCCCATGATCTGCCATTCGCTCATACCCTCGCCGGGTCTCTTTCCGAACCATGACCAGGAAACGATCGCCGGATACTTCTGTGACTCATCCTTAGGACGATAGATGTCGCAGTAGATTGTGATTCCGTCTCTCATCTTGACAGGCACGTCCTGCTCGCACAGGATGCCGGGAGCGCATTCATATACTCTCTGGTTGAACGCCGGACAGAAGCCCTGTCCCATACGTGCCATCGGGTCCTCTGATTCGGCGAGATCAAGTGAAGGATCAACAGCGACCGGTTTTCTCGCCACCATATATACCGCCTCAAGCTCCTCGCCCTGGAAGGTCTCCTTAAGAGTGAAGCGCTCACGCATGGCGAGCTCATCATCATGGTCGGACTTCGCTGAACCCGTATCAACGGCCGGAGCCGCAGCGGCGGCAGGAGCTGGCGCCGGCGCGGACGTCGCAGCCGGTGCCGGCGCCGGTGCGCTCTGCTCTTCCCCGGCATCCAGTTCTTCTCCGAGGCACTCGGTCAGGACATAATTGACCGCGTCTCCGAAGGTCGGCTGGCGGCGGAATGACATAAACGGGATCTCGGTATCGAATTCATCCTCAAGGAATGTTGTGATCTGGGAATACTGCGTGGACTTCGCGTTGCAGTCCTCCACGAATCTCGTCGCCTCGGACAGGGCGTCCTGCGCCTTGCCGAACAGGCCGCTGGCGCGCTCGATAAGCTTGTCCAGGATCTCCTTGCGAAGTCCGGTCGCGGGAGCCTGTGCAGGTGCCGGAGCAGCTTCAGGCGCCGGTGCCTCGTCCGCTTCGGGTTCCTCACCGAGACATTCCGTCAGCACATAGTTGACCGCGTCGCCAAAGGTTTCCTGACGCCGGAATGACATGAACGGAATCTCCGTGTCAAATTCGTCCTCCAGGAATGTGGTGATCTGAGAATACTGAGTGGACTTTGCGTTCAGATCCTCCACAAACCGTGTACTCTCCGAGAAATCCGACGGCTGCTTTCCGAACAGCTGCGCGGCTCTCTCCGTAAGCTTGTTATAAATGTCGTTTCTGATGCTCATTCAAACCTCCTTCTTGAATGTGTTGCCGGAACCGGTGAAGACGAATATCCTTCGCTCAGTTCCAACATGTGTTTCTATATACCTATGTGTTTCTATGTACCTGTGACGCTGCGGTCAGAAGTATTCTCTGACCTCATTTCCTTACGACTCCGAACAGCTCCAGAATCATGCGGATCAGGAACGGTATCACTATTACCACCATGCACGCGATTCCGAGATAGCTGTAGCCCTTCTTGACAAGTGGGAGCAGTCCGAACTGCGCTATGGAGAAGGTTGCCAGCGTGCAGACCAGTGCGGTCACCCTTGTCCTGAGCACACGCTTTGAGGAAGCTGTACTCCCATCCTCCTTCTTCTCAAGACCTGTCACGACTCTGTTTACGAAGCCCGTAATCATATTAACTGCCGAGAATACTGAGCCGATTATGATAAGGATCGAAACCATCGGCGCCATGAGCGAGGACAGGACGCCTCTCTGAGCGAACAGCAGCGTATACACCGAGTAATTCGGAAGCTCAGGATTCATGGCAACCGCCAGAAGACCGAAGTTGACGACTGATATCACTATAGCGTTAATGAAGAAGCCGAGAACCATGCTCGTAAAGCACTGGCTCTTCTTCGTGAACTTCTGAGCGTGAGCGACATACAGACCTATCGAAGCAACATGATAAGCACCGTATACGATGCAGTTCCACAGTGCCGACCAGACAGATCCAGAAGCTGTTGACCCGACCGGCAATGTGCCGGATGACATCTTATGAATAGAATCCATGATGTCTCCCCACTGCGCGATAATATTCGGAAGAAATACAATGAGTACTCCGATGATGAGTACATATGAGACAACCGACGCTGCCTTTCTGATCATATCCGTGTTGAACAGGGCAATGACATAGATGCACACTCCGACAATAACCGTGCAGATCAGATACGGAATCTTAGTGAGCTCATTTAACGTCGAGCCTCCCGTCGCGAACGCGATAGACGGTGCAAGCAGGATCAGCATCAGATACACCAGCTCGTAGAGGTTGGAAAAAATGAATCTGAACTTCCCGTAGAAGCTGTCACAGAAGTCACGGTAATTGACCGTCTTGTGCTCATAGGCATGCCTCAGCGCGTACCATTGAAAAAATGCCTGGAACAGCTGCGCGAGCGCGGGAGTAACCAGACACCATATTCCAAAATTTATAAAATACTGATACAGCTGCGTACCCGACGCAAAGCCGCCGCCAAACTGGCTTGTAAACCACACAAATCCGACACCCAGGGAAACGCCGAGAGTTCCCTTTGCCATGTTGTCCTGCTTTTCTGCCATACTCTTAACTATCTCCGTATTACAAAAGATATCGACTGTTTTACACTACATCACGGCATACAGCTGTCTCTTATCCGACATGCGACGCGTTAGTGTATCGTTTGTTTCTTTTTTATCATATCATTGCAATCTGTCAGAAAACAGGTATTATAGTGACAGAAAACGACGTTTTTGCGACATCAGCTTTTTCATCTGACATAAGTGAGGATGACTATGGTATCAAAAAAAAGACCCGGGATTCCAGAGTTTCAGAAAAGCGCACACCATATTGAGCTCGAGAAGATGTTTCTCGGCTATTATGAGAAATCACAGGACCCCGCCTATCCCCTGCCTCACCCGTACTCTTATTACGAGCAGGTGATACTCAAGGCAGTCAGCCGGTATCCTGATTCCCTCACTCTTCATAAGTGCGCATCGCTTCTAAATGAGGATACCTTCTTTGACGAAGGGACGGATACGGTTGTCCACCCTCATATTTCATGGTTTCCTCCGATCTGGCACACGGATCATTTCTTTGTGGTCCAGATCGTCCTCAAGGGAAGCATCACCACCTACATAGCGAACCAGGAGCTTATACTCAGCCAGGGAAATGTTTGCATCATAGCGCCTAATACACGTCACGCCATAAGCTGTTTTTCAGACGCATACGTCCTTAAGATCCTGATTCGGACCAGCACCTTCGAACAGGCCTTCTTCGGCATACTGAAAGAGCATGAGAGCGTGCTGGCGGAGTTCTTCACCAGGACTCTGTATTCCAACAACCCGCACCCATTTCTGTTCTTTGACGCTGATTGGGATGAAGAGCTGACGGATGTGCTTGCAAGAGCGATCAGAGAAAGTAATTCGCACAGATCATTTCACAGCCAGATGGTCAACAGTATCATGAATCAGTTCTTCATCCTGCTCCTGAGAAACCATGAGAAGGATCTGGTCTTCCCCGAGCAGGCCAACGTCAAGCAGAGTGAAAACCTGATCTTCATCCTGAAGTTCATTCAGGAAAATGCTTCAACCACCACTCTTACGGAGGTTGCCAGGCTGTTCAATTACAGTGAGAGACATATTCAGCGCATCTTAAGAAGCAGCACCGGCAAGAGCTTCACGGAGATAACACAGATGATCCGCATGAGGGAGGCGTCGCGCCTTCTCCGCAGTACCAGGTATCCTGTATCCAGGATCGCCGTCGATCTCGGATATTCGAATCTCGGCAACTTCCGCAAGATATTTCAGAGAACCTTTGGCCAGTCTCCCAGTCAGTTCCGCCAGAGCGGAATCACACACGAGCATGCCCGGCCCGGCCTGTAAAATCCTGCGTATCTTCAATGATAAGCATGCCCGGTACGGCCTATTAAAAACATACGTCTCTTCTATGGTAAGCATGCCCGGTACGGCCTATTAAAAACATACGTCTCTTCTATGGTAAGCATGCCCGGTATGGCATGTCTTCTATGATAATACTGCGGGAGCAGGCGCTCAGGCTCAAATCGGACCGCACAGAAAAAACGCTGAGTCAAAAAGATGCCCGGTCATCCGGATCGATGACGGGCATCTATTACTGTCTCTGACGTCAGTGCATTTACTATAGCCTTTCCGTCTGCAGGCACTCCTCCGCGGGCTCTCCTATACTTCCTTTATCGCGCGTAGTGCATGTGAGCGACGCACGGATGTCTTACAAGACGTTTCAGGCTGTTATTCTGATATTCAGGCTCCCTTCACAAGACGTACCGTCTCGCGGCAGATCGCCAGTTCTTCGTTCGTCGGCATCACGATGACCTTTACCCTGGAATCGGGAGTCGACAGGACGAAAGCCTCACCTCTCTTCTTATTCGCCTCTTCATCAATTGAGATGCCGAGGAAGCCAAGGTACTCAAGGACCTTCTTGCGGACGATTCCCGCGTTCTCGCCGATACCGCCGGTAAATGCGATCGCGTCTACGCCGTTCATCGCTGCAGTATATGATCCGATGTACTTCGCGACTCTGTAGGAGAACGCATCGATCGCAAGGCCGGCAGCCTCATTGCCATCGTTCATCGCGTCTTCAAGGTCACGGAAGTCAGAGCTAAGGTTGTTCGACAGAGCCATAACGCCGCTCTTCTTGTTCAGGATCGTGTTCATATCAGCGGCTGTCAGGTTCTCATGGCTGCAGATATAGTCGATGATCGCCGGGTCAAGATCGCCGGAGCGGGTTCCCATGATGAGTCCCTCAAGCGGGGTGACTCCCATGGAGGTATCAACACACTTGCTGTTCTTGACAGCTGTGATGCTGGCTCCGTTTCCAAGATGCGCGACGATGACCCTGGAGTTGTCCGGATCCAGGCCAAGGTACTTGATGGTCTCCTTTGAGACGAAGCTGTGAGAGGTTCCGTGGAAGCCATAGCGGCGGATATGATACTTCTCATAGTATTCGGTCGGAATAGCATAGCGGTATGCCTTCGCCGGAAGGGTCATTCCGAATGATGTATCCATAACTACGACATTCGGCTTGCCGGGCATAAGCTTCATGCACGCGTGAATACCCATCAGGTTAGCCGGGTTGTGCAGCGGCCCAAGGTCTGACGCCTCCTCGATCGCAGCGATAACATCGTCATTTACAAGAGCGGACTCCGTAAGCTTCGCGCCGCCGTGCAGAACTCTGTGTCCGATTGCCTCAACCTCGTCAAGGCTCTTCAGAACGCCGGTCTTCGGATTGACAAGAGCGTCGAGAACCATCTGGATCGCCTCGCTGTGCGTCGGCATCGGAGCTTCTGTAACCTCCTTCTCTCCGCCTGTCGGCTGGTATACCAGACGTCCGTCAAGACCGATGCGCTCACACAGTCCCTTGGCCGCGATCTGCTCGGTATCGGAATCAATAACCTGATACTTCAGTGATGAGCTTCCACAGTTTACAACTAATACTTTCATTGGTATCACTCCTTAATCATTATTTCCTTGTACTGATATTCACTCCAGCGGAAATATTGATTCCGCTGCTGCATTTATCCTATTCTCAGCCCTTCTGCGCCTGAACCGCTGTCATGGCGACAACACCCACGATATCATCCGCGAAGCATCCTCTGGACAGATCGTTGACCGGCATGGACAGACCCTGGAGTACAGGACCGTAGGCTCCGGCCTTGGCAAGTCTCTGAACCAGCTTGTAACCGATGTTTCCGGCTTCAAGGCTCGGGAAAATGATGGTGTTGGCGTGTCCGGCGACATCGCTGTCCGGAGCTTTCAGGCTCGCGACTGACGGTACGATGGCCGCGTCAAACTGCAGCTCGCCGTCAACCTTGATCTCCGGGTGGCTCTCTTTCACAAGCTTCACCGCATCGGCAACTTTGGTGACGTCATCGTGCTTCGCGCTGCCCTTCGTGGAATATGAGAGCATGGCTACCTTAGCCTCAGCTCCTATGAACGCCTCAAATGACTGTGCTGACAGAACAGCGATCTCAGCGAGCTTCTGCGGATCAAAGTCTACATTGACGGCACAGTCCGCGAAGACGAACTTTCCGTTCTCGCCGAATTCACAGTCCGGAACATCCATGACGAAGAATCCGGAGACGCTGCTGATACCAGGTTTGGTCTTGAGAAGCTGAAGCGCCGGACGGATGGTGTTGCCGGTCGAGTGGCAGGCTCCTGAGACAGCTCCGTCCGCGTCACCGCACTTACACATCAGGCACGCGTAGTACATATAATCGCTCATCATCTGCTCTTCGGCCTTCTCGGGAGTCATGCCCTTCTTCGCGCGCAGCTCTACAAACTTGTCGATATACTTCTGGCGGTTCGGATCCGTCTTAGGGTCGATAACCGTGACGCCTTCAAGATCGTAGTCGCCCTTATTCGCGGCTATCTCCTCCGGGGTTCCGATAAGAACAACATTGGCGATGCCTTCCTTCGCGATCTTGACGGCAGCCTCATATGTTCTGCTGTCCATGTACTCCGGAAGCACGATAGTCTTCTTGTCCTTCTTCGCCTGAGCTTTGATATCATCAATGAAACTCATAACCTTCTGTCTCCTTTCCCAAACAACCAGCCCTGTCACATATTATCGCCGCACCTGCACCTCTGGCATCAAACAGCCCATATCAGTAATCCTGTCCCAGACAGCCTGTTTCAGACAGTCTGTATCAGCCATTCTCCGGCAAAATGCAGCTCTTTTCAAACTGTTCTCATTATAACGTCCTGTTTTCCTTACGACAAGGCAAAAAAGTGTCTTTTCTTTTATTATCAAAGGCGTATAATAGCTCTCGTTTGCATAGCCAGGTTCACTATTCTGTGATCATGCTGATCGATTATCATTTATGTTTTATTATCAGGAGAAGGTACTTCAATGAAAGACATGACAACAGGCAGCCCCTTCAGGCTCATTCTCACATTCGCGCTGCCGCTGCTTCTAGGCAACATTCTTCAGCAATTCTACAACGTCGCTGACGCGGCGATCGTAGGACGCTTTCTGGGATCAGGCGCTCTGGCCGCTGTCGGAGCTACAAGCAGCGTCCAGTTTCTCATACTCGGTTTCTGCTCCGGCGCATGTGCTGGCTTCTGTGTTCCGATCACACAGCGCTTCGGCGCTCAGCATTACAGCAGTATGCGCATGCTGCTGTACAACAGTATCCTGATCTCAGCGGCAGTAGCCGCTGTGCTGACAAGCCTCTGTCTGATCTTCTGCGACAGCATACTGCGCATTCTGTCCACTCCGGTCGATATCTGGGATGATACCAGGATCTATATCCTGATAATATTTATCGGAATCCCATTTACGATCCTGTACAACCTGGCTGCGGGAGTTCTGCGCGCCGTTGGAGACAGCCGCACTCCGTTCCTTATTCTCGCAGTCTCAACAGTCACCAACATCCTGCTTGACCTGTTCTGCATTGCCGTATTGAAATGGGGATGTGCCGGAGCCGCGATCGCTACAGTCGCCTCACAGGCATTCAGCGGCGTCCTGTGCACCTACTTCATTTTCCGTAAGTACGATATCCTGCGCATTAAGCCGGAGGAAAGGAGAGCCGACAGGCTTCGCATCAGGCAGCTTGCCATAGTCGGTATTCCAATGGGGCTTCAATTTTCCATTACCGCAATCGGCAGCATGGTTATGCAGTCGGCGAACAACTCTCTGGGAAGTGTCTATGTCTCCGCGTTCACGGCCGCAGCCCGTATCAAGATGTTCGCGATGTCTCCGTTTGACGCTGTGGCTTCTGGTGTAGCCACCTTCTGCAGCCAGAACTACGGCGCCGGAAAATACACCCGCATACGTGACGGTGTGCGGATCGGTATGCTGATATCCATAGTTTACGGAATAATTATCGGCATCTGTATGATTCTGTTCGGAAGGACGGCCTGCCTTCTGTTTATTCCGTCGGATGAGACGTGGATCCTCGACCCCGCCCACCGGTATCTCCGTTGTATGGGATACATGTTCTGGGTTCTTGGTATTCTCTATATCAGCCGCATTACCGTACAGAGCCTCGGCTTCTCCGGACGGGCAATGCTGTCGGGCGTTATGGAGATGATTGCCAGAATACTTATAGTATCCCTGTTTGTCCACAAATACGGATTCAACGTTATCTGCTGGACTGACCAGGCCGCATGGACAGCCGGAGACCTGTATATCGTTCCGACCTGCGTGCTGGTGCTTCGCAAGATCCGCTCGGCACTCGAGTCCAGGAAGCAGTCACCCGAGCCGTTTTGACAAGGCTTTTCCGAGCGTGATTTTCTGAGAAGGCTTTTATGAGAAGACCTGTCTGAGAAGACCTTTTGAAGAGGCTTTTGTAAGAAGACCTTTATGAGGAGGCTTTTCTGAGAAGACCTTTATGAGAAGACCTTTTGAGGAGTTTCTTTTGTACTTGATTCTCTTAAATACTATTGGATGCCTTTCTAAAGAGGGTTTCTGAAAATACCTCTTTGTTAAGAAGTGTCATTAAGCAATGTCATTTTGAAAGGTATTCTGTAATATCTTCCGTGGCTTCAGGCTTAAGGCAGTGACGCCATAACAGGAGTGTATATCAGCATGATATCTCTTGATTTCATGAACAATAGTTGGTAAAGTAAGTATGATTGTTTGAACTTGTTTGCATCAAATATTTTTAAAGTATCCGTAACCCGTCAACCCGTTTCGCAACCCGTTAATATATTCTGATGTGTAAGGAGAAAATATGCTTACTGAAGAAAAGAGAAAACTGGAGCTCGAAGCTGCCAACATCAGAAAAACCGCCCTTGAGACCATCCATACGGCAGGATCAGGTCACATAGGCGGCTCATTCTCGATGGCGGAAATCATGGCTGTTCTTTACTTCAAGGCCATGAACATCGATCCGAAGGATCCTGAAAAGGCTGACCGCGACCGTCTTGTGCTGTCGAAGGGACACTGCTCTCCTGTCATGTACGCCACGCTCGCTCGCAGAGGTTTCTTCCCGATCGATCACCTCAAGACCTTCCGTAAGATCGACAGTGATCTTTCAGGCCACGTAGAGATCCATGTTCCTGGCGTTGACATGTCAGGTGGGTCACTTGGGCAGGGACTGTCCGTAGCTGTCGGTATGGCCATGTACGCCAAGTCCAACAACGTCGGCAATTACGTGTATGCCATCATGGGCGATGGAGAGATTCAGGAAGGCCAGATCTGGGAGGCTGCAATGTCAGCCGGTTTCTTCAAGGTCAACAACCTGATCGCATTTGTGGACAACAACAAGATCCAGCTTGACGGCAGACTTAGTGAGATTATGGATCCTAATCCCATCGACGAAAAGTTCCGCGCTTTCAACTGGAATGTCATTTCCGTCAACGGTCAGGATGTTGAGGAGATCGCTGACGCGATCGATGAAGCCAGGAAGAGTCAGGACAAGCCGACCATGATTCTTGCTCATACCACCAAGGGCGCAGGAGTCTCCGTATTTGAGGATACGCCGCGCTTCCACGGCGGCCAGCCCACTCCTGAGGAATATGAACTGGCTATTAAGGAACTCAATGACAGGATTGCTTCACTGGAGGTGTGAGAATGGGCGAAAATATTTCTACACGTGTTGCTTATGGCCGTGCTCTTGCCGAGTTCGGAGACCGCAGCGACATATATGTATTTGACTCTGATCTCAAGTCATGCACCATGAGTATGTACTTCGCGGAAAAGTACCCGGAGCGTTTCTTCAATGTCGGAATCGCCGAGGCAAATATGGTTAACATCGGAGCCGGCTTCGCCACCTGCGGAGCTACATCTCTGGTTCATACTTTCGCTATCTTCGCCGCAGGACGTGTGTATGATCAGGTCCGCAACGATGTCTGCTATCCAGGACTCAATGTCAAGGTAGTAGGCAGCCATGCTGGTCTTACCGTCGGTGAGGACGGCGCCACTCATCAGGCGCTGGAGGATATGAGCCTGATGCGCACTATCCCGGGCATGACAGTTATCTGCCCGTGTGATGACAACGAGACCCGCCTTGCCGTGAAGGCTATGCTGGATATGAAGGGACCAGTCTACTTCCGTACAGGCCGCCCGGCTGTTGAGTCCGTCACCGGCGACATCCCCGGCTATTCATTTGAGATCGGCAAGGGCTGCCAGCTTCGCGACGGCAGCGACGTGACACTTATCGCCTGCGGACTGATGGTTCAGGAAGCGCTGAAAGCTGCTGATCTGCTTGCTGCAGAGAGCATCTCAGCCCGTGTCATCGACATGGCAACCATCAAACCTATTGACCGCGATATCATCGTCAAGGCTGCGAAGGAAACCGGCGCTATCGTGACCGCTGAGGAGCACAACATTATCGGAGGACTTGGAAGCGCTGTTTCCGAGGTTCTTACAGATGAGATCCTTGTCCCGCTTCAGAGGGTCGGTGTGAATGACACATTCGGACACTCCGGGCATCCGAAGGAGCTTCTTGAGCACTTTGGGCTGACACCCGAGAACATCGCTGCGAACGCCAAAAAGGCAATCACCCGCAAGTAAATCAGTAAGAATTGAACCTTCCATAACCATTAAAGGGTATGGAAGGCTGTGATAAAGCCCTGATTCATAAACTCTGGTCTGTCCGTCTGCCGGCGTTCAGACCGTCAGGTCAGTGAGATGATTAACAGGTTTTGTGCCTACAGCACCTTGGACAGGAAATCCTGGAGCCTCGGATTCTTCGGAGCGCCGAAGAACTCTCCCGGTTCGTTCTCCTCTGCGACGATTCCCTCATCGATGAAGAGGACGCGGCTTGCGACCTCCCGCGCGAATCCCATCTCATGAGTCACCACGACCATGGTCATGCCATCAGCCGCAAGTTCCTTCATGATCTCAAGAACCTCTCCCACCATCTCCGGATCAAGAGCGCTGGTGGGTTCGTCGAAGAGCATAAGGTCCGGATCCATCGCCAGGGCTCTGGCTATCGCGATTCTCTGCTGCTGTCCGCCTGACAGCATGCCCGGATAGCTGTCCGCCTTATCAGGCAGGCCGATCCTTTTCAGAAGTTCTTCAGCTTTCGCGTCAGCCTCCTCCTGTGTCATTTTCTTCAGGAGAACAGGGGCAAGGGTAATGTTCTGCCGCACCGTCTTCATCGGAAACAGGTTGAAGTGCTGAAACACCATTCCCATTTTCTGGCGTATCTGATCCAGATTCGTGGAGGGATCCGTAATCCTGATCCCCTCAAAGATTATCTCTCCGCCGGTAGGCTCCTCAAGCATATTCAGGCATCTCAGAAACGTAGACTTTCCTGAGCCGGAGGGACCTATCACTACAACCTTCTCTCCCTTTTCAATGTGCTGGGTGATGCCGCACAGTACATCATGATCTCCGAACCTTTTTCTCAGATCTTTTGTATATATCACGAAGAGAACTCCTTTCCAAATACAGTTAATGGCACTGTGATATATGACATCACCGCCTGTCACTCTTTGCCAGCTTCTTCTCCAGCAGTCCCATCAGCCAGGTCAGGCCGAGTGTCATGATCAGATATATCGCGGCCGCGATCACATACGGCGGGATCACATCCCAGGTTCTCGAGCCGACGTAGCCCGCCATCTTCATCAGGTCATTTACGGCGATGACAGAGATAACCGAGGTCTCCTTGACAAGAGAGATAAACTCATTGCCAAGCGCGGGAAGGATGTTCTTGAATGCCTGAGGCAGGATGATCGTACGCATAGTCATCGCGTAGGTAAGGCCAAGTGAACGTCCGGCCTCCATCTGTCCGGCCGGAATCGAAGCGATCCCGGCGCGGATGATCTCCGCCACGTACGCGCCGGAGTTGATTCCGCAGCAGACAGCTCCGACTAAAACCGGATTAGTATTCGGCGAAGTGAAGATCAGATTGTAGATGATCATGATCTGGACGATCATCGGCGTGCCACGGATGACGGTTATATACACCAGCGCTATCTTATCGAGAATCTTTATCACCAGCAGCTTTGAGCTGCGCGCGGTAACACGGACTATCGCGATCATCACACCGATCGCAATACCGATCAATACCGCGAACAGTGATATCAGCAGAGTCATACGAAGTCCGCTGAAATACGCCAGATACCTCTTCTCCGGTACCCATGCGTTATAGAAGCTCCGGCCTACGCTCTTCAGCCACTCAATCATATTGTTCCGCTCCTTACTAATGAGTTGATTACGCAGTCATAAATCAATCACGACCTGAGAATGAATCTCCAGGTTCGAAACCAGTACCGCTTATGTTCAGGTCTCGTCTTTGGGAAATGCATCCTTTCGGTCGTGAAATGAGTCGTCTCTCTGAACCTGTGCTGCCAGGTAATTAATATCTCCCTGTCTCAGGTGAGCCGGTTAATCAGGCTGCCTGAACAAATCGGATCAGTCCCGCCGTTACTCCGCTTCCGTCTCGGCTCCGGCACTGGAGTGAGCGGCAATGATGGCATCCATCTCACCGCTGTCAATAAGATCATTGATAACCGCATCAACCGCTGCCTTCATGGGTTCGTTGCCCTTCTTGATCGCGACAGCGTAAGAGTCTTCGAACAGAGCGTCGCCATCCAGGATGGCCAGCTTGCCGTCAGAAGATTCCACAAGCTCGACCGCCGGCGCTTCGTCCATAACGATGCAGTCGATCTTGCCGTTAGCCAGATCCTGCGCGGCCTGGACAAACTTAGTATAACGCTGAACAGATCCCGCCTCAGTATTGTCGGTGACCCACAGATCGGCGATATTGCCCTGCTGCACGCCCACTGTCTTGTCCGCGAGAGCGTCAGCGGTGGATTCCTCCACAGCCGGCTCGTCCGCCTTCACGACGACAACGTCCTTGGAATCGACATACTTGACGGAGAAGTCCATAACTTCCTCGCGCTCTTCACTGACAGAAACGCCAGCTGCCACGATATCGACCTTGCCCTGCTGAACCGCGAGAAGAGCGCCGTCGAAGTCCATATTCTGGACTTCAAGCTCAACTCCAAGGGCATCCGCGATCGCCTGAGCGATATCCATATCCACGCCTTCGACCTTATCGCCGACAAGATACTCATACGGGGCGAATCCGGCCTCGGTGCCGACAATAAGCTTTCCGTCTGAAACTGTTTCGACAGAGCTGAAGTCAAAAGCCTCAGTCTCATCCGCTCCCGCAGTGAAAGCTCCCGTCATCATCATCGAGCAGGCCGCAAGAAGCGCCGCCGCAATCTTAATATTCTTCATACCTTTCTCCTCCTGTCCAAGCCTGCCATATTCTGATCAGGCAGACATATGAGCCGTCTGCCCGTCCCCAAGTCAGGCTCTATTCAGAATCACACGTAACAAACGCTATTATATGGCACAATAATGAATAATACAAGTCGCTGCTTTGCTCTTATTCATGTTATATGCAGTATGCGTTACAGTTCACTACCCCGCCGCCGGCACACTCCCGCATGTTCCCACAGCCCGCTCCCGCTGATGGAACCCTGCGGGAGTGTGCCGGCGGCGGGGCAGTGAACTTAACCGCAGGATTCCATCCGTCTCAGTTCTTGAACGAATGTATCGGCGCAGGGATTCTTCCCTTACGGCTGATGAAGTTCTCACACCCGAATTCATTTACAGGCATGACCGGAGCATGGCCGAGCAGTCCGCCGAACTCTACGCTCTCGCCGACTCCCTTCCCGATAACAGGTATCAGCCTGACCGCGGTTGTCTTCGCGTTCACCATTCCGATCGCCATCTCATCCGCGATGATTCCGGAGATGGTTGACGGCTTCGTATCGCCGGGAATCGCGATCATATCGAGTCCTACCGAACAAACGCAGGTCATCGCCTCCAGCTTCTCGATATGAAGCGCGCCTGCCTCCACAGCCTCGATCATTCCCTGGTCTTCAGACACGGGGATAAATGCGCCCGACAGTCCTCCCACATATGACGAGGCCATGACCCCGCCTTTCTTCACCTGGTCGTTCAGCAGCGCGAGAGCCGCGGTCGTCCCTGGCGCTCCGGCGTACTCCACTCCTATCTCGTGAAGAATATCCGCTACGGAATCCCCAATGGCAGGCGTCGGCGCCAGGGAGAGGTCTATGATCCCGAACGGCACGCCCAGTCTGCGTGAGGCTTCCTGCGCCACCAGCTGTCCGACTCTCGTAACCTTAAAAGCAGTCCTCTTTATTGTCTCGCACAGAACCTCAAAGCTCTCTCCGCGGACCGACTCCAGCGCGGTTTTCACGACACCGGGACCGGAAACGCCGACATTTATGACAGTGTCGCCCTCCGTCACTCCGTGAAACGCGCCCGCCATGAATGGATTGTCATCCGGTGCGTTGCAGAACACGACCAGCTTGGCGCATCCAAGAGAATCTCTGTCCTCAGTCCTGCGCGCTGTCTCCAGGATGGTATTTCCAAGAAGTCTGATCGCGTCCATATCGATACCGGTTCTTGTGGAGCCCACATTGACAGACGCGCATACATAACTCGTCCTCGCGAGCGCTTCGGGAATCGCCCGTATCAGATTCTCTTCCGCCATCGTCAT
The DNA here is from genome assembly GCA_002371345.1 of Lachnospiraceae bacterium UBA3711. Taxonomy (GTDB): domain Bacteria; phylum Bacillota; class Clostridia; order Lachnospirales; family Lachnospiraceae; genus Porcincola. Next base: position 33,046 of record DFHY01000035.1, read on the forward strand.
TCCCTTTGACACGACCGCGGAAAAGCCACCAAGGAAATTAACCCCCACTTCCTTCGCCGCGTCGTCAAGCGTCTTTGCGATCAGCACATAATCATCAGGCTTCGCGCACGCGGACGCGCCGATCAGCCCTATCGGCGTGACAGAGATTCTCTTGTTGACAATCGGAATCCCGTACTCCTTTGCAATCTCGTCTCCGACCCTCACAAGGTCTTTCGCCTTCGATGTTATCTTGCGGTAAATGTTTTCGCAAAGTTCATTGAGATCGGATGATATACAGTCCAGCAGACTGATACCCATCGTGATGGTCCTCACATCCAGATTTTCCCGGGTAATCATGCGGACAGTCTCAGCCGCTTCCAGAATATTGATCATGTCGTTCCCCCGTCATACCCTGTGCATCGCGTTGAAGATATCCTCGCCCATGACACGGATGGAAAGGCCCATGCCCTCTCCGAGCGCTGTCAGGTCGTCGGACATCTGTCCGGCGCCGACAGATGAGTCCGTCGGATCCGTGACCATCATCATATTGAAGTATCCCCCGACAATCGTCTGGGAAATGTCCAGAATATTGACATTGTGATCCGCAAGATACGTACAGACCTTCGCTATGATGCCGACCGTATCCCTGCCGATCACGGTAATAATAACTTTCTTCATCTCAACTGCCTTTCTCTACAATCTCAGAAGCTCCATCGGATGCTCCCTGCTCGCTACTCTGATCGGAATATCGCCCTCCGAGTAATGACACTCCGGATCCATCGCCATCTCCGAGATAACCGTCGCGTACGCCAGATCAGCATAATTGTTTGTCTTGCTCAGGTGACCCAGATACGCCATCTTCATATGATCATTCAAAACCTGGGACAGAAGCATGGCGGAGGACAGATTGGACAGATGCCCCTTCTCGCCCATTATTCTGCGCTTGAGCGCGTAGGGGTAAGGACCTGCCTGAAGCATATGCTCATCATGATTAGCCTCGACGAGGATCACATCGAGATCCCTGAGATGGTTCAACGTGTACCGGTTGAAGCTGCCCATATCGGTAGCTACCGCGGCTGCCCTTTTTCCTTCCTCGACACGGTAAGCAACCGGATCGGCGGCGTCGTGGCTTATGTGAAATGCTTCTGCCTTCAGGTCTCCGATCTCAAAAGGGCAGTCCGCGTCAACAGGATGGAACAGACTATCATCCACCTTTCCCAGCGGAGAATAACGCAGAATCTGCCGGATCGTCGCCGATGTGGCGTACACAGGGATATGAGCCTTCCTGAGCAGGACTCCGAGGCCCGCTATATGGTCACTGTGCTCATGAGTTACGAGAACAGCTGTCAGGTCATGAACACTGTGGCCGATACCGCCAAGCGCTTCTGATATCCTTTTAAATGAAACTCCCGCATCGATCAGAACCGATGCTTTATCCGATCCGATATATATGCAGTTCCCGCTGCTTCCGCTCGCGATGCTGTAAAACTCCAAGTGCTTCTCACTCTTTCTGTTCAGCTCTGCC
>DFHY01000072.1 GCA_002371345.1 Lachnospiraceae bacterium UBA3711
TTCTCCAGATTTATTTCCTTATGTTTATAACCAGGGTGATTTTATCATCATTCTAAGAGCATTTCCATATTTTCTTGATTTTCGATCATTCAGCACCACTCTGAAGAGGACAGGCTGGGCAGTGAACTGTAACCAGGCCGGCTGCCTGCAGCCTCAGAGGACAGTAACGACTTGAAAACTTTATTCATAGCGATTATATTTTTTTACAGAAGCCGAAACATATTCTTCAGGAGGAGTTAGATATGATTGCATGGAAGAACCTGGATAAACTGGACAGCTACAAGGCCCTGCTTGAGACGAAAGGGCAGGTGAAGCTGGCTGAAGTCATGGAAGGCCGGAGCGGTGCTGACAGGGTCAGGAAGTATGCTGTACCGATGGCTGGCGGACTGACATATCATTACGCTGCCAAGAAGGTAGACGATGACATTCTTGAGAAGCTTGTCAGCCTTGCGAAGGAGGCCCAGCTCTCCGAGAAGTTTGAAGAGCTCTACAACGGCGCGGTCATTAACCTGACGGAGAACCGTCATGTGCTGCATCAGCTGACGAGAGGACAGCTTGGCGGCCAGGTCATCGCCGACGGAGTCGACAAGAGAGAGTTCTATAAGGGGGAGCAGGCAAAGATCGCGGCGTTCGCGAATAAGGTGCATGCCGGCGAGATTACAAATGAGAATGGCGAGAGGTTCAATACCGTTGTGCAGATCGGCATCGGCGGAAGCGATCTGGGCCCGCGCGCGATATATCTGGCGCTGGAGAACTGGGCGGTCGCGAACGATACACTGAAGATGCAGGCAAAGTTCATCAGCAACGTTGATCCGGATGATCCTGTAGGTGTGCTGCGCGGCGTGGACCTTGCGCACGCGCTGTTCATCGTGGTATCGAAGTCAGGTACGACACTTGAGACTCTGACCAACGAGTCATTTGTGAAAAATGCGCTGGAAGAGGCGGGACTGGATGTGTCTAAGCATATGCTCGCTGTTACGAGCGAGACCTCTCCGATGGCGAAGAACAGCGGATACCTCGCGGCATTCTTCATGGATGACTATATTGGCGGCCGTTACTCAACTTCATCAGCGGTTGGAAACGCGGTGCTGGCCCTGGCGTTCGGCCCGGAGGTCTTCGCGCGTTTTCTTGACGGAATGGCTGCGGAGGATAAGCTGGCGGCGGGCACTGATCCCCTGAAGAACCCGGAGATGCTGGATGCGCTCATCAGCGTATACGAAAGAAATGTCCTTGGTTATCCGGTAACCGCGCTGCTGCCGTACTCACAGGCGCTCTCGCGCTTCCCGGCACATCTGCAGCAGGCCAGCATGGAGTCCAACGGAAAGAGCGTCAACCGCTTCGGTGAGAGTATGAATTACAGCACGGGAGAAGTGATCTTCGGTGAGCCCGGAACCAACGGACAGCATTCATTCTATCAGCTGCTTCATCAGGGAACGGATATCGTTCCGCTTCAGTTTATCGGATTCAGGAAGAGCCAGAACGAGAAGGATGTTGAGGTTGAGGGAAGCACCAGCCAGACGAAGCTCTGCGCGAATGTCGCTGCGCAGATGGTCGCGTTCGCCTGCGGCAAGGATGACGAGAATCCGGCCAAGCGCTTCTCGGGCGAGCGTCCGTCCAGCATCATTATCGGTGAGCAGCTGACGCCGGAATCCTGCGGAGCGCTGCTGGCGCATTATGAGAACAAGTTCATGTTCCAGGGCTTCCTCTGGAATGTCAACAGCTTCGACCAGGAGGGCGTGCAGCTCGGCAAGGTCCTCGCGAACCGCGTACTGGCGCACAACACAGACGGCGCACTGAAAGAGTTCGCAGATCTGTTGGGTATCTGACTGATATTTTACTGGAAGTAGGTATAGTTCTGCCCGATATGCTCGCGCATCAGGCGCTCGGCCTTCTCCGCGTCCTTCTCCCTCATGGCGTCGATGATGCGGCGGTGGTAATCGAGCGCCGGCGCGTATTTCATCTTTTCTATTACGTTGTTCATCGACTCGGTGAGCACGCTCAGCAGGATCTGATAAGCCTTGATCATCATCGGGTTGCCTGTCATCTTGACGATTGACATGTGGAATTTCAAATCATAGGAAGAGAAGGCCTTTCCGTCATCCTGTTCGGAGGCCTTTTTCATCTTCTGCAGCAGCTCCTCCAGCTTGTCCAGGTCCTTGTCCGCGGCAAGAGGGGTGGCTATCCTCACGCTCTCCGAGTCTATCATCTCCCTGAACTGGAATACATGCTCCTGAGAGGGGCCGCCGATATACATGAGCGGTATCAGCTCCTGGAGCGAGTCCTCGGGATTGACCTCGCGGACATATGAGCCGGAGCCGGTCCTTGTCTCGATAAGTCCCAGTGCCTTCAGTTTCTGCATGGCCTGGCGTACAGTCATACGGCTGACACCGAAGGTCTCGGCCAGCTCATTTTCAGAAGGGAGCTTATCGCCGGGATGCCAGGTTCCGTCAATAAGGAGAGCCTGCATCTGGTCATAAACCTGCTCTACAACATTTATTTTCTGAATAGGTGTGATCTTCATGAATACTACTTGATCCTGCGTATCAGGACATATCCTTTGTAAGATTGTAGTTATTCTACCTTCTCGGTGTGCCTGTGTCAAAAACCGATTGCCTTTTGTGAATTGTGCAAAATAGTCGCGGTGAAAAATAGTGAAGTTTGAACAATTGACCGCGAGGCTCTGAGTTCCTATAATGTTGTTAACCTGTAATACAGCTTACAGCTAACAACATACAGAATACAGGGACGACACCCTGACCTGACTGAGGCAGGATGGGATATCGCAGACACATGCATAACAGGAGGAAATGATCATGGCATATGGTGAAGAGATGATCAAAGCACTGAAGGACAGAGGCCAGCAGCTGCGGCGCGACTGTATCCGCTGCATCGGAGTAGGGGTTGCCGGACATGTTGGCGGAAGCTGCTCCAGCGCTGATCTGGTCGCGGCGCTGTATTTTCACAAGATGAAGGTTGATCCGGAGAATCCGGAGTGGGAGGGCAGAGACTACTTCCTTCTCTCCAAGGGCCATGTGGCGATTCTTCAGTACGCCGCGCTGGCGGAGAGAGGCTTCTTCCCGGTTGACGATCTTCCTCACTGCAAGGATATCGGCTTCTATCTGCAGGGCCATCCGCATCTCGGGACTCCGGGTATCGAGGCCGGTACAGGATCTCTCGGACAGGGACTGTCGCTTGGCTCGGGCATGGCTCTTGGGCTGAAGATGGATGGAAAGCCGAACCGTGTATACGTACTGGTCGGGGACGGCGAGATGGATGAGGGACAGATCTGGGAGGCAGCCATGTCATCCAGCGCCAAGAAGCTCGACAATTTGTGCGCGATCATTGACAACAACGGGCTGCAGGCGCAGGGCCGCATAGAGGACAGGCTGCCGTCGGAGCCGATCGCGGACAAGTGGAGAGCCTTCGGGTGGAATGTCATCGAGATTGACGGCCACAATATGGAAGAGATTCTCACCGCCCTGGATGAGGCTGAAGGCTGCAAGGGCAGGCCGACCGCGATCGTGGCACATACCGTCAAGGGCAAGGGCATCAGCTTCGCTGAGAACCAGGTCGGTTTCCACAACAGGGCGCTGACTAAGGAAGAGTACGATAAGGCACTTGAGGAGCTTGCGTAATAATCAGATTCCTCGTCCCCGTCATGAAGGCGGAAGGCAGTGCCGGTTATCTGGCCGGCGCGTTCAGGCCCAGGCGGACGGAGGACAGCGGATTTGATAAGCTGCGTGAAAGGAGAATATGTATCATGGCTGAAACAAATCAGAGAAACGCATATGGCAAGACTCTTCTGGAGCTGTGCCGTGAGAATAAGGACATTGTAGTGCTTGACGCCGACCTTGGCGGATCGACCATGGGCAAGATGGTCGAGGTTGAGCCGGGGCTTGAGGACAGGCATATCGAGATGGGTATCGCCGAGGCGAACATGATCTCTACGGCCGGCGGTCTGTCGAGAGTCGGTAAGATCCCGTTCTGCTCAACCTTCGCGGTATTCGCCGCCGGAAGGGCATATGACCAGATCAGACAGTCTGTCGCTATCGGCAAGCTTAACGTCAAGATCTGCGGGTCGTCCGCGGGATGCTCGGACTTCGGCGACGGCGCCACCCATCAGTCGGTTGACGACATCGCATATATGAGGGTCATCCCGAACCTGAGCGTGTTCGTTCCGGCGGATGCGAATGAGACTGCGGCCATCGTGAAGTACATGGCAAAGCATGAAGGCCCCATGTATCTGCGAGTTAACCGCAATCCGTACGACAATATCACGCCTGAGGGCGCCGAGTTCGTTCCGGGCGAGCCGGTTGTACTTAAGGAAGGAACGGATGTGGCCGTATTTGCCTGCGGCATCATGACTGTCAAGGCGCTGGAGGCCGCGAAAGCGCTGGAGGGCAGGATCTCGGTCAAGGTTGTAAATGTTCCGTCCATCAAGCCGCTGAACCGTGAGAGCGTGATCGCGATCGCGAAGAGCGTCAAGGGATGCGTCACAGCCGAAGAGCACAGTGTGATCGGCGGCCTGGGCGGCGCCATCGCTGAAGCGCTACGCCTAGAGAGAACCCCGGTCGAGTTCGTTGGAATCGAAGACCGCTTCGGATCATCGGCTCACAACTACGACGACATTCTCAATTACCTTGGACTCACCACGGACCATATCGTGGAAGCGGTAGAGAAGATCAATAATATGATGTAAGGGCCAAAAGCCCTGAAGCCTGGGCAATATGGACTGGCACGGTAAGCATGCAGAGCATACAACAACAGTTTTCAGGAAAAGAAGGAGATATAACATGAAGGTTGGATTTATCGGACTTGGAATTATGGGACGCCCAATGTGCAAGAACCTGCTGAAGGCCGGCTATGAGGTTACGGCTTTTGATCCGTTCGCGAAGGAAGCGCTGGATGATGTCGTATCCTGCGGCGCGGCCCGCGGCGAGAGCAACGCGGATGTAGCGTCGAAGAGCGACGTGGTCATCACGATGGTTCCGAACTCTCCGCATGTGCGCGAGGCCATCTTCGGTGAGAATGGTGTGGCACAGGGCGCAAAGGCAGGACTGGATATTATAGACATGAGCTCCATCGCCCCGCTGCAGTCCAAGGATATCGCTGAGAAATGCGCTGAGAAGGACATTCACATGATGGACGCGCCGGTCTCGGGCGGAGAGCCGAAGGCAATCGACGGAACACTGTCAATCATGTGCGGCGGCCCGAAGGAGATGTTTGACAAGTACGAGAAGCTCCTCGGAGTTCTCGGCGCCTCTGTTGTCCACTGCGGCGATGTCAACGGAGCGGGTAACACGACCAAGCTCGCGAACCAGGTCATCGTGGCGGTCAACATAGCGGCCTGCGCGGAAGCGTATGAGCTTGCGATCATGGCAGGAGTTGACCCGGAGAAGGTCTTCGCGGCTATCCGCGGAGGACTTGCCGGTTCCACCGTTATGGATGCCAAGGTTCCGATGATGCTGGACGGGAACTTCAAGCCCGGATTCAGGATCGACCTTCACATCAAGGATCTCAACAACGCTCTTGATACCGGCCACGGCGTTGGAACTCCCATGATCCTGACCAGCGCTGTCCAGGAGATGCTTCAGTGGCTGCACAACAACGGGTGCGGAAGCGACGATCACAGCGCGATCCTGAAGTACTATGAGAAGATCAGCGGCGTGGAAATGAGAAAACTCAGCTGAGTAAACATAATGTCATCTGTTTAACTGAGAACTATTAATTCAATCCGCCGCCGGCGACACTGCTCCGTACCTGGCGCATCCGGAGCCGGCGGTGTTCTTATACCAATTCAGTCAGATAGTCACATGTCTCTTAAAGCGGTGATCCGCAGCAGGCATTGCACGGTATCGGAAATGGCCTCTCTTTGAAAATAATCTACAAAAATGAAGTGAAAAAACTGTGAAATATTCCGAAAATGAAAATTTGAGTTCAAAACTATTGTAAACAATTTTCAGATATGCTATGGTTAGTTTCAGAGAGAGAGCTCCGATAAAAAACATTCAAGAATACAGGAAATTATAGGTTTTTCACAAATGTCCTGTGGCAGTCGGGGCAAGCCCGGGAGGGGATTCAGAGTTATGAGTAAAGAAATGATTACCAATACATTGTTAAAATTATTTTCACTTGAGAACAAGGTGATTCTGGCAACCGGAGCAGCCGGCGCCATCGGGCGTGAGATCGCCAAGTGCTACGCGGATCTCGGCGCGAATGTGGTCATCGCTGACTTTAATGAAGAGTCGATGGCTGAGGTTGAGAAGGAGATCAGGGAGCGGGGCGGCGAGTGCACCTGCATGAAGCTGGAGCTTCCGAAGGAGGAGTCAATCAATCAGGTCGTTGACGACACGATCGCTCAGTACGGACGTATTGATGTGCTGGCGAACATCGCCGGCATCAACAAGAGAACTCTGATGACGAACGGCTCGGAGGAAACATTTGACCGTATCATCGGCGTGAACCTGAAGGGCGCCTACCTGATCTCGATCAAGGTCGCCAAGGAGATGATCAGGCTCAATGAGACGCTGCCGGAGGAGGAGAAGGTACATCTGTCGATTATGAATGTCGCCTCTTACAACTCGGTGATGATGCTCGGCGGCAATTCCGTATACGGCATGAGCAAGAGCGGCGTCGCGGCCATGACAAGAAGCCAGGCCATCGAGTGGGCCAAGTACGGATTCCGGTCAAATGCCCTGACTCCGGGTCACATCAGCACCAAGCTTACCGCGCAGCTGTGGGATGATCCGTATTTCAGCAAGTACATGCTTGACCGTATCGCGATGGCGCGTCCGGGATATCCGGAGGACATGCTTGGCATGGCGGTCCTGCTCGCGTCCGACGCTTCGGCCTATATGTCCGGCCAGCTGTGCATAGTGGACGGCGGCTGCCTGGCAGGCGGACAGCCCTGGGAGATCTGAATACGTGCGGCCTCTCTCATTTCCGCCGAAGGCGGGGGATAAGACATAAGGCCGCTTGTAGAAATAAAAGTAGAAACTGTAGTACCTGCAAACATCATATTTTAAATGGAGGTAGTAACATGAAGAAACTTACTGTTATGGCACTCAGTGTCTGCGCTATGTCCATCGCTGCTTTTGGAATGAGCGCTTCCGCGGCGACCAAGCTGAACCTGTCCGTTCCGGACGCGTCCTCTTCCTCAATCGGCGTAGCTGCCCAGGAGTTCGCGGATCAGCTCAATGAGAAGTCCGGCGGCGAGCTGGAAGTCAAGGTTTACTTCGACGGCTCCCTGTACGGCGGAGACGCTACCGCGGCTGTCACCACGATGCAGGACGGCGGACTTGACATGCTCTGCCTGGCTACCAGCTGGTATGCTTCCTTTGATGATTCCTTCAACGTCATCCAGATCCCGTATCTGTTCAAGAGTGTTGACGCTGAGCAGGCTTACCTGAACGACGAGGCTTCCAAGCCGATGTGGGACGCCGTCGAGGGCATGGGCGTTAAGTTCCTGGCTGCATGGACACGTTCCTTCCGTATGACGACCAACAACATCCGTCCGATCACGAAGCCGGAAGACTTCGAGGGCATCAAGCTCCGCACACCCGGCAACCAGATCTATCAGGTATTCTTCGGCGACGGCTGCGGCGCGAATGTCACCCCGATGAGCTTCTCAGAGGTTTACACCGCTCTTCAGACCAACACCATCGACGGCCAGGAGAATCCGGCTGACGTTCCGTTCTCCTCCAGCTTCTATGAGGTTCAGAAGTACATCTCAGCCACCAACCACATCGGTGAGGCGTGGGTTGTCGGCATGAACCCGGATAAGTTCGATTCTCTCAGCGAGGATATGCAGAAGCTGGTCCTTGACACCGCTCAGGAGATGCAGCAGTGGAAGAAGGACTACGATGAGGCTACCGATCAGGAAGACATCGACTTCATGGTCGAGAAAGGCATGGAGTACAACGAGCTGGACGAGGAAGGCTTCGCGGCATTCCAGGAAGTTTCCAAGTCTCTGTATCCGAAGTTCCAGGAGATCGTCAACAATCCTGAGCTGTGGGATGCGACCATCGCATTTGCCGAGGCGAACTGATAAGGTTCGGAGCGTGTAAGAACGCAGTGACAGACGCATGAATCATGCGGCGTCACCGGTACCTCAGAATGTATGACAGAGGGGCGGCGCCATAAAGCGCCGTCCCTCATATTATCTAAAATGTACCCCGATTTGACAGGAGAGAGGGTGATGAACAGATGAACAAGAAGGAAAACAATTCTCCGATCAGGAAGCTGTTCGGAGCGGCGGAGAAGATCGAGCTGGCACTGGGCGGCATCTGCCTTGCCACCCTGTTTGTTGTAGTTCTGATCGGTATCGCCAGCCGTCTGATTAATATCAATGCGGCATGGTATGAGGAGACCACCCGTGTGTTCTTCCTCTGGATGATGTGGATCGGTGTTGGAGCCGGCTTCAACCACAGTGAGTCTTCACGTGTGACAGTGCTCGTCAAGGCACTGCCCTCAGCGGTTCAGAAGATCTGTTTTGTACTTTACTACGTAGTATGCTTCGCTCTGTTCGGGATCATTATCTACTACGGATTCCGCTCCGCGATGCAGCAGGCGCAGATGGGAGAGATGGGCTCGGCCCTGAGAATCCCGATGTGGCTTGTCGGAATTGCTGTTCCTATCGGAGGTATATTCGGCCTGATCGGAACACTCAATACACTGCTGTTTGAGAACTGGAGACTGAAGACCTCGGCTGAGGAGATCGAGATGGAAGAGCTGGCGATGCAGACCAAGGAGCAGATCGCCAAAGAGCTTGAAGAAGAGATTGCTGGGGAAGAGGCAGAGGGGAGGATCGAATGAGTATATTTATCTTAGTCGTATTTATGATCCTGATGCTGCTCGGCGTCCCTGTCGCGGTGTCGCTCGGCGCGGCCAGTATCGGCGCGATCCTGGTCTACGATACATCGACGATCGCATCGGCCGTCAAGCTTATGTATTCCTCGATGAACAGTTTCACGATGGTTGCGGTTCCGCTGTTTTTCCTGGCCGGTGTGCTCATGGAGAAGGGCGGAGTAGCCCAGAAGATCTTCGACTTCTGCGAAGACATCGTCGGATGGATCGCCGGCGGTCTTGGACACGTGAACATTCTTACCAGTATTCTGTTCGCCGGCATGAGCGGATCCTCGGTTGCTGACGTGGCATCCATCGGTGCCCTGTGCGCGAACGCCATGATGCGTTCCGGGTATCCGGCGCCATATGCCTGGGGTACGACCCTGGCCAGTTCCATGCTTGCTACCGTCATCCCGCCATCTATCCTGATGGTCGTCGCGGCTTCCGTCGCGCAGGTGTCCATGGGCAAGGCACTCTTTGCGGGAATTATTCCCGGAGTCGTGCTCGGCATAATCATGATGGTATACAACTACATCTACTGCAAGCGTCATAAGATCGGTCATGTTATCCCGTTCAACGGCAAGAAGCTGGGAAGAAGCTTCCTATCATCACTTCCGGCTCTGCTGGTTCCGGTTATCCTGCTTGGCGGAATGTATACCGGTTACTTTACCTCTACCGAGGCGGCCGCCATCTGCGTGCTCTACACCCTGATAGTTTCCATGTTTATCTACAGGAAGCTGAAGGTGAAGGAGCTTCCGGATATCTTCATGCAGGTTGCCAAGAATACGGGTACGGTCCTGTTCGTCGCTATCACGGCGAAGCCGGCCGGACAGCTGTTCACTCTTGACGGCTTCCCGGAGCAGGTTTCAAGGGCTATCACCGGTATATCGTCCAACGCTATAGTGGTTATGCTTCTGATCTTCCTGCTGCTGACCGTTATCGGCATGTTCATGGACGCTACGGCTGCCATCTACATCTTCATGCCGATCCTGCTTCCGACGGCAACGTCAGTCGGCGTCGACCCGCTGTTCTTTGTGGTGTTCATGGTTATCGCTCTCGCGTTCGGCCTGATCACACCGCCTGTCGGAGTGTGCCTGTACGCGGCTATCAACGTGTCGGGACTCTCGATGGAGAAGATTACCAAGGGCCTGGTTCCGTGGCTGATACTGCTGTTTGTCGGCCTGCTGATATTCATCCTGTTCCCGCAGCTGGTAACAGGGCCGATAAGTGTAATATTCCCGGCATAACAGTCGGAGCGGTGCCGCCCCCAAAGGCGGCGGAATGGAGATTGATATGAAGATCGGATGCTGCCTGAACATGGTTTCAGAGAGACCGGACGGTACCGGTATAGAGCATATCGAGAAGCTCGCTGAACTCGGATATGACTATGTGGAGCTTCCTACCGCGCAGATGATAGCTCTTGACAGTTCGGATTTCAATGCACTGAAGAGCAGACTGTCAGCTTCGGGGATTCCATGTGAGACGAGCAATAATCTGTTCCCGGTATCCATGAGGCTGACGGGACCTGACGCCGATATGGACGGCATAGTATCTTACGCCGGAAAAGCTTTCGCGATGGATGAGGAGCTTGGAGTAAGAACCATAGTGTTCGGAAGCGGACCTGCGAAAAATGTGCCTGAGGGATTCCCGATAGAAAAGGGATTTGATCAGGTAGTCCAGATCTGCAGGCATATCGGCCCGATAGCGGCTGAGCACGGCATCACCATCGTGATAGAGCCGCTGCGCAGGGAGGAGTGCAATCTTATCAATTCCTTCGCGGAGGGGGTTGAGCTTGCGAAGGCCGCTGATGTGGAAAATGTGAAGGTGCTCGTAGACCTGTATCACATGACGGTCGAACATGAGCCGGTGAGCAATATTGCCCGCGACGGAAAAGAGTTTCTCAGGCATGTGCATTTTGCCAATCCGAACGGCCGGGTGTACCCGGTGTCGGCGGATGAGGCGCCCTACGCGCCGTTTGTGGAAGCTTTAAAGAAGGCGGAATATGACCTGCGCGTCAGCTGTGAGGCTTTTGCCCCGAATGGATTCGATGCTGATGCCGCGAAGGCAATTAAGTGTTTCAAAGAGTTGTTTGGCGGTGCCTGAAACTGAGTCGGACTTGACCGGCATGCCATGGCGGAGTGCCGGTTGCTGTGCAGCGCTGATCGCGCGGGCGGGCAGCCGGCATATATCTTTAATGGGGGGGGTAACGGATGATGGGTGCGCTTCTGAGTGCCGGGCGTGAAGGCGGCGGGTTGTCGGCGCCGGCTATGACAATCATCGCCATGCTTCTTCTTATGCTCCCGTATCTTATCAAGCGTTATACAGGGAAGTCCGTCACTGATCTGTTTCGTCTCTCGGTGATTCTCGGAGCGTTTGAGAAACTGGCGGACAAACTGCGCGCCAGGGTGCCGGGCGGCGGAGTTCTGCTTAGGAAGGCTGGCATTCAGGACGATGGAAAGAATTCCGGAAAAGGAACAAAGAGCAGGACTGCCGGAAAAGATGCTGCCGGCGGCGGCCCGGAGGATGCCGGCGGAGAAGCGCAAGATGTAAGCGGTAAGGACACTGCCGGCGGAGAAGCTTCCGGTGACAGTCCTGACAAGGTGAAAGAGGAGTTCCGCAGCCGGACAAGGGAGAAGCGCAGAGCCGGAAATATGCAGAATGATTACCTGCAGGCGATAGCGCGGATATTCAACTTCGCCAGGAAGAAGAGACTCTTCGTGATTGTCCCTGCAAATATTCAGCATGGAGGCAGGATATCCGACCTCGCCGCGATATTTGTGACGAAGTCACGCGCTGTCGGAGTCGCCGCCTACAGCTTCGACGGGAAGATCATCTGCCGGAGGGACGGCGGCGCCTGGATGAGAGAGACGGATGACGGCGAGGAGCAGATAGGCTGCCTGTGTACGGAGACATCCGCGCAGGACGGCATCGTAAGGGATGCTCTGAACGTGAGCGGGCTCGGGGGTATTCCCTATGAGACGGTGATGCTCTTTACAAGCAGTCAGGCTGAGCTTGCCGGAGACAGGCCGGGGAATGCTTTCGGCACGGAAGAACTCTTCAAGTGGCTGGAAACCAAACAGGACCTTGAGGACGGCTCTCTGGATCCGAAGGAGACAGGGAAAAGAATAGCTGCTCTTAAGGCCTCAAAACGCCGGTGAGCGGAGAACTGGAGATAAGCATGAAAAAATACTTACTTGGGCTTGATGTCGGCACCAGCAGTCTTAAGACTTCCATAATCGACGAAGAAGGCCATGTGGTCAGCAAGAGCGCGAGGGGTTATGAACCGATGTCGCTGCATCCGGGATGGCAGGAGATCAGCGCGGACAGCATCTGGGCGGCTGTGATCTGGAACCTGAAGAAGATGCTCGGCGACGGTGTAGTGAATCCCGCTCAGATCGCGGGGATAGGAATATCATGCCTCTGCCCTGGGCTTGTGGCGCTCGGCACGGACGGGACGGTACTTCATGATCCTATCATCTACTCTGACCGCAGAAGTATGGAGGAGGCAGAGTCGATCAAGCAGGCTGTAGGCGAGGAGCACCTGTTTTTTATCACGGCGAACCGCTGCATGTCCGGAGCGATGTCCGGAACCAGCATGCTGTGGATCAAAAACCATTGTCCCGATATCTATGAGAGGACGAGGTATTTCGGACATATCAACACGATGCTTGGGGTGCGGCTTACCGGAAACTTCGCTATAGACAGGTCAAACGCCTCATATACTTCGATGTTTGAGACGAGAGGCAACCTTGAATGGAGCCGCGAGCTGGCGGAGAAGATCGGTATTGATTTTGAGAAGCTGCCGCCGCTTATGAACTCCGACGAGGTGCTTGGAGGCCTCTGCAATCCCGAGTTTATCAGCCTTGGGATTCCGGCGGGCACGCCGGTCGTCATCGGAGGCGGTGATACGGCCTGCGCGTCGCTCGCGGCCGGGATAGTATCGAACGGTGACGTCTGCGAGTCTGTCGGCACTACCAATGTGCTGACGATCTGTGTGGATCAGCCGAACTTCAGTCCCAGCAACATCAACCGGTGCCATGTGGTACCGGGTACCTGGATCTATCAGGGAGCGATGTCCCACGCGGGCGGGTCTCTGCGCTGGTTCAGGGATGAGTTCTGCAATGACCTGGTCAACGCGGCAGGGGAACTTGAGGAGGCGGACTTTGACCTGATGACGAGGGCTGCCAGCATGTCCGCTCCCGGCGCGAACGGAGTGGTGTTCCTGCCTTACATGATGGGCGAGAGAAGTCCCGTATGGGACAGCGAGGCCAGAGGCGTGTTCTTCGGAATGTCGCTTAATACGACGAGACGCGATCTGATCAGGGCTATCCTGGAGGCGGCAGCTTACGGCACCAGGCAGCTGAAGGAGATCGCGGAGGACCTGACAGGACTTCAGATCAGAAGATTCTCTTCATTAGGCGGAGGCGCCAGGAGCGAGGTATGGTCGCAGATCAAGGCGGACGCTATCGGAGTGGACATTGACGTGCTGGATGTGTCGGATATGGCCCCTGTCGGCGCGGCTCTGCTGGCCGGGGTAGGCGCGGGCTTGTACAAGGACGCGGTGGAAGCTTCCTCGCATGTTGAGAAAAAGATATACAGGAAAGTGCGCTGCAATCACTCATATGACGTAGTATATGAGAAACGCTATAAGGCATACACACAGCTGTATCCAAGACTGAAAGATCTGTATCAGTTTTGCTGAAATGGCCCTGATTCCGGGCGGATCTGCTGATGCCGCGGACGAAGGCGCAATAACACAATGGATCATTGCGTTTGATGTTATATTGAGCTGGTTAAGCCTCATATCCATTGTAAAATATTTACATATTATACCTGAATGTATAGTGCAGAACTCATAATATGAAAATATTTTTACACTATGTATTGAAATATATTTTCATTCATGCTATGGTTTAGACAGGTTAGTACAGATACCGGATGTAAGCATTTTAATCATGCAGAAAGGAGCATGCAGAGATGAAAGCGGTCATTCTTCACGGTCCCGAGAATTATCCAAATAACTATGAGGTGATGGAGATTGAGAAACCAACCATCGGAAGAAGAGAGATCCTGCTGAAGATGAAGGCGGCGGCGCTGTGCGGTACGGATAAGCGTATCTTTACCGGCGGAAAGACTAAGGGCGTGCGTCCTGATTCGGTTGTAGGACATGAGATCTGCGGACTGATCGAGGAGATCGGTGATGAGGTGGAAGGATTCTCCGTAGGCGATAAGGTCGCGATCGCGAATGTCATTCCGTGCGGCCACTGCTCGGCCTGCCTGAGCGGCAGAGAGAACGCCTGCCTGAACCGCAAGGCCATCGGGTATGAATTCAACGGCGGATTTGAAGAGTATATCAGGATTCCCGAGATCTGCATCGAGAGCGGAAATGTAGTGAAGCTTCCGGAGTCTGTAAGCTTCGCGGCCGGCGCTCTGATTGAGCCTCTGGCATGCTGCATCAGAGGCCTTGTCAACACAGGAACGGGCTTCAACGATACAGTTCTTATTATCGGTGCCGGCCCCATCGGCCTTATGCACCTGCAGCTCTCACTGATTGCCGGCGCGCAGAAGGTTATTGTCAGCGAGCTGGATCCGGAGAAGAGGGAGCTCGCGAAGAAGCTCGGCGCATGCCGTGTCGTCGATTCCTCGAAGGAAGATCTTCACGCGATCGTTATGGAAGAGACGAAAGGGCTCGGCGTGGACCGCATAGTCATGGCGATCGGTGTGAACGCGCTTGTCGACTCCACATTCAAGCTCGCGAAGAAGGGCGGGACGGTCTGCCTGTTCGCAGGATTCCCGAAGGGCCGCATGAGCGAGTTCGATCCCAGTGTCATTCATTACAATGAGCTGAATATCACAGGCAGCACCGCTTACAAGAGAAGCGATTATCTGCAGGCGGCCGACATGGTTATCAACGGCAAGATTGACCTCGACGCTATCGTCTCCGCGAAATTCAGCCTGGATGACTTCAGGCAGGCTCTTGACCTGCACATGGCAGGAACCGCGCTGAAGGTCGTCATAGAGAATTAATAGTGCATGGAAGATGCGGAAAGCATCACATAAGAGTAAGAAGTTAAGCGGTAAAACTCATTTCAAAGAAAGGAAGAAAAAACAATGGTAGAACCGATGTATGCAATGGGCAAGGCAGTCAGGCTTTCAAGAATGGTCAACCCGGTCAGCAACAAGATGATGGCGATCACGGTTGATCATGCCACATCCCGCGGAATCGCGCCGATGACCGGCATCCAGGATATCCAGGGCGCTATCGATAAGATCGTGGCCGGCGTTCCAGACGCGATGACCATGACCGGCGGCATTCAGAAGCGCTGCTGGGGACCTCATGTGGGATCAGGAATCGCTGTGCTGCATAAGATCTCAAACTATGCGCCGACATCTCCGACAAATGACTGTGTGTTCGGATCTGTTGACGCGGCTGTCCGCATGGGCGCCGACGCTGTATCCATGGGCTGCATGACGCTAGGCGATTATCAGAACGAGCAGTTCGAGCGTATCGGAAGAGCCAGCGAGTACTGCGATAAGATCGGCATGCCGCTGATCGGACATGTATACCCGAAGGGCGAGAGCGTTCCCGCCGACAAGAGGGCAGCGTGGGAGAACATCGCGTACTGCGTGAGAAGTGCCTGCGAGCTTGGCATGGATGTCGTTAAGACCACCTATACAGGCGATCCCGAGAGCATGGCCAAGGCTATCTCCTGCGTACCGTCATCCTTCCGCGTAGTTATCCAGGGCGGAGATACCCCGAAGGGGCTTGAGGGCGATGCTCTGCTTGACTACTACATGCAGATGACCCGTGACGCTCTTGATGCCGGATGCGGCGGAGTCACGATGGGCCGCTGGGTATGGGACAATGATGATGTGACCGCTCTGGTGATTGCGCTGCGCCGCCTGATCCACAAGTGTTACAGTGCTAAGGAATGCATGGAGCTGTACAAGACTGTCAAGAACGATAAGAACTACGAGGATTACAGAGTTCTGTAAGCCCCTCTCTCCGGATTCAGCATCCCCTTGCGGGATGCTGAATCTATTGATATATAATACCGGCTCCTGCTGTCAAAAAACGATGGACAAATGAAAGAATATAAGTAAACTGGATTATGAATGGCAACATTGTTAAATAATTGCTATTCTATCTTGTTTTTGACAGCTTTGTTGTTGCGTACATGGTAGGTGAGTCGGAGAGAATATATGAATACGGAATTGAGCTATGAGGAGAGGGCGGCGCAGGTTAAGCTGACCAAGCGTGAGCAGAAGATTGTAGACTTTATCAAGCAGAACGGCGATTCTTTTCTGAATGAGACAATTACTGAGTTTTCAGAGAAGGCAGGCGTCAGCGACGCCACTATGGTGAGGTTCTGCAAGCATCTGGGGTACAAGGGATATCAGGACTTCAAGGTCAACTGTGCCAGGCAGATGCTGCCGAAGGAGACCCAGATCAGCCCGGGGCTGGATCAGGGGGACGATTCGTCGGTGATATGCAGCAAGGTGTTCAACAGTGAGATGTCGGTGCTGAGCAGAACGTTGCTTGAGATAGATATCAAGGTGCTCGAACAGATCGCCGATAAGCTGAAAAACGCCGGGAGGATCGCGCTGTTCGGAACGGGCGGCAGCTTGAACGTCGCGAAGGACGCTCTGCATAAGTTTATGAAGATCGGCCTCATGGTGTATGTCTATGAGGATATTGATCTTCAGCATATGGCCGCGTCGCTGCTTCGCGACGGGGATGTCGCGGTTGTCATTTCCCATTCAGGGAGCAACGTGAGTTCTCTTCGCTGCCTGGAGCTTGCCAAGGAGGGCGGCGCATTTACAGTAGCCCTGACAGGGCTGGGGAAGAATCCTATCTCCAGGGCGGCGGACCTGACAGTGCATATAGCTTCGGAGAAGACCATATATCAGTCGGAGAGTGTCAGCACGCGCATAGCGCAGCTGGCGGTTTTGGATGCGCTTGTCGGAATCGCGGCCTTCGAAGACTATGACAATTCTTATGAGGCGGCCATGGCCACGCGCAGAGCGACGTCGCACAGGAAGTTCTGAGCCTCAGGCCGCATGAGAAGAAAGGAGTATTGCTTTGAAGATTGTAGTACTTGACGGATATACGGAGAATCCGGGAGATATCTCCTGGAAGGCGCTGGAGGATCTCGGAGAGCTGACCGTATATGACCGCACAGCTTTTGAGGAGTCGGATCTTATCGCGGAGCGCATCGGTGACGCGCAGGTTGCGGTGACCAACAAGACGCCGGTCAGCAGGGCAACCCTTGAAAAATGTCCGGAACTGAAGGCGATTGCGGTCCTGGCGACCGGCTACAATGTGGTCGATGTGGAAGCGGCGAAGGAGAGAGGCATCCCGGTCATGAACGTGCCGGTATACGGTACGGACAACGTGAGCCAGTACGCGGTAAGCCTGCTCATGGAGGTATGCTCTCACATCGGTGAGCACAGCCGCAGCGTATACGCCGGGGAGTGGACATCAAATATAGACTGGTGCTACTGGAAATATCCGATGATTGAGGTCTCCGGGAAGACTGCCGGCATCATCGGCCTGGGACGGATCGGCACAGATACGGCAAAGATCCTGAATGCGATGAAGGTTCACGTTCTTGCGTATGACGCGAGACAGAGTGACGCGGGAAGAGAAGTGGCTGAGTATGTTGAGCTTGATGAACTCTTCGAGAAGTCTGATTTCATATTCCTTCACTGCCCTCTGTTTCCGGCCACGCAGGGTATTATCAACAAGGATAATATCGCTAAGATGAAGGACGGAGTGATCCTGATCAACAACAGCCGCGGGCCTTTAGTGGTGGAGCAGGATCTTGCCGACGCGCTTGAGAGCGGGAAGGTCGCGGCGGCGGCGGTTGACGTGGTCTCGACTGAGCCGATCACAGCGGACAATGTTCTGCTCAAGGCGAAGAACTGCATCATAACTCCGCATATATCATGGGCGACAAAGGAAGCCAGAGAGCGTATCATGCAGACGACGGCAGATAATATTGCTGCGTTCGCCAAGGGCGCGCCTGTCAACGTAGTCAATCCGTAAAGGAGTCGGAAGATGAATGAGCAGCTGAGAGAGGTTGCGGATGAGATCGTCCGCGCGAGCATTCAGGCGGTCCTTCCCGACAAGGCTGTGGCCAGGGCGCTGAAGGACTTCAGCGGCAGAGGCGGGAAGACTGTGCTGGTCGCCGCCGGCAAGGCGGCGTGGCAGATGGCTCACGCGGCCGTTGATTCGCTTGGGCGGGTAGACGACGGCATCGTTATTACAAAGTATGATCATGTTGCCGGAGATATCCCCGGTGTCAGATGCTGTGAGGCCGGACATCCGGTGCCGGATGAGAACAGCTTTGCCGCGACCGGGAAAGCCCTTGAACTTGTGCGTTCCCTGACTGAGGAAGATACTGTCCTGTTTCTGCTGTCGGGAGGAGGCAGCGCTCTGTTTGAGCAGCCGCTTGTGTCAGGCGAGGAGCTGCAGGATATTACGAGACAGCTGCTTGCCTGTGGGGCTGATATCGTTGAGATGAACACGATCCGCAAGCGCCTGAGCGCTGTCAAGGGAGGAAGGTTCGCGAAGGAGTGCGCTCCGGCGTCTGTGTTCGCCATAGTGCTCAGCGATATCCTTGGAGATCCGCTTGACATGATCGCGAGCGGACCCGCATGTCCGGATTCCAGCACATGCCGGGATGCGCTTGCTGTAGTTAAAAAGTATGGGCTGAAGCTCTCGGACAGGGTTATGGAGCTTCTGAATGAAGAGACTCCAAAGAGCCTTGACAATGTAACTACGAAGATCACGGGAAGTGTCCGCGAGCTGTGCGCCGCGGCCGGCGCAAAGTGCAGGGAGCTCGGATATGAGCCGGTGCTTCTTACCGACCGCCTGAGCTGCGAGGCGCGGGAGGCGGGCAGCTTCCTCGGCAGCATCCTCCGCACACAGGCCGGGAACGGCATACATAATACAGCGTGGATAGCAGGCGGAGAATGCGTAGTTCACCTGACGGGCAAGGGGCTTGGAGGCAGGAACCAGGAGCTTGCGCTCGCGGCAGCGCCGGCGATAGCCGGTCTCAGAAACGCGGCCGTCTTCTCTGTCGGCAGCGACGGAACCGACGGGCCGACAGACGCCGCGGGAGGCTATGCTGACGGTGATACACTTAAGGCTCTTGCGGACAAAGGGCTGGCCGTCAGTGATGTTCTTCAGGACAATGACGCTTATCACGCACTTAAAAAGGCTGGAGGGCTGATAATGACAGGGCCGACCGGAACGAATGTCAATGATGTGGCAATAGCGCTGCTTGGGGAAGGCTGATATTATGATGATGTAAAGGCCAAAAGCCCTGAAGCCGGGGCAAACTTGTTTGCCGGAGACGAAAGGGGTGTTGACCCCAACGCCATTATGATTACAGCGTCAAAAGCTGCAGCCAGCGCCTTTCAGGCGCTGGCTGCAGTTTATTGCTGTTCATTCTTTTTCTGCTTCTCAAAAGAAGGCTTTCTTCGAAGGCCGTGCACTATGCGTCCCTGACTGACACACTTTACATGGCTTACTCGGTTTGTCCGATATAGGAGTCAATGGCGTCATTCGGCAGTTCGGACAGAATCAGCGCTATATAGGTATAGGTCATATGAACGCGGAACAGGTCCTCATCTACCCGTGAATCTTCAGGAGAATCGGTGAGGTTAAAAATGTCATCGTCTGCCTGTGTTTTTTTGGAAGATTGGGTTAGGGTATATTCTTCTGACAGGAAATCGAAATCCTTGTCATAATCTCTATGACGGAAGTACTTGTAGATACGCAGGAAACGCTGATACTGCTCCGGGTGGTTCTTCTGGATGTCGAGACGGTCATATATGATCTCAACTCCGGTTTTGTCCAGAGTCGGGCCGGTCGGTAACTGAGGTACGATATCTTCCGTGCTGTAGAAGGTGAACATCTTCATACCATCGCCGGTCAGGCCGTCACGATAGTAATTTGGCGCTGCAAGGGTATAGCAGAAAATAGAATCACGATCTGCCAGATCCGTACTCATAATGCTGACCAGAGAGGCGTTGGCGGCACCATAGCTGTGTCCGGTAATAAACAGAGTAGTATTCTCCTTAGTGAGATTCTGCGAATAGATGTATTCACGAAGCTTGTACGAGGCCGCTAATCCTGCGTCATAAAAACCGTCTACTAACTGGGACTTTACATCAGAAATAATATCCGCATCGGAAGAAGTGCCGCGATACACAGCTGCCACGACATACTTCCCGTGAACCGGCTTTTTGCTCCTGGCAAACATCACGGCAGCACAGGAGATATCCTCCTCCTCTTCGAAGTGATAATGGACGATATTTTCGAATCCGAGCTGGCTCAGGTTGCTTTCAGCCAGACTCCAGGCATTATCCCCTATAGTACACTCGATGTTTGTAGTAAGGATGAGAGCCATAACCGTCAGGTTGATGTTCGGTTCATCATTTGAATGTGCATAGTCCAGATCCGACCAGTTCCAGACTGTGCTGATCGGCTCCTTCATGAAGGTCATGCTGAGCCTGTTGTCTTTCCTCTTCCTGACCGGCTCCTTCTTCTTTTTTTCCTTCGCAGCTACCTCCTGTTCCCCGAATATACTCTGTAAAGAAGATAGTGGATCCATGGCTTCCTCCGGCGTCGGCATCGTGTAATCAAAAATATCGAAATCTTTCACTTTCCCCCTCCTGTTCTTCCGCTGGTTAGTTGAAATCTTCTTTCCGGTTGCCCCGTATCTTACCTCTTGATGCTCAGAATATGCATAATATGAATTCATCTTATCATGATGTCTTTATAAAGAAAAGAACATTCTATTTCGCGGCAGCGTGGTAATTTGTAACATTTCGTGTTACTATAGTGTGTGTTTTTAAACTGTCAAATCCGTCCGCGCGCGACTCAGCATATCGCGCGCGGTGCGCGAGGGTGCTGCTTGCCAGTGGCAAGCGTATAGCACCGACCGAGCCGGAAGGCGAGACCCTTGCGGACGCGGTGCGCGCGCGACTCAGCTTGCCGTCACGGATTATGACAGTTCCAGGGGGTGCTGAATAGTAACACATTACTAAAGAGTTCAAATATAGCGGATGCTATAGAAATATACACCATGATCTGCTTCAATAATCAGAATAATCAGTTTTTATGGCAAGGAGGAATCAAAGGAGATTCATGAAGACAGGAAGTATCTATGCTATGACAGCTGCAAAGCGAAAGGTGAAGAAGGAACAAAAAGCATGGAAGTACCTTCGGAACCTGTACGGCCAGGATGGAAGCGAGCTGAACAAGCTGGCTATTATTGACGGGGATATACAGTACACCTATGCTCAGGTATTCCGGGAGTGGGAACGTTACGCCGCAGTCTTTACCGCGCTGGATATGACAGAAGAACAAAGTGCCCGCGTAGGCGTTTTGGGTTCTCCTTATCCCGAGGTTTTTTTCGCATCCTATGGTCTTAATATGGTGGGTGCCCAGGTTTCCCTGATTGCGTCCTGGGCGTCCTTTAGTGTCGGCAAGCTTGAGGAGAGCATCCGCCAGGAGAAGCTCACGGACTTCATCATCACGGATGAAATAGCTCAGCCGGATCTGGTCAATGAGCTTCTTCGCAAACGGAAAGAGCTGGGACTTCGCCATGTGATCCTACTGCACGTACATTTTGGAGGCGATTCTGTCAGTTCGGCTATCACGGCGGCACAGGAGCTCAAGTATGCATCCATGAAGCAATTTTACAATCCGATCTGTATGGATACGCTGCTCATGTGCTTTGGCAACGGACCTGTGCGGTATGCGCAGCAGGAAACTGAAGACACTGCCTTCATCCTCCACACCACCGGTACCACAAGCGGGGCGGGAAAGCCTGTCCCAATGTCAGATATGGCAATCAATGAGGCGGCCGGGAGATTCCTTATGATAAAGAATCTGTCCCTGCCTTTCGAAAATCTGGTATCCATGGTCATCGTAGATATCAGCACATCCTACGGATTCATTGACCAGGTGCACCTGCCTTTTGTGATGGGCGCAACGGTGGTAATCGTACCATTAGGCATACTGAATCCTCTGATCTACAAGGTCATTTCGTCCAATCACATATCGTTCATGTTCAGCGTCAGCTCCATGTTTGACCGTTGGATTAAGATGCCGGAGGAGGTTGACTTTGACTTCTCCAGCCTGAAGTTTGTGGCGCTTGGGGGCACATCGGTATCTGCGGCGGATAAGAAACGCTACAGCGAGTTCCTTGAAGAGCACGGCGGCAAGGATGTTATGATCCTGAACGGCTATGGCCTCACGGAGATGGGCGGCGCTTGCTGCCTCTCCTCGCCGGACCTGGACGACGAATCCATCGGTTATCCGATGCCCGGATTCACGATACAGCTCTACGATGAAGACAACGACCGTTTCTTCACACCAGGAAAAGAAGGCGGCGATGGCATTCTTTACCTGAATTCCCCGTCCATGTCCACACCGGTGCTGGATGGAAATGTCGTCGTCGATGTCAAGGACATCGACGGAAAGCCTTATGTGTGTACGAAAGATCATGTGCGCGTAGACCCGGACGGGCGGATCACCTACCTTGGCCGGGCAACCCGCTTCTTCTTGAATGAAGAGGGCAGAAAATATGACTCAGGACGGGTGGAGACAGAGTTCTCCCGTCTGAAGGACATCGAGAATTGTGCCATCGTACCGGTATCGCATAAGATGCACCACGATACAGTCCCCATGCTGTGTGTCAAGACAGTGGAAAGCGCCAGGGCACCGCAGAATGTCATTCTCGAGGCGCTTCGTCAGGTGTTCGTCGAAGAGAAGCTGCTGTCAGAAGAGTATATTCCCAGCCAGGTGATGCTGGTAGAGAAGTTTCCGCTTAACTCCAACGGCAAGATCGACCTGTTTCAGCTCAACCATGGCAAGGTCTCCGGCGATATGTATACGGTGGAACCGGTCCGTTCCCAGGATCAGGTCTCGGATTTCAGACTGATTCCGTGCGAAGCCGGACAGACAGACGTGATCGCGCAGATTCTTGAGGATATGTCTGAAGATATCAAAAAAAGTATGCCCGGTCAAAAACGTGGTAAAAAGGATAAGAGCCAGACAGCGGCGAAGGAAACCAGCAGCAGGCTTTATGAGGATTTCGATCTCAGGCGTTACCTGTATCAGCAGTGGATGAACAACAGGCGCGGTATGCAGAGGCAAATGGTTTCCTGGCCGGTGCCGTTTGCGCCTCTTTACCGTGCACCTAAAATGCACCGCATGAATGAATGGATATCGGATATGGGGGCTGTGATTTCCGAGATGAAGAATCTGCAGCCGGTTATGAAGAACCTGCTGCCGAGTCCTCAGTCTATGATGGAGAAAATGTCTGCTGCCTCGCAGAGACCGCTGCCGACTCCTCAGTCTATGATAGAGAAAATGGTTACCGGAGAGCAGGGCCTGCTGCCGTGGATAGACGAGCAGTCAGTTCGGACGATGTTCGACATGAACAAGATTGCCTTCGAGATAAACCAGTGGCTCATCGAGCACAGGATGCAGATGGATGACAAGGTGTACAAAATGCTTATGATGATACTGGGCCGGCAGCCCGAGGCAGAGAAAAGGCAGCCGGATTAAACGGGTTTTGCGGCTGTGCGTTTTAGACAGCGTAACTTCTCAGTATCGCTTGGCACAAAGATGATTTTTACAATTCAGAATAGCACGCAGTCGGTGCCTTTCAGGCGCCGGCTGCGTTTTTTTCGCCGTCCCGATAGTTTTGACCTTCACAACATTTTGTGCTAATATTGTTGATTATATGGTAAAGATGTAGAGAATATATCTGCAGAAAGGAGTGTGCTATGGCTATTTTGAACAGACTTCTTTCCGAATGCATTCGGGATGTGGACGGACTTAACAGTTATCTTAAACTGACTTCAGATGATGCGAAGCGGATAGGGGAGATCTCTGAGAGATACCCGATATGTATCCCTCCGTATTACCTGAAGCTGATAGATCCGGAGAATCCCGATGACCCGATCCGCAGGATCTGCATACCGGGGACGCAGGAGCTGTCGGGCGCCGGCGTTGAAGATACCAGCGGCGAGGGCGACAATACTGTCATACGTGGCATGCAGCATAAGTATCGTCAGACCGCTCTGATACTGACGACCAACCAGTGCTCTATGTACTGCCGTTTCTGCTTCCGCAAGAGAATGGTGGGATATTCAGAACATGAGACAGCGGAGCATGTCAGGGAGATGGCTGATTATGTGACGAGGCATACGGAGATCAACAACGTGCTTCTGTCAGGCGGGGACGCTCTGATCAATCCGAACTCCGTTATTGAGACATATCTGGAAACATTCTCTCAGATACCGGCTCTTGACTTCATCAGGATAGGCACCAGAACTCCGGTTGTTCTTCCGATGAGAATATATGAAGATGAGGAGCTTCTTGGAATACTGAAAAAGTATAACAGGAAGAAGCAGATACTGATCGTCACTCATTTCAATCATCCGAATGAAGTGACGTCCGAGGCAAAGAGAGCGGTTGACGCACTGATCGAGTGCGGATGCATAGTCAGGAACCAGACTGTCCTGCTGAAAGGGGTCAGCGATGATCCGAAGACACTGGCACGACTCCTCAACATGCTGGTCTCGATCGGAGTCATACCGTACTATGTGTTCCAGTGCCGCCCCGCAAGAGGCGCCCTTGACGAGTTCCAGATTCCGATCCTTAAAGGCTCGGCAATAGTGGAGGAGGCCAAGAGCATGATGAACGGCCAGGCCAAGAGCATCCACTATTGCATGTCGCATGTCACGGGCAAGATAGAGATCCTGGGACCGGTCGAGGGCAATAAGATGCTGTTCAAGTATCATCAGGCGAAGTACGCTGAGGACAATTCGCGGATCTTCGTGCAGGAGCTTGCACCCGACCAGTGCTGGCTGTGAAACTGAGCCGCGAAGCGGCCCTGAAAGACGGAAAGAATCATCGCCAGATCCGGCTGTAAACCTGAACCTTGGAGCGGACTCGCAATGACGGAAAGTGCCCGTACAAACGATGGATGTGAAAGTTGTGGATCATTCACCATATTGAGGCGGAGCTGTGTCTGCGGATTACGTGAGTGACGATAGGTTTACTCAGCTGCAGACTTGCGGACGACGGGTCATTTTACTTCACTGCTTCAGCTCCGGAGTATGACCATATCGTTCTGCGCCACAGTGATACTCTGAGGGGGCTTGCGGATGCCGGTTCTTCAGACTGACCGGGAGGCGGGGCTGTTCGGCCCCGGGCACAATACATTACCATCACATCATCAGGAGGGTAAAATGAGTGTGAAGAAAGCCAGAATCAGTATTGACCGCGATATAGAAGTGTCTCCGGTAGACGAGCGTATATTCGCGTCCTTTATAGAGCATCTGGGACGGGCGGTTTATGAGGGAATCTACCAGCCGGGTCTCCCGGTGTCCGACGAGGATGGGCTGAGAAAGGACACGATCGAACTGATCCGTGAGATCAATGTTCCGCTTGTCCGCTACCCGGGCGGAAACTTTGTGTCAGGATTCAACTGGGAGGATTCCATCGGGCCGGTCTCGGAACGTCCGCACAGGATCGACCCTGCCTGGGGCGTGATAGAGACAAATGAGTTCGGCCTTCATGAGTTTATGAGCTGGACAAAGAAGGCGGGAACCAAACCGATGTACGCGATCAACCTTGGCACCAGAGGCATTGACGCGGCAAGGGCTGTCATCGAGTACTGCAATGTCAGGAGCGGGTCATGGTACAGCGACCTGCGCAGGAAGAACGGTGCCGAGGACCCATTTGACATCAAGCTATGGTGCCTGGGAAATGAGATGGACGGACCGTGGCAGATGGGCCATAAGACCGCGCATGAGTACGGGAGAGCCGCGGCTGAGGCCGGACGTATCATGAAGATGGTGGATCCGTCAATAGAGTGTGTTGCCTGCGGATCATCAAACACCCAGATGCCGACATTCGCTGCGTGGGAGGCTGAGGTTCTGATGCAGTCCTATGAGACGACGGACTATCTGAGCCTCCATACCTATTACGGAAACAGGGATGACAACACGCCCGACTTCCTGGCGTCAAGTGTTGATATGGATAAGTTCATCCGCTCGATAGTGTCTGTCTGCGATTACGTGAAGGCGGTGAAACGCACAGATAAGCAGATCAATCTCAGCTTCGACGAGTGGAATGTCTGGTATCATTCAAATGAAGCTGACAAGAAGCTGGAGAAGTGGATACAGCATCCGCATCAGCTGGAGGATATCTATAACTTCGAGGACGCCTTGCTGGTCGGAAGTATGCTGATAACCCTGCTCCGCCATGCCGACAGGGTCAAGGTTGCCTGCCTGGCCCAGCTTGTAAATGTGATCGCCCCGATCATGACTTCGGATACCGGCGCATGGAGGCAGACGATATTCTATCCGTACATGCACGCGAGCACCATGGGCCGCGGTACTGTTCTGAACACGGCTGTGAAGGTCGACACCTACGAGTCCAGCCACGGCGACGCTCCATACATTGATTCTGTCGCGGTCAAGGATGAGGAGCATGACACGCTGACTGTATTTGCCGTCAATAAGGACCTTGAGAATTCTTATGAGGTTACGATGGATGTGAGACAGTTTGAGGGTTATTCGGTAAAGGAGCACATTCTCCTGACAAACGATGACCTGAAGGCCGTGAATACCGAGCAGGATCCGGACCGGGTGTCGCCGGTGAAGGCTGACACAGACAAGATTGATGCCGGAACGCTGACGATGTGCCTGCCCGCGAAGAGCTGGAACGTGATACGGCTTGGCAGGTGACAAGAAAACAGGCCATGCAGGAACAGCGGATTGTTTCTGCATGGCTTGTTCATTTCAAGGTCACTTCAGCTGCACGATCGTAACTCCGGCGTCGCCCTCGCCGTACTGGCCCAGGCGGAAGGAGGCGATCTTTTTTTGTCTTCGCAGGTAGTCGTGTACGCCCTTGCGCAGCGCGCCGGTGCCTTTGCCGTGTACTATGCGGACGGTTTCAAGATGCGCGACCCTGGCATCGTCAAGGTACTTCTCGAGGGCTGAGACACCCTCATCCACCGTCATTCCGAGCAGATTGATCTCAGGTGACACCGAGGCGGACTTGGCCATGCTGACTCTGCCGGAGCCGGAGCGCTGAAGACCCGGAGCGCGGATGGTCACCTCGTCTATCAGCTCAAGGTCTTTCAGGTTGACCGATGAGTTAAGGATTCCCATGCGTACCTTGAGGTTGCCCTTCTGGTCCGGGAGACTGGTTACGGTTCCCTTCAGGTTCATTGACTTGACGAAGACCGCGTCCCCGACCTTGAGCTTCTTTGGGTCTATGCTGCGCCGCTTCTCTTCGAGAGCAGCGGCGTTTTTTGATTCCGCAGCGGACGATTTCTTGTCAAGGGCATTCATCTTCTCGCGTAGCTTCGTGCGCTCGCGCTCCATCTCACGCGCCTTGTTCGCCTCGCCGCCGTACCGGTTGTAGTTGCGGATCGTCTCGTCGGCGTAAGCCTTGGTTTCTCTCAGGATCTGTGCGGCTTCCTCGCGGGCCTTTGCTAGGATCTTTTCTCTGGATTCCTCAAGCTGCCTCGTGCGGCGCTCCAGAGAGGAGCGCAGAGCGGCGGCCTCGTCCCTGTTGCGGTGCATCTGCTTCTCTGCTTCCTCCATGGATATCCTGCGGTCCTCCAGGTCGGAAATGACATCCTCAAAGTCCTCTTCGGCATCGGTCAGGTGCGCCCGGGCGCTCTCAATCACTTCGTCGGGAAGTCCCAGCTTTTTTGATATGGCAAAAGCATTTGACTTGCCGGGAACGCCGATCAGCAGCCTGTAGGTGGGGCGCAGCGTCGAGACGTCGAACTCGCAGCAGCCGTTTTCAACCCCGGGCGTGGAGAGCGCGAATATCTTAAGCTCTGAATAGTGTGTTGTCGCTATCGTGCGTATGCCGCGGTCGTGAAGAGACGACAGGATAGCGATCGCGAGAGCGGCGCCCTCGTCGGGATCCGTTCCGGCTCCGAGCTCGTCGAACAGAACCAGCGATCTCTCGTCCGCATGGTTCCAGAAAGAGACAATATTAGTCATATGGCTTGAAAATGTACTCAGGCTCTGCTCTATGGACTGCTCGTCCCCTATGTCCGCGAAGACTTCGTCAAACAGTGCCAGCATGCTGTGCTCGGCGGCCGGGATATGGAGACCGGCCTGCCCCATGAGTGTCAGAAGACCGACTGTCTTAAGGCTGACTGTTTTACCGCCGGTATTCGGCCCGGAGATGACGAGCAGGTCGAAATCCTTTCCAAGGCGTATATCGACAGGAACGACTGTCTTCGGGTCAATAAGAGGATGGCGGCTGCGGCGCAGCTCTATGATGCCGTCCTCGTTGAAATCAGGACGGGTGGCGTTCATTTTTTTGGCAAGCATTGCCCTTGCGAAAATGAAATCAAGAGCTGTGAGTATCTGGGTGTCCGCGATCAGGATATCGCTGCTTGCGGCTGCCATCTCGCTCAGCGAGGCAAGTATCTTCTGTATCTCGGCTTTCTCATCCGCCTCAAGCTGTCTGATATCGTTATTCAGCTTTACGATGGCCATCGGCTCGATAAACAGTGTCGAGCCGGTGGACGACTGGTCATGGATCATTCCCGCGACCTGTGAACGGTGTTCCGCCTTCACGGGTATGCA
>DFHY01000020.1:0-814 GCA_002371345.1 Lachnospiraceae bacterium UBA3711
AGGCTGAGAAAGCAGTGAGGCAGGCTGCCGGGTTCTCCTCAGACAATCTGCGCGGGATACTTGAGGAGTGTGCCTCGATGCAGGAGAAGATACAGAGCGGGCATATGGACAAGAGACTGGGCCTTGAGATGCTTATTATCAGATGTGCCGGATAAAAAGCATGCCGGGATGACGGCCCGGCGGACAATAGAAAAAGCATGCCGGGATGAGGTCCGGCGGCAATAGAAAAAGTGCGCCGGGATGACGGTCCGGCGCACTTTATTATGTTCATGCAGGATTCTATATTCAGCCGATGCGGTTGACGGCGGAAGCCAGGCGGGAAACCTTGCGGGAAGCGGTATTCTTGTGAAGAACGCCCTTCTTCGCAGCCTTGTCGATCACAGAAGTAGCATTGAGCAGCTCCTTCGCTGCAAGCTCCTTGTCAGACGCTTCTACAGCGGCAAGAACCTTCTTGGAAGCAGTCTTGATGGAAGACTTGATCGACTTGTTTCTTTCCTGCCTGACCTTGCTGGTCAGAACACGCTTCTTAGCGGACTTAATGTTTGCCAAAACGTACACCTCCAACAATATTATTTATCTAATGATTTCAATTCATTCGTGCTTGAAAGACGGACACGGACGTTTCAGGCACACATACGGTGGTATTCTAATCCGCATAGTGTTAAAAGTCAACATCTTCTTGATGTTTTCATTCCCTTAATGTAAACTGTTCATGCTGTTTTTGGATTAAACGCAAACTTGGAGGTGTTTTCTTGTCTGAGATCGAGATCAGTAAAATCCGCAACTTCTGTATTATTGCGCATATCGATCACGG
>DFHY01000020.1:930-5149 GCA_002371345.1 Lachnospiraceae bacterium UBA3711
TGGCCCAGGTACTCGATAATATGGATATCGAGAGGGAGAGGGGCATCACGATCAAGTCGCAGTCTGTGCGTATAGTTTACCATGCTCAGGATGGGGAGGAATACATCCTTAACCTTATTGACACCCCTGGGCATGTTGACTTCAACTATGAGGTGTCGCGCTCGCTCGCCGCTTGCGACGGCGCCGTGCTCGTGGTGGACGCGGCTCAGGGCATAGAGGCTCAGACATTGGGAAATGTGTATCTTGCGCTCGATCATGACCTGGAGATCCTTCCGGTTATCAACAAGATTGACCTGCCGAGCGCTGACCCGGATCGGGTAGCGTCGGAGATCGAGGACGTAATCGGCCTTGACTGTGAGAACGCTCCGCGTATATCCGCCAAGACCGGGCTGAACGTTGAGCAGGTGCTTGAGCAGATAGTCCACTCGCTCCCCGCTCCTGACGGCGACAGAGCCGCGCCGCTGAGCGCCCTGATATTTGATTCTCTTTACGATCCGTACCGGGGGGTTATAGTATTCTGCAGACTGTTCGACGGAACGCTGAAGAAGGGCATGAAGGTCAGGATGATGGCTACCGGCACTACTGCCGAGGTGGTCGAGGTCGGGTACTTCGGTCCGGGACAGTTCATTCCATGCGAGCAGCTGGAAGCCGGAATGGTCGGATACTTCACGGCGTTTTTGAAGAATGTCAAGGATACGCGTGTCGGAGATACGGTTACGGATGCGGACAGACCGTGTGAAGCGGCGCTGCCGGGCTACAAGGATCCGCTTCCGATGGTTTACTGCGGGGTCTATCCGGCTGACAGCGCGAGGTATCAGGATCTTAGGGACGCGCTTGAGAAGCTGCAGCTCAATGACGCTTCACTTCAGTTTGAACCTGAGACCAGCGCGGCTCTTGGATTCGGATTCAGGTGCGGATTCCTCGGTCTGCTTCATCTGGAAGTCATACAGGAGAGGCTGGAGAGAGAGTATAATCTGGATCTGGTTACTACCGCTCCCGGAGTTATCTATAAGGTGCACAAGACTGACGGAACATCCTTTGAGCTGACGAATCCATCGAACCTTCCCGATCCGTCAGAGATAGAGTATATGGAAGAGCCGGTGGTTGCGGCGGAGATCATGGTCACGACAGAATATATCGGACCGATCATGCAGCTGTGCCAGGAAAGAAGAGGCATCTATAAGGAGACGGAGTACATCGAGTCAGGGCGCGCGCTGCTGAAGTATGATATGCCGCTGAATGAGGTTATCTATGATTTCTTCGATGCTCTGAAGAGCCGCTCCCGCGGGTACGCGTCATTTGACTATGAGCTGAAGGAATACGTGAAGAGCGACCTGTGCAAGCTGGATATCCTGGTGAACCGGGAACAGGTGGACGCACTTTCATTTATCGTATTCGAGGGCAGCGCCTATGAGCGCGGCCGCAAGATGTGCGAGAAGCTGAAGGAGGAGATTCCGAGACAGCTGTTTGAGATACCGATCCAGGCTGCGGTCAACGGAAGGATCATAGCAAGAGAGACTGTGCGCGCTCTGCGCAAGGACGTTCTCGCGAAGTGCTATGGCGGCGACATAACGCGTAAGAAGAAGCTTCTTGAGAAGCAGAAGGAAGGAAAGAAGCGCATGAGGCAGGTGGGTTCTGTTGAGATTCCTCAGAAGGCTTTCATGAGCGTGCTGAAGCTGGATGAGCAGTGACACATTGAATGGTAGAGGTGCAATTGTGGGTAAGAGAGAGCTTGGCATCTATGTCCATATTCCATTCTGCGCCCGCAAATGCAGCTATTGTGATTTCTTGTCATTTCCCGCAGGCATATCTGTGCAGGAGTATTATTTTAAGAAACTGAGAGAAGAGATCGCTTCATTTTCCCTGTCAGGGGACTATGAAGCGGTCTGCGTTTATTTTGGCGGGGGGACGCCGAGCCTTCCGGATCCCGGACAGATTGTGAAGACACTGGACCTGATTCGGGAGACATTTACCGTAAGCCGGGACGCGGAGATTACAATAGAATGCAATCCGGGAACTCTTGACCGTCATCGTCTTGAGACATACAGAAGGGCAGGCTTCAACCGCCTCAGTATAGGGCTGCAGTCAGCAGACGACACGCTTCTTGGGACACTGGGGAGGATTCATACGTTTGGGACCTTCCGGAGGGAATACCGGGAAGCACGGGAGACGGGATATGACAACATCAGTATCGACCTGATGTACGGCCTTCCGAATCAGACTCTTTCATCCTGGAAGGATACCATTGAAAAAACTATGGAACTGGATCCGGAGCATGTGTCCGCTTACAGCCTGATCATAGAAGAAGGAACGCCCTTCTGGGACAGATATCATGAGGATGATGAGGAGAAGCGCAGGGGCTCAAGGCCGCTGTTTCTTCCGGATGAGGAGACAGAAGGGAAGATGCTGGAGCTTCTGAAGTCATCTCTGTCAGATATCGGGATATATCGATATGAGATCTCAAGCTATGCAAAGCCCGGTTATGAGAGCCGCCACAATACAGGCTACTGGCTCAGGCGTGAATACGCAGGCTTCGGGCTTGGCGCGTCAGGACAGATACGAGATGTCAGGTACAGGAACAGGTCAGGCCTTGAGGATTATCTTAAATGCACCGCGGATACCGGGTATATAGAAGAGAAGACGACCCTGACGCGGGAAGACGAGATCAGCGAGACGATGATTCTTGGCCTCCGCATGATCCGCGGGGTGGATCTTATTCACTTTGAAGAGCAGTTTCATGTGCGGGCCGGTGATATATTTGGAGAGGTGATAGACCGGTTCTGTCGGGCGGGACTTCTGGAGATTACAGACCATTGCCTCCGCCTGACAGACCGGGGATTTGATGTCAGCAACCTGGTGATGTGCGAGTTTCTTTGAGATAAGAAACCTGTTTTTACTTTTTGACTTTCACTCTCCTGATGGCTGACCAGACGGATACTGTTTTGGAAGTGCCGCTTCCCTTCACATTGCGCACACGGACAATCTCTTTTTTTCTGCTTCCGCTTCCGGATCGCTCCATTTGATTCCGTTTCTTTCAGCATAGATTTTCGCTGCAGACCCTGTTTTTTGCTGAAGGTTTGTGATGTATGTGCTGAAAGGAATACAGTACTACCGTCTTTCTGGAGTTTGCATGACGTATTTCAAAACAGGAGACTTACCACGTAATCATGTATATTAAGATATGTATCTGTTGAAAAGTGCAGGCCGTCTACCGTCTCGAAGCCTTCGGCCTTCAGCCAGGAGGCTGTGTCTATGTACCGGCGCCCGAATTCCTCGCTCAGCTTCACATTCATCCTGGCAACATTCAGAGAATTGATGTCGTCAAACACAGCTTCATTTACCTGACCGTCGCGGATCAGGAATTCCTCATCGAGCGGATTCACGGACATAATATAGAACTGCGTATCCGGATGTTCCCGGATCACATCCCAGTAGGCGACGACATATTCGTCGATAAGCTGCGGGTCATTTACACCGAAGTTCATGACTACGGGCGCGTCGGGATATGCTTCTATCATGTCGGACATCTCCGCCATGCCTTCTTCCCTGAACCATCTGACTCCTTCTCCCACCTGCCCGACGAACAGATCATCATCGTCGCGCTCCGTCTTGTGCAGAGCGTCGCGAAGTCCCAAAGTTCGGGAATCTCCGACCCATATGATCTGGTGCTTTCTGACATATGACGGAAGGGCGGCATAATGTCTGATGCTTTCGGGAGCGGCTTCAGTCTGGGCGGCCGCCTCCTCTGTATCAGGGGATTCCGAAGCTTTCACGTCAGGAAGCGTGTCGCCCGGCAGGGCAGCCTCGGAAGAGGTTCCGGTGATGGAATGGCCGGATGCCTCTTTTGCACCGGAATTGTCCGGCTTCGCGTCTTCAGTGGCATAATGGAAACCCGTGAACGCCTCGGACTGTCCGCGCCTGTCTGTCTGTCCGAGCCTGCTCGGAATATAGAAGGCAAGAGCCGCCAGAATCACGATTCCAAGGATACATGCAATAACAGCTAATAATATCGTCTTTCGCATTTAATCACCCATATCACGCGCATATTCGTACTGCTGCGCTCAACTGAATCGAAACCTGTCAATGTGAATATACAGCAAACGACAAAGATTTTTTACTCTGCCGTCTGCTGCGCCGGATTCGCGCCGCCTTAAGGCGGCATACTTCCTTTGCGGATCCGCGCGCATCCTGCCGGAGACTTTATAGTCAACGTCAAAAT
>DFHY01000020.1:5286-8426 GCA_002371345.1 Lachnospiraceae bacterium UBA3711
GTGGGCGGTTCTATTATAGTGCCATAGATGTTAGCACTCCAAGAATATGAGTGCTAACAGGAAGCGAAAGAGAGGAGGAGACGGCATGGAGATGGAATTGGATGACCGTAAGTGGACGATACTGAAGGCCATCATTCAGAACTATCTTGATACTGGCGATCCTGTCGGATCGAGAACGATATCCAAGATGTCGGATCTGAATCTCAGTTCCGCGACGATCAGGAATGAGATGAGTGATCTGGAGGAGATGGGGCTTATCATTCAGCCGCATACATCCTCGGGCAGAATTCCTTCCGATAAGGGATACCGGCTGTATGTTGACCGCCTGATGGAGGAGAAGGAAGCCGAAGTCACTCAGATGAGACAGCTTATGATCTCGCGAGAGGACAAGATGGAGATGCTTCTCAAGCAGATCGTCCGCTATCTGGCCATCAACACCAACTACGCGACGATGATTACAAGTCCTCGGTATCACAGGACGAAGCTGAAGTTTATCCAGCTGTCAATCGTCGACGACGGACAGATCCTGGCGACTGTAGTAGCTGAGGGCAATGTGGTGAAGAACCGCATCATCCATCTGCAGCACGGACTCGTGAGAGACCAGATACTGCAGCTGAACATCCAGCTGAATTCCAGGCTGAACGGGCTTACGATCGAGGAGATCAATCTGGCGACGATCTCGAAGCTGAAGCAGGAAGCCGGAATACAGTCAGAGTTAATATCTCAGGTACTGGACGCGGTCGCCGACGCGATAAGCCAGGAAGAGGACGTGGAGGTATACACCAGCGGCGCGACGAACATCTTCAGATATCCGGAGCTGTCGTCAGACACGGATAAGGCAAGCGGCCTGATCCATGCGTTCGAAGAAAAACATCCGCTTCTGTCACTGATGGATCAGGAAGAAGATCCCGGGCAGGGTATACAGGTCGCGATAGGCTCGGAACTTGGCAATGAGAGCCTTAAGGACTGCAGCGTCGTGACCGCCAGCTACGATCTCGGGGACGGGATGTACGGACGTATCGGTATAGTCGGACCTAAGCGGATGGACTATGACAAGGTGGTCGGAATCCTGAAGAACCTGACCGGACAGCTGGATGAGGTCTACAGGAAGGACGGGGACGAAGACTCTTAGCTGGCTTGGGTGATTGTTCCCTTTAAACAGTGAATATGATGAAACCGGAGGACAGTATGGCAGAAGAGACAAACAAGGAAACCATCGCGGGTATGGAGGAGGAAGAAATCAGGACTTCTTCGGATCAGGAGGAGACCACGGAACAGGAGCCTCTCAATGAAGAGACGGGTGAAGCCGAAGAAGCTAAGAAGAATGCCGAGCCTGCTGAGCGGGAATCTGAGACGGAAGAAGACGTGATGGACGGAAGCTTCAAAAGCGTTGAGGAAGGCCCCCAGAAGACTTCTTTCTTCAAGAAAAAGAAGGACAAGAGGGACGAGAAGATCGAGGAGCTCACCGACAGGGTGAAGCGGCAGATGGCTGAGTTCGACAACTTCCGCAAGAGAACGGACAAGGAGAAGAGCCAGATGTTCGATCTCGGTGCGAAGAGCGTTATTGAGAAGATTCTTCCTGTGATCGACAACTTCGAGAGAGGCCTCGCGCAGGCTGAGGACAAGGATGATCCCTTTGTACAGGGGATGGAAAAGGTCTACAAGTCGATGCTGCAGGAGCTCGAATCGATCGGAGTTAAGCAGATAGAGGCGGAGGGAGTCCAGTTCGATCCGAATCTTCACAACGCGGTCATGCACTGTGAGGACGATTCGGTGGGCGAGAACATAATAGTGCAGGAGCTCCAGAAGGGCTATACATACCATGATACTGTGGTTCGGTTCAGTATGGTAAAGGTGGCAAACTGAACTGCCTGCATCAGGATTGACAGTCAGACGGCCGCTCACGGAGCAAGGCCGGATTAACAGGACAGGATATTACAAGGAGGAAAAGTTATGGGTAAGATTATCGGAATTGACCTTGGTACAACCAACAGCTGCGTCGCGGTTATGGAAGGCGGCAAGCCTACAGTTATCGCTAACGCGGAAGGCGCGAGGACAACACCGTCCGTCGTCGCATTTACGAAGAACGGAGAGAGACTGGTAGGAGAGCCGGCCAAGAGGCAGGCGGTTACGAACTCAGACCGTACGATCTCTTCCATCAAGAGACATATGGGATCTGACTTCAGAGTCGATATCGATTCCAAGAAGTATTCTCCGCAGGAGATCTCCGCGATGATTCTTCAGAAACTCAAGAGCGATGCCGAGAGCTATCTCGGAGAGAAGGTAACTGAAGCTGTCATCACATGCCCGGCGTACTTCAATGACGCTCAGAGACAGGCGACAAAGGATGCCGGAAAGATTGCCGGACTTGATGTCAAGAGAATCATAAACGAGCCGACGGCAGCGGCTCTGGCTTACGGCCTTGACAATGAGAAAGAGCAGAAGATCATGGTCTATGATCTTGGCGGCGGCACATTTGATGTCTCTATCATCGAGATCGGAGACGGCGTCATCGAGGTTCTGGCAACGAACGGCAACAACCGCCTCGGCGGAGATGATTTCGACCAGAGGATCACTGACTACATGATCCAGGACTTCAAGAACAAAGAAGGCATCGATCTCGGAAATGACAAGATGGCTCTTCAGAGACTGAGAGAGGCTGCCGAGAAGGCCAAGAAGGAACTGAGCTCAGCAACCACTACCAATATCAACCTGCCGTTCATCACAGCAAATGAGACCGGACCGAAGCATTTCGAGATGGATCTGACAAAGGCGAAGTTCGATGAGCTCACCAGCGATCTGGTAGACGCGACGGCTGATCCGGTCCGCAAGGCTCTCGCTGACGCCGGCATCACCGCTTCCGAGCTCGGCAAGGTCCTGCTGGTCGGCGGATCAACACGTATCCCGGCTGTCCAGGATAAGGTCAAGGCACTTACAGGCAAGGAGCCCAGCAAGACGCTGAATCCTGACGAGTGTGTCGCCATCGGCGCTGCTATCCAGGGCGGAAAGCTTGCCGGCGACGCGGGTGCAGGCGACATCCTTCTTCTGGACGTCACCCCGCTGTCACTGTCGATCGAGACTCTTGGAGGCGTCGCCACCAAGCTCATCGAGCGCAATACCACGATCCCGACCAAGAAGAG
>DFHY01000020.1:8477-17981 GCA_002371345.1 Lachnospiraceae bacterium UBA3711
AGAAGAGCCAGATCTTCTCAACGGCGGCTGACAACCAGACAGCGGTTGACATCCACGTGGTACAGGGTGAGAGACAGTTTGCCCGCGACAACAAGACTCTCGGCCAGTTCCGTCTGGACGGGATCCCGCCGGCAAGAAGAGGCGTACCGCAGATCGAAGTTACTTTCGATATCGATGCGAACGGCATCGTGAATGTCTCCGCGAAGGATCTCGGCACAGGCAAGGAGCAGCATATCACCATCACTTCCGGCTCCAACATGTCGGATGATGAGATCGATAAGGCCGTTAGAGAAGCGGCTGAGTATGAAGCTCAGGACAAGAAGCGCAAGGAAGGCATCGACACGAAGAATGACGCCGATTCGATCGTATTCCAGACAGAGAAGGCTATGGAAGAGGCCGGAGCGAATCTGGACGCGGCTGACAAGGCAGCTGTCGAGGCGGACCTGAAGGCTCTCAAGGAGTCCATCGCGAAGTGCGGCGACGAGCTGACAGACGATCAGATCAATGAACTCAAGGCCGGAAGAGAGAAGCTTATGGCGAGCGCACAGAAGCTGTTCGAGAAGCTCTACCAGCAGCAGGCGGCCCAGCAGGGCCAGGCCGGACCTCAGGCGGGTCCTCAGGCAGGCCCGAACATGAACGCCGGCGGATCAGCTGACGACGATGTTGTCGATGGAGATTACAGGGAAGTCTGACGCCTTGGCAGGAGGCAAGAGGGACTATTGACTCCGGCATCATAGTTGGGGGCAAAAAGGTTCTTTTGACCACAGCATCATTGATATTAACGGAAGTATATTAACCGGGTCTGCGCGGGTATCCCGTGCAGACCTTTACGGCGCGTATGAGATGGAGAGAGGGATGGCTGACAAAAGAGACTATTATGAGGTGCTGGGCGTTGACCGGAACGCTGATGATGAGGCGCTGAAGAAGGCGTACAGGAAGCTTGCCAAGAAGTATCATCCGGATATGAACCCCGGAGATGACGCGGCGGCGGAGAAGTTCAAGGAGGCTTCCGAGGCGTACGCAATCCTTAGCGATCCTCAGAAGAGGCAGCAGTACGACCAGTTCGGACACGCGGCATTCGAGCAGGGAGGCGGATTTGACGCAAGCGGATTCGACTTCTCGGATATATTCGGCGGAATGGGCGGAATGGGAGATATCTTCTCAGATCTGTTCGGAGGAGGCCGGCGCACCCGCAATCCCAATGCTCCTATGCAGGGCGCAAATGTCCGGGCCAGGGTCTCGATTTCATTTGCTGATTCGATATCAGGCTGCACCAGGAATGTTGATGTTAACATAAAGGATGAGTGCGCGACCTGCCATGGTACAGGCGCCAAGGCCGGCACAAGCCCGAAAATTTGCCCGAAATGCCGCGGTACAGGTCAGGTGACCATACGCCAGCAGAGCCTGTTCGGGATGATGCAGAGCACACAGCCCTGCCCTGACTGCCGCGGAACCGGCAAGATCATCGAGCAGAAGTGTCCGAACTGCGCCGGGACAGGCTACACATCCAGCCGGAAGACCATAGAGGTCACGATACCGGCCGGCATTGATGACGGACAGAGTATCCGGATCCGCGGCAAAGGTGAGCCGGGACTGAACGGCGGTCCGAGAGGAGATCTTCTTGTTGAAGTCAGGGTCGCGTCCGATCCGAACTTCATTCGCCAGGATATGGATATATTCTCAAATGTCGAGATATCATTCGCGCAGGCGGCGCTTGGCGGAGATCTTCGTGTAAAGACCGTCGACGGTGATGTGATCTATTCCGTCAGGCCCGGAACACAGTCAGGAACCCGGGTGAGACTGAGGGGCAAGGGCGTGCCGAGCGTCAGAAACAAGGACATCAGAGGAGACCATTATGTCACCCTGACCATCAGGACTCCGAACCGTCTGAGCGATGAGGCGAAGGAAGCGCTGAGGCGCTTTGACGAGCTGACCGGAAACAGCCTGAACAGCGCGGCGGACACGGCGGAGCCGAAGAAGAAAAAGAAGACATTCCGCGAGAAGATGAAGGAAGCTTTCGACGGCGACTGATACTCATGCTATAATATTATAACGTTGCATAGTTAAGATGATCCGGATGAGTATCCGGAGAAAGGACAGGGTTATATATGTATTGCTGCAGAAAGGTAACGGACGACCTTATCTGGGTAGGAGCGAATGACAGGCGCCTTGCCATGTTTGAGGGCGTATATTCGGTTCCCCGCGGAGTTTCATACAATTCATATCTGCTTCTGGACGAGAAAACCGTCCTGTTTGACACGGTCGACGCCGCGGTCGGTACCGTGTTCTTTGAGAACGTAGAGTATGCCCTGGGCGGACGGCATCTGGACTATATCGTCGTTCATCATATGGAGCCGGATCACAGCGCGACACTGTCTGAGCTTGTACGGCGCTATCCGGATGTGAAGATCATCTGCAACCAGAAGCTGGCTGTGATGATGAAGCAGTATTTTACATTTGATGTCGACGGCAGATGCATGATCGTGAAGGAGGGCGATACATTTACGAGCGGCGCGCACACTCTTACATTCGTGAACGCCCCCATGGTCCACTGGCCGGAGGTCATGATGACCTATGACACCACCAGCAAGGTGCTTTTCACCGCCGATGCTTTCGGAACCTTTGGCGCAACCAACGGCGCTCTGTTTGCCGACGAGGTTGATTTTGAGCGTGATTACCTTGAAGAGGCAAGACGGTACTACACAAATATCGTCGGCAAGTACGGGACACAGGTCACCGCGGTCCTGAAGAAGGCGTCAGGACTGGATATCAGGTATCTGGCTCCGCTGCACGGGTTCCTGTGGAGGAAGAACATCGCCGACTTTGTGAACATATACCAGCACTGGGCGACTTATACACCTGAGGAGACAGGCGTTGTGATAGCGTACGCTTCAGTGTATCATCACACTGAGAACGCGGCTGAGTGCCTGGCGGTCCGTCTGAGAGAGAAGGGCATTCCTACATATATGTTTGACGTATCCGTCACCCCTGCCAGCGAGATCATTTCAGCGGTATTCAGGTACAGCCATCTGGTTCTCGCGTCAACGACATATAACGCCGGAATCTTTGTTCAGATGGAGAGCTTCCTCTACGACCTGGCGGCCCACAACATCCAGAACCGTGTTGTTGCCATAATCGAGAACGGATCATGGGCGCCGACTAGCGGGAAGCTTATGAGAGAAGTCCTGGGAAAATGCAAAAACATGACGGTTCTTGGCGAGACTATGACTATCAAGTCCGCCATGAAGGAGGACCA
Source organism: Lachnospiraceae bacterium UBA3711 (assembly GCA_002371345.1). Classification (GTDB taxonomy): domain Bacteria; phylum Bacillota; class Clostridia; order Lachnospirales; family Lachnospiraceae; genus Porcincola. The sequence continues at coordinate 11,734 of DFHY01000020.1, forward strand.
GCTTACGCAGCTCGACGCTATCGCGGACGCCATCGACGCTACGATAGAGAAGAAAACCGAGGTAACTAAGGTTCAGACGTCATCCGGAAGTGACAAGGCTGCCTCTGCTGAGACGGCATACACTCCTGTTATGGACACTAACGCGATGTTCAAGCTCAGCTACGGTCTGTTTGTGCTGACGGCCAGGGACGGAGATAAGGACAACGGCTGCATCATCAACACTGCGTCTCAGGTGACATCAGAGCCCAACCGCATCACGATCGCCGTGAATAAGAACAATTATACCCATGACATGATCAGGAAGACAGGAACCTTCAATGTATCGGTGCTGTCGCAGGATGTTACGTTCGACACATTCAGGCACTTCGGATTCCAGTCAGGGCGCGACACCGATAAGTTCGCTGATTTCCGGGACGCGGAGCGTTCGGCAAACGGGCTTCTCTATGTGACTAAGGGCGCCAACGCGCTTATAAGCGGCAGGGTGATAGAGGAGAAGGAGTTTGAGACTCACACTCTGTTTATAGCGGAGGTTACAGAGTGCAGAGTGCTCAGCGATGAGCCCAGCGTTACATACGCTTACTATTTCGAGCACATTAAGCCGAAGCCGCAGCCGGCAGCGGAGAAGCAGACAGGCTGGGTGTGCAAGATATGCGGATACGTGTATGAAGGCGAAGAGCTTCCGGCAGACTTCATCTGCCCGCTGTGCAAGCATCCGGCAAGTGATTTTGAAAAAATGCAATGATTCTGACAGTGTATCTTAAGTGAACTTGTCGGATTTGTACCTCCATGGTATACTTCGTTAAGTACAGAGGCGGCAGAGCAGTGGCTGTGCCGCCGTTTTTAAAAATGTTAAAGGAGGATTACCGAGATGAAAAAGGTTTGTGATCTCTGCGGATGGGAATACAACGAAGAGGAAGGATATCCGGAAGGCGGTATCGAGCCCGGAACAAAGTGGGAAGATATCCCGGATGATTTTGTCTGCCCGCTGTGCGGCGCCGGCAAGGATGAGTTCAGCGACGCTGACTGATTATGAATGTATGAGACGTGTATTCGTCTGATATGACTGGGATGGGGCTGCAGCACTAAACGATCAGATGCTGATGGCAGAAGAAATTTTTGCCTCCGGCGTCATAATATGTTTAGTGTGGCAGTCCCATGTTTTAAGACCTTGCTGCCGTTATGGGTTTACGGCGAAGTTTGAAACTCACTAAGGGTGCCGCTCCCGCGCGGCGGAACATAAGCAGGACTGAAAGATGTACCTTAAGAAACTGGACTGGGACGCCTACGCCAGATGCGCCAGACAGGCGGCCGCTGACGGGATCGTGCTCCTTCGGAATGAAAACAATGCGCTTCCGCTCAGAGAGGGGGAGCGTGTCTCGCTGTTCGGCAGAGGACAGCTGACATATTACAAGAGCGGAACCGGATCGGGCGGCATGGTAAATGTCAGTCATGTGACCGGTATACGGGAGGCTCTTGACAGTGAGCCCGGTATCAGGCTGAACCGTGGGCTGATGGAGGTGTATGACCGCTGGAACGAGGAGAACCCTCCGCTGACAGGGGCAGGCTGGGGGGAAGACCCATGGTCTCAGGAGGAGATGCCGCTCACGGAAGATATCGTGAAGAGAGCGGCGCAGGAGTCGGATACAGCCATATGCATCATAGCCAGGACGGCCGGTGAAGACAGGGATAACGGTGAAGAGGCCGGGTCATTTCTGCTGACGGATACAGAGATGCGGATGCTGAGACTTGTCCGTGCCGAATATGACAGGATGGTTGTCCTGCTGAATACAGGGTCTGTTATCGACATGTCGTTCGTTGAGACGGCAGGTCCGGATGCTGTTATGTATGTATGGCAGGGAGGTATGGTCGGCGGCCTCGGCGTCGCGGATGTGCTCTGCGGAAGAGTGAGCCCGGGAGGACATCTGACAGACACCATCGCCAGATCATGCTCTGATTACCCGTCTTCGCCCAACTTCGGAAGAGGCAGCGAGGAGATATATCAGGAGGATATATACGTCGGATACCGTTATTTTGAAACTGCCGCCAGAGACAGGGTGCTGTATCCATTTGGCTTCGGGCTGACCTACACTTCATTCTCCATAGAGTGCAGGAAAGAGTCTGAGGCGGAATGTGGGGTCAGAAACTCCGGATCTATAAGTTTGGATGTTACGGTCACAAATACGGGCAAGGTCAGCGGAAGACAGGTCGTTCAGGTGTACGCGCGTCTTCCTCAGGGCAGGCTTGGAAAGCCGCTGCGCACTCTCGTCGGATTCATGAAGACAAGGCTGCTCGCAAGTGGGGAGAGCCAGACGCTGGCTTTTTCAATTCCGGTGAGAAATCTTGCGTCTTACGACGACTCCGGCATCGTTGCCGGCAGGGGATGCTGGGTGCTTGAGAGAGGCAGATACGACCTGTTTGCCGGGGACAATGTCAGAGACGCTGAATGTGTTACTTCGGACGGAGCATTTACGCTGTCAGACGACTGGATACTGGAAGAGACGCATGAAGCCTGCGCTCCTGTAAAGCGTTTTCAGCGTATGGTTATGCGGCAGGATAAGACCGGGACGCGTGATTGCTCCGGAGGCGACGCAGCGCTTCATCCGGAATATGAGGATGTTCCTCTGCGCTCTGCGGACAACAGAGAGCGGATTCAGGAAAATATGCCCCCCGAGCTTCCGCGAATATCCGGCAGTAATATGCTGATGGATGTCAGGGACGGAACATGCCGGCTGGAAGACTTCATCTCTCAGCTTGACGACGAACAGCTCTATTGCATAGTGCGCGGTGAAGGAATGGGGAGTCCTCTCGCGACTCCCGGCACCGCCGCGGCGTTCGGCGGGGTGAGCGCCAGGCTCCGGGAGAGGGGCGTTCCGGTCATGTGCTGTGATGACGGACCGAGCGGGATGCGGCTTGACTGCGGAGACCACGCTTTTTCACTTCCGAACGGAACACTGCTGGCATGCACATTTGATCCTGAGCTGAATACCGAGCTGTTCTCGTTCCTCGGGCTCGAGATGGTGAAAAACAGGGTGGACTGCCTGCTCGGGCCGGGCATTAATATTCACAGACATCCGCTGAACGGCAGGAACTTTGAATATTTCTCCGAGGACCCGTATGTGACCGGAGTCATCGCGTCAGCCCAGCTGAAGGGGCTTCACACGCAGAATGTTACGGGCGTACTGAAGCACTTCGCTGCAAATAACCGTGAGACTATGCGAAGGAGTCTGGACAGTACAGTGTCTCAGAGGGCTCTCAGGGAAATATATCTGAGAGGCTTTGAGATCGCGGTCAGGGAGGGAGGAGCCGACGCCGTCATGACTTCCTACGGCCTTCTGAACGGGATCCACACTTCGTCACTGTACGATCTTACGACGACTGTATTGAGAGAAGAGTGGGGATTCGACGGCATAGTGATGACCGACTGGTGGGCGTCGTTCAGCAGCAAAGAACTGATAGATGAAACGCTGGACGGTTCAGGAGATATTCCGGGGGCATCAGGTTCAGGCGCCGCGCCTGATGAAGAGACTCTGACAAGGGATCTGATGGGCGGACGCATCACTGATTTCAGCACGATGGTTCGCGCTCAGAATGATCTCTACATGGTTGTTCCTGACGGCGAGAGCCTGGGACGGCCGCGGGAAGACTGTGCGCGGTATGAGGGTGAGTACCTCAGTCCTTCTTCGGCTAAAGCGGCCGGAATATCATGTGATCCGCGATACCGGGGAACTCTTGCCGACGCGGTTTCCGAGGGCCGGCTAAGCCGCGCGGAGCTTCAGAGATGCGCGCGGAATATATGTAATTTTGCTCTTGGAAGCGAAGCCATGAACCGGCTTGCGGGCGAGGGAACCAGAGTGGAGGTTATCAACGCGCCTGAGGACGAGAATCTTGATGCTGTGGCAGAGGTGGAATTCATACCGGTGCCTGAGGAAGGCCTCAGGCTGGATCTGACAGGTCTTGGGTGCGCTAAGGATGACGACAGCCTGATAGGACTTGAGCTGGAGGCCGGGGCATATTATATAATGACTCTTGAGGGCTCATGTACCGCGTCGGGTCTTGCCCAGGTTCCGGTGACGCTGTTCTTCACGCAGATTCCGATAGCTGTATTTGTATGGAGCGGAACCGGGGGCAATACAGCCGTGAAGAGAGCAGGCTTCGTCGCCACAACACGCAGCAATGTATTCAGGCTGCATTTCGGGCAGGCCGGCGTTAAGCTGAAGAGTCTCACAGTAAGAAAGGACACTAACGCGGATACTCACCGGATCGGACTGCTTCAGGATTAAAGGTCTTTCAGAGGGGGAAACATATTATGGCTGGCACACAAAACATTCCCGCCGGGCAGAAGAAGGGGATCATTCTTGATGTTGACGGGACACTCTGGGACGCGGTTGACGCTATAACGGATTCCTGGAACGAAGCGCTGTCAGATGTCCCTGATGTTAAGGGCACGATAACCGGGGATGAGATGAGGCGGTGTCTCGGGAAGACGATGTATGAGATCGCCGATATGCTGTTTGGGTATCTGGATACAGAGCGGCGCCGCGAGGTTCTCGGCATGGCGATGAAGTTTGAGGTCGAATACCTCGGCAGCCATCCGGGAGTGATATATCCGGGCGTAAAGAATACTCTTACAAAGCTCAGGCGGGACGGCTGGCATCTGTATATAGTGAGCAACTGCCAGAAAGGGTATATAGAAGTTTTTCTCCTCGCGCTGGGCGATGACACTCTCATAGAGGATCATATATGCTTTGAGGATACCCTTAAAGACAAGGGAAACAATATCCGCCTGTGTGCTGAGAGAAATGAGCTTACGCAGGCGGTATACGTCGGAGACACGGCTCAGGATCTGAGCTCGGCAAGAGCTGCCGGCGTCGGATTCATCTACGCGGGGTACGGATTTGGCGAGGTCGACGCTCAGAAAGAGAGTGTCCGGGAAATACATGAGTTCGCCAGCCTTCCTGAGTGCCTTGAGAACTGTTGTGGAGACCTGTGAGCCGGCAGACGGAGAGGCTGAAGCTGGTCCGAAGATTGATGGAAGGATACTATGTTCACTGCAGACAAATGGAAAGACTATGAGATACTGGACACCTCCGGCGGAGAGAAGCTGGAGCGGTGGGGCAATTACTACCTTGTACGTCCGGACCCCCAGGTGATCTGGAATACGGACCGCAGGGATCCAAGGTGGAGAAAGATCAACGCCAGATACCACAGATCCAGATCAGGGGGAGGCGAGTGGGAATTCATAGATCTTCCGAAACAGTGGTCTGTCGGATATCAGCTCGGCGGAAGCTGTCTCACCTTTCACCTGAAGCCATTCTCATTCAAGCACACCGGCCTGTTCCCTGAACAGGCTGTAAACTGGGAATGGTTTTCGGGGATAATAAGGAGAGCCGTGTCAGAGGGACGCAGCGTATCTTCCGGCGATCCGGTGAGGGTGCTGAATCTGTTCGCATACACAGGCGGAGCGACTGTCGCGGCGGCCAGCGCCGGGGCGGCAGTAACCCATGTGGACGCTTCGAAAGGAATGACGCAGTGGGCCAAGGAAAACGCGGCTTCGAGCAATTTGTCTGACGCGCCGATAAGATGGCTGACGGATGACTGCAAGAAGTTTGTTGAGCGCGAGATCCGGAGGGGGAACCATTATGACGGGATAATCATGGATCCTCCTTCATACGGACGCGGTCCGAAAGGAGAACTGTGGAAGATAGAAGACAATCTTCATGAACTGGTGAAGCTCACATCCTTGCTTCTGTCGGACAGACCGCTGTTTTATCTCATTAACTCATATACGACAGGGCTTGCCCCATCGGTGCTGACGTATCTGATCTCCACTGAAGTTGCCGCCAGGTTCGGCGGACATGTGGAATCACAGGAGGTCGGACTTCCCGTGACAGACAGCAGGCTGTTTCTTCCGTGCGGCGCCGCGGGCCGCTGGGAAGCATCACATTGAGGGAATTAAGTGCGTGAACAATAACCGTAATCAGGAAATAAAATACATGGAGGAGATGTCCCTCAACGCCTGGCCTTCCTATCGGATAGAATACTATGACGGCTGGCTTCTGAGGTATTCTCACAATTATACTTACAGAACCAATTCCGTAGAGCAGGTAGGGGAGAGCACCATCCCTCTGGAGGAGAAGATCAGGTACTGTGAAGAGATATACAGTGATCTGAACTGTCCGACGAATTTCAAGATCCAGCCGCTTCTGGATCCGGAGTTTGACGCGATTCTTGAGAAGAGAGGATATCAG
>DFHY01000020.1:18089-35654 GCA_002371345.1 Lachnospiraceae bacterium UBA3711
GAGCCTGAGAGAAGCAGAGAGTTCCTGTTTGAGAACCGGCTTAACCTTCCGACTCTGGTGCATTATAAGGATGGCCTTACTGTGCAGCTTGAGGCATTTGTCACAGACGAATGGATCAAGGGGCTGTTCGCGCTGAACGGCACTTCGGATCCTGCTCTTCGCAGGATTGTTCCGAAGATGTACGCGGCTATTCCCAAGAAGACGATTGCCGCGTCTGTTGAGATTGACGGCAGGATGGTCGCGTCGGGGCTTGGCATACGTGACCGCGACTGGGTCGGAATATACGCAGTATATGTCAGTCCGAGCTGCTGGAGCCGGGGGTATGCAAGAGCTGTATGCTCGACTATACTTAGAGAGGCCGGCGGACTTGGAGCGAAGAGGGCATACCTTCAGGTGGCGTCCAGTAATCAGAAGGCCAGAAGCCTGTACGAATCGCTGGGCTTTTCCGACTTTTATTCCTATTGGTTCAGGAGCAAGGAGACATGAGCAAAACGGCAAAAAAGAGAAGGTTCAGCATACAGGTTAAGTTGATGATTCTTCTGCTTACCGTGATTATCGCGCTGACGGTTGCGATGGCCGCGGTTATGTACAGGAACATGCGCGGCGTCCTGATGGGGGAAGCCGTAAGTGAAATGAATCTGTTCTGCCGTGAGCGCGGAATGGAGATCGATACTCAGCTTATGAAGATAGAGGATTCGGTGGCAACTGTATCCCAATGGCTTCTGAGGCAGGTGGAATCTCTGGATTCGCTTGACGAGCTTAGTCAGAATAAAGACCTTAGGGATAAGATACTTAATCAGGCAGAGTCCATACTGCTTCTGAGCGCGAAACGGATTGAAGGCGCCGAGACCATATATTTCAGATATCCGCTGGACCTGGTGGATCAGTCGGAAGAAGGCGCGTTCTTCGTGCGCAATGCAGACGGCGAGTTCAGAAAAGAACCTCTCACCCAGGTGCTGGAGTATGACAAGAATGACAACAAGCATGTGGGATGGTACTATCTGCCTATCGAGGCGGGAGAACCGATGTGGATGTCCCCGTATCTCAACGAGAATATCAATGTCACTATGATTTCTTACGAGGAGCCGGTTTACTGCGGAACCACCCTGATAGGGCTGATCGGAATGGACATAGATTTCTCCAGGATGGTTGGAGACATCGATGAGATCCAGTACAAGGAAACCGGGTATATGTATCTGAAGGAGGCTGACGGCTCCCTTCATTATCATCCGTCTTATCTGGAGGGCGAAGATATACACGGCGACGAAGAGGATACTATTATCAGCGGCTCCGATGAGATGGAGAAGAGCGTCAGCGATGAGGCGGTTCACTACACTTTCAGGAACGGAGACCGCGTAATGGTGTTCATGACCCTGAGAAACGGTATGAAGCTGGTTCTGTGTGACAGCTACAAGGAGATATTCCGCGTCGCGAATGAGACACTGAGCTACCAGATGATAATCGCGATAGCGATGTTCGCGGTTGCCGCCGCGGTGATGGTCCTTATATCAAGCCATATTACAAAACCTCTGAGAAAGCTTGCAGCCGCGGCAAACCAGCTGAGTACCGGAGACTATGAGGTGGAGTTTCCGAACGAGACAGGCGACGAGGTCGGCGACCTGACACGTGCTTTCAGGACGGCCGTAGAGCACCTGAAACAGTATTCTGATGACATGGAGGTACTTGCCTATCAGGATGGCCTGACAAGAGTGAAGAATGTCGCGGCGTACAAGATAGAGCAGTCAGCCCTGAATGACGCGATTGAGAGCGGACACGCAGTATTCGCGGTGGTTATGCTCGACCTCAATTACCTGAAGGACATCAATGATAAATTCGGTCACAGTGCGGGAGATATCGTTCTGATGCGCACCGCCGCCATAATATGCAGGACATTTCCGCTCTCAGCGGTCTACCGTATCGGCGGGGATGAATTCACCGTGATCCTGAAAGATACCGAGTACGAATGCCGCTCCGAGAAGATATCGGAACTTGAGATGCGTATAAAGACAAACAATGAGAATGCCCGGGAGCCGTACATGCGCATCTCGGCAGCTTACGGACTGGCTGTCTATGACGCGGATACGGACCACAGCTACACGGATGTCTACCGGAGAGCTGACAGGAAGATGTATCAGATGAAGCAGGCCGTCCACAGCAGGAAGAGCCGGCAGGCTTGAAAAATATGACGTAAATCAGGAGGATAAACAGAACAGATGATCAGTGTAAATGATGTAACGCTCAGGCTCGGCAAGAAGGCTCTGTTTGAAGATGTGAATATCAAATTCACAGAGGGCAACTGCTATGGAGTGATCGGCGCGAACGGTGCGGGAAAGTCAACCTTTCTTAAGATCCTGTCGGGAGAACTGGAGACCACGTCGGGTACTGTGACGATGACGCCGGGACAGCGCATGAGCGTGCTGGAGCAGGATCATTTCAAATATGACGAACAGGATGTTCTCGAGACCGTCATTCAGGGCAATATGCGCCTGTTCGAGATATCGAAGGAGAAGGACGCGCTGTACGCGAAGCCTGACTTCTCGGATGAGGATGGCATACGGGCCAGCGAGCTGGAGACCGAATTCGCCGAGATGAACGGATGGGAAGCCGAGTCGGACGCAGAGTCGCTTCTGAATGGTCTGGGGATACCGGGAGAAGAGCACCATGTTCTCATGAAGGATCTGACAGGAAACCAGAAGGTCAAGGTGCTTCTTGCCCGCGCCCTGTTCGGAAACCCTGATATACTGCTGCTGGACGAGCCGACCAACCATCTTGATCTGGACGCCATAGGCTGGCTTGAAGAATTCCTGATCAACTTTGACAATACCGTTATAGTTGTTTCTCATGACCGATACTTCCTGAACAAGGTCTGCACCCATATCGCGGACATCGACTACGGAAAGATCCAGCTGTACGCCGGCAACTATGATTTCTGGTATGAATCCTCACAGCTGATGATCCGTCAGATGAAGGAGGCCAATAAGAAGAAAGAAGAGAAGATCAAGGAACTGCAGGAGTTTATCCAGCGATTCTCGGCTAACGCTTCCAAGTCCAAGCAGGCGACGAGCCGTAAGAGAGCTCTTGAGAAGATTCAGCTTGACGACATCCGTCCGTCCAGCCGCAAGTACCCGTATATTGATTTCAGGCCGGACCGCGAAATCGGAAATGAAGTTCTTGAGGTGCACAACATCTCGAAGACGGTAGGCGGCGTAAAGCTGCTTGACGACATCTCATTTACTCTCGGAAGGGAGGACAAGGTTGCGTTCGTCGGCGGAAATGAGATCGCCAAGACGATGTTTTTCCGTATCCTGATGGGAGAGGAAGAGCCGGATGAGGGAACCTTCAAGTGGGGGGTGACGACGAGCAGGGCCTATTTCCCTAAGGATTACACGGAGGAGTTTGACAGCGATCTGACCATAGCGCAGTGGCTGACCCAGTATTCCGAGATCAAGGACCAGACATATGTGAGGGGATTCCTCGGGAGGATGCTGTTTGCGGGAGAGGACGGAGACAAGTACGTCAGAGTCCTGTCCGGCGGCGAGAAGGTGCGCTGCCTGTTCTCGAGAATGATGATATCCGGGGCAAATGTGCTGATATTCGACGAGCCGACAAACCATCTGGACATGGAATCTATTACCGCTCTCAACAACGGTATGATCAAGTTCCCGTCCGTGGAGCTGTTCTCGTCGAGAGACCATCAGATCGTGCAGACTACGGCAAACCGGATCATGGAGATACTTCCGAACGGGAAGCTGATCGATAAGATCACGACGTATGACGAGTATCTGGCGAGCGACGAGATGGCGAGGAAGAGGACCGTCTATACATCGCTTGAGCATGACGATTGAGATACGTAAAACAAAATAGACAAGCATGTTTAAGTATGATAGAATGAATGAGGTTTGAGAACGCGCAGGGGAGGCAGCGGTTGTCGGCTGCCTTTTTGCGTGCGTGGAGAATATAAAACCCAAGAAGGAGGAAACAAAATGGCAAGACAAATGAAGACCATGGATGGTAATCAGGCCGCGGCATATGCTTCATACGCATTTACTGAAGTAGCTGCCATGTATCCGATTACTCCGTCGTCCGTTATGCCGGAGCACACCGACGAATGGGCAACGCAGGGCTTGAAGAACATCTTTGGCCAGACCGTGCAGATCACGGAGATGCAGTCTGAGGCAGGTGCGGCAGGTGCCGTTCACGGATCTCTGGCAGCAGGCGCGCTGACAACAACGTACACCGCTTCACAGGGACTTCTGCTTATGATCCCGAATCTTTATAAGGTAGCGGGTGAGAGGCTTCCAGGTGTGTTTGACGTATCAGCCCGTGCGCTTGCGTCGCATGCACTGTCAATTTTCGGAGATCACTCTGATGTTTACGCATGTCGTCAGACCGGTGCATGTATGCTGTGCGAATCCAGTGTGCAGGAGGTCATGGATCTCACTCCGGTTGCTCACCTTTCCGCGATCCAGGGACGTCTTCCGTTCATCAACTTCTTCGATGGATTCCGCACTTCCCATGAGATTCAGAAGATCGAGCAGTGGGACTTCGAGGATCTCAAGGAGATGTATGATTTCGATGCCCTCAAGGCATGGAGAGATCAGAGCCTCAACCCGAATCATCCGGTTGAGAGAGGTTCCGCCCAGAACCCTGACATCTTCTTCCAGGCCCGTGAAGCCATCAACCCGTTCTATGATGACATGCCGGCGATCGTCCAGGCGAACATGGACAAGATCAACGCGAAGATCGGCACAGACTACAAGCTGTTCAACTATTACGGAGCGGCTGATGCCGAGAACGTCATCATCGCTATGGGGTCTGTCAACGATACGATCGAGGAGACCGTCGACTATCTGTGCGGACAGGGCCGCAAGGTCGGTGTCGTGAAGGTTCGTCTGTACCGTCCGTTCAGCGCGAAGGCTCTTATCGAGGCGATTCCGGACACAGTCAAGTCCATTACCGTTCTCGACAGAACGAAGGAGCCGGGCGCTCTCGGCGAGCCGCTGTGGCTGGATGTTGTCGCTGCTCTCAAGGGTACGAAGTTCGATCAGGTTCCGGTTCTGTCCGGCCGCTACGGACTCGGCTCCAAGGACACCACCCCGGCGCAGATCGTCGCGGTTTATGACAACACCGAGAAGCTTCATTTCACTCTTGGTATCGTGGATGACGTCACCAATCTGTCACTGCCGGTCGGCAAGCAGCTTGTCACCACTCCCGAGGGAACCACGAACTGTAAGTTCTGGGGTCTTGGCGCTGACGGTACCGTCGGTGCGAACAAGAACTCAATTAAGATCATCGGCGACAACACCGATATGTATGCTCAGGCTTACTTTGATTATGACTCCAAGAAGTCAGGCGGCGTAACGATGAGCCATCTGCGTTTCGGTAAGAAGCCGATCAAGTCGACATACCTGATCCACCAGGCGAACTTCGTTGCGTGCCACAACCCGGCATACATCCGCAAGTACAACATGGTTCAGGAGCTGGTTGACGGCGGAACATTCCTGCTGAACTGCGCGTGGGACGACGAGCAGCTTGAGAAGGAGCTTCCGGGACAGGTCAAGGCGTTTATCGCTAACCACGGCATCAAGTTCTACACCATCGACGGTGTTAAGATCGGTATCGAGGTAGGCATGGGCCCGACAAGGATCAACACGATTCTCCAGTCCGCGTTCTTCAAGCTTACCGGAATCATTCCGGAGGAGCACGCTATCGAGCTGATGAAGGATGCAGCGAAGAAGACCTACGGCCGCAAGGGCGACGACATCGTCAAGAAGAACTGGGATGCTATCGACGCCGGCGCGAAGCAGGTGCACGAGGTCAAGATTCCGGATTCCTGGAAGAATGCAGCTGACGAAGGCCTTGACTTTAAGAAGGCTGAGGGAAGCAGCGCGGTTGTCAACTTCGTCAACACGATCCAGAGCGCGGTCAACGCTCAGGAAGGCAACAACCTTCCGGTTTCCGCATTCAAGGATTATGTGGACGGCACCACACCGTCTGGCTCCGCAGCATTTGAGAAGCGCGGTATCGCCGTCATGGTTCCGGTATGGAACTCTGACAACTGCATCCAGTGCAACCGCTGCGCTTATGTCTGCCCGCACGCTGTCATCCGTCCGGTAGCTCTGACCGAGGAAGAAGCAGCAGCTCTTCCGAACGGACAGAAGGCTATTCCGATGACCGGCATGAAGGAGTACAAGTTCACGATGTCCGTATCCGCGTACGACTGCACCGGCTGCGGCTCCTGCGCGAATGTATGCCCGGGCAAGAAGGGCGAGAAGGCTCTGGTTATGGAGAAGTTCGCGGATCACAAGGATCTGCAGGACGGCTTCGATTACACCGTAAAGCTTGCTCCGAAGCAGGATGTTATCGACAAGTTCAAGGAGAATACGGTCAAGGGTTCCCAGTTCAAGACTCCGCTGCTTGAGTTCTCGGGCGCATGCGCGGGCTGCGGCGAGACCCCGTACGCGAAGCTGATCACTCAGCTGTTCGGAGACCGCATGTACATCGCGAACGCGACCGGATGCTCCTCTATCTGGGGCAACAGCTCACCGTCCACTCCGTATACTGTCAACGCGAAGGGACAGGGCCCGGCATGGTCGAACTCACTGTTCGAGGACGCTGCGGAATTCGGACTTGGTATGCTGCTTGCGCAGAACGCTCTGCGTGACGGTCTGAAGGCAAAGGTTGAGGCTCTGGTCGCTGACGGCAAGGTTGCCGAGGCGGGACAGGCATGGCTTGATACCTTCGCTGACGGATCTAAGAACGGTGCCGCGACCCAGGCTCTGGTAGAAGCGCTTGAGGCTTGCGGATGCGACGCTGCCAAGGATATCCTTGACAAGAAGGATTTCCTGGCGAAGAAGAGCCAGTGGGTCTTCGGCGGCGACGGATGGGCATATGATATCGGCTTCGGCGGCGTGGATCACATCCTGGCGTCCGGCAAGGATATCAACGTATGCGTATTCGATACCGAGGTTTACTCCAACACAGGCGGACAGTCCTCCAAGGCTACTCCGACCGGCGCTGTCGCGCAGTTCGCCGCGGCCGGCAAGGAGACCCGCAAGAAGGATATGGCTTCCATCATGATGAGCTACGGCAACGTCTATGTTGCTCAGGTCGCGATGGGTGCTGACTTCAACCAGTGCGTGAAGGCCTTCGCTGAGGCTGAGGCTTATCCGGGACCGTCTATCGTGCTCTGCTACGCACCGTGCATCAACCACGGTATCAAGAAGGGCATGGCGAAGGCGCAGACCGAGGAGCAGCTGGCTGTCGAGGCAGGCTACTGGCATCTGTTCCGTTACAACCCGGCTCTGAAGGCCGAGGGCAAGAATCCGTTTACCATGGATTCCAAGGCTCCGACCGGAGAGTACGAGGCATTCCTTGACGGCGAGGTCCGTTACAACTCTCTGAAGAGAGCTAATCCGGAGCGTGCCGCTAAGCTGTGGGCAAAGAACCAGGCTGAGTCCAAGGAGCGCTATGAGTATCTGAACAGGCTGACCGATCTGTATGCTCCGAAGGAGTGATAAGGTCTGAGGCAGACTGTAAAGTAAATATCTGCTGCGGTGCATATCCGCTCCGGGCTGTGTGCCGCAGCATTGAGAACGTGGGGCTGTCGCGCTGATGCGATGGCCCTATGGTTATTCTGAAGGAGAGTGGGGGATCAGAGATGAAGAAAGGAAGAGTGGCGCTGGTAATATCGCTGCTGATTACGGGGGTATTCCTCTTTGGCTATTTCAGCAGATACCATCTGCATTATATCCCGGCTGATTATGAGATCCTTGGCAATACACTGACTCTGCCGAGGTTTGTGATTGAGCCGTTTGTTTTCCTGGTCATTCTCGGGATCATTGTCAATGTTATCGATGTTTTCGCGCTCCGGTCATCGCTTGCCATGGGAGCCTGTGTATTGTATGGCGCTGCCATCGCGATGAAGCCTGACGCGTATCCATATATTATTCTGGAATGTTTTCTCTGCCTGATCGCGGCGGTCCGGATAAGAGAAAAGGATGCCTTGCCTTCAGGTTCTGAAAAAGTGCCATCAGGTTCTTCTTCAGGCTTACGCGATTCTCATGAGCCAAGAAAGACACCTTTCTCAAGCGCATTTTATGTTCTCAATGCCGACTCCGAACTTGAGTCTGCCGGAAAGAATACCTCTCCTGTAATCAAGACTCTGAACGGAAAACCGGTTAAGAACAGCAGCGTCAGTAAGAACTCTGCAGTGCTTGGTGCTATAGTGGCTATCGCGATGGTGTCCGGTGTCCTTGGAGTTGTTATTCCAACGCTTCTCAGAAGCCATCAAAACCGTGTTGCACAGAGTACGAGTACATCTCAGAACTCTTTCGGTCCTGACCTGAGCGGTTACTGGGAGAGCTCGCAGGCAGGGGTCAGTACGGTATGCGCGGAGATTGAAGACAGATCTGTCTCTGTGTACTGGATCAACAAAAACGGAGACAAGAACCTGTACTGGGCAGGGTCATATACACCTCCTAAGAATATGGAAGAGCCGTATTCCTGGATGTCGGTAAGAGATTCCTCAAAGACAGATGGATCAGTGTTTGCGTCGAAGGATGATACGATGATATTCACATACCAGAACGGAACGATCCTGTTCAGGGCTAAGATCGCCGGATCTATTGATATGATGTTCACGCTCCGCAGGGCACAGAGTACGTCATAATCGGTTTTAAGAAATGCCAAAAGGAGGAGGAACCCAGCGGTCAGATCCTGCTGCTGCCGATTCATTTACAGAAGCTCATGGGAACAAGACTTATCCGTGAGCAGTTAAAATACTGATTATCTTTTTCAGGCAGGTCAGGTATGCTATAATGATTCGCAGACTACAGGAGCAGGGAGTAGGAAAATGGCTCGAAGAGCAGGCAGCAATTCATCTATCGGAGGAGATATACTCAGAGCCGTCGCGATCGCGCTGTTCATCATCAGCCTCGCGGTGGTTTTTGTTTTGTATTTCAGACCATTGTATTATCTTGACATCAATCTGTTCCATCTGGATACAGCCTGCGGCAAGGATGCCGCGACAGTTCGCCGTAATTATGATGTACTGTGCGATTATCTGTTCGTGTGGAACCGCGGGAATCTGGTTCTTCCCGACTTTCCGATGAGTGAGGGCGGGCGGATTCATTTTGCGGACTGCAAGGTGATCTTTGACATCGTGCAGGTCATGTGCGCGGCGACGGGTATCATCACTATCATAGGGGCTCTTCGGAGAAAACACACAGCGAGGTGCCTTCGAATAGCCGGGATACTGACCATACTGATACCGGCAGCTTTAGGGCTGCTTGCGGCATTCAGGTGGGATTATCTGTTCACCACATTCCACACGATCATGTTCAGGAACAATTACTGGCTGTTCGACCCGCGCACAGACCCGGTTATACTGATTCTGCCGGATCAGTTTTTCTTCCAGTGCGCAGTCGTGATATTTGTGATAGTATCTGGCGGCGGAATCCTGTGTCTGGTGAAGGCGCACAGGAAGCGTGCGCGCAGACGCAGGCGGTGAAACAATAAATACTTAAGCTGACGACGCTGACATTATAGAAGGGAGTTTTGCAATACATGGAATTTCAGAATCTGAAAGCTTACACCCTCGTCATGAAGAAAGAACTGACAGACATAGGCTCTGTGGGCTATCTTCTGAGACACAACAAGACCGGCGCACGCGTGATGCTGATTGAGAATGAGGATGACAATAAGGTCTTCAACATCGCCTTCCGCACAACACCCACGAACTCGACGGGTGTTCCTCATATCATTGAGCATACAGTGCTGTGCGGATCGAGGAAGTATCCGTCGAAGGATCCTTTCGTCGAGCTTGTAAAGGGCTCAATGAACACATTTCTCAACGCGATGACCTATCCGGACAAGACTATGTTCCCGGTTGCAAGCTGCAATGACCAGGACTTCAGAAACCTGATGGACGTCTATCTGGACGCGGTGTTCTATCCGAATATCTACCGGAATGAGAAGATCTTCCGCCAGGAAGGATGGAGCTACCAGATCGAGGACAGGGACGATCCGGTGGTGATAAACGGAGTCGTTTATAATGAGATGAAGGGTGCTTTCTCCTCTCCTGACGATGTGCTGGAGCGCAAGATTATGAACTCACTGTTTCCGGACACAACCTATGGCGTGGAATCCGGAGGGGACCCTGAGCATATTCCGGAGCTGACATACGAGGAGTTCCTTAACTTCCACAGGAAGTATTACAATCCGTCCAATGCCTACCTGTATCTGTACGGAAAGATGGACTTTGCGGAGCGTCTGGAATACCTTGACCGCGAATATCTTAGCGCTTTTGATATGGCTGAGGATATGGGCGGAAACGGCCCGGTGTACTCTGAGGTCGGAGTTCAGAAGCCTTTTGCCGCTCCTATTGAGATCCATTCCAGGTATCCTGTCGCTGAAAATGATCCGCTTGAGGACAATGCTTATCTGACCTGGAACGTAGTGGCCGGAGACAGCGGTGATACGCGTTTGGCAAATTCATTCGCTGCGCTGAACTACGCTCTCCTGGAAAGCCCGGGCGCTCCGCTGAAGATGGCCCTTCTGGATGCCGGAATCGGAAAGGACGTATACGGGTCATATGATTCCGGTATCCGTCAGCCTGTGTTTTCTATCGTGGCAAAAAGCGCTAATGAGAAGGACGGAGCCAGGTTCAGAGAGATAGTTGTTTCCTGCCTTGAGAGGCTCTGCCGTGAAGGGCTTAACGCGAAGGCGCTTGAGGCGGCCCTCAACACTATGGAGTTTAAGTACCGTGAGGCTGACTTCGGAGGCTACCCCAAGGGACTGATATACTCTATAGACTGCTTTGACAGCTGGCTGTACTGTGATGAGAAGCCGTTTGACTATCTGACCCAGCTTGCGGATTATGCTTTCCTGCGAGAAAAGATCGGAACCGGATATTATGAGGAGCTTGTCAGAACTTATATCCTGGACAATCCTCACGCTTCGTTTGTGACCGTCGCCCCTCAGAGGGGCCTTGCGCAGGAGGCGGAGGCAAAGACCGCGCAAAAGCTTGCCGAATGGAAGAAGACTCTGTCTGCGGACCAGATCGACGGTCTGATTGAAAAGACGAATGAACTTCGCATATTCCAGGAGACGCCGTCGACAAGAGAGGAGCTTGAAACCATACCGATGCTTAAGCGGTCGGATCTGCGCAGGGAGGTTCTTCCATATCACAATGACATAATCGTGGAGGACGGAGTAAAGCTTGTGCACCATGAAGAGCAGACAAATGGTATTGCTTATATCAATCTGCTGTTCGACGCTTCTGTCATAGAGCAGGAGGATCTTCCGTATTTCGGTCTGCTGAGAGGTCTGCTGGGGCTTGTTTCAACCGAACACTACACATATGAAGAACTGGCAAATGAGATCGGCTGCCGCACAGGCGGTGTCAGCGCAGGCATTACGGTTGTTCCCGATCCGGATGACGCGTCTTCCCTGATGGCTGCCCTCGGCATCCAGATCTCGACTCTTCCGGATGAGATTGAGTTTGCTCTTGACATTGCCGCGGAGATTCTGTTCACGTCGAGGCTTGATGATGAGAAGAGACTGAAGGAGATTATTCAGAAGACAAAGAGCCGCCTGTATACGAGACTTACGTCGGCAGGGCATATGACCGCCGCGACCAGGGCAATGGCCGGATTCAGCGCGGAGGCATGCTTCTCGGATTCAATATCCGGACTTGACTATTATTGTGTAATCACGCGTTTGGAGAAAGACTTCGATGATCTGAAGGCCGGCCTGATCAAAAGACTCAGAAGGATACTGTCTTCCGTTCTCAGAAAGGAAGGCTTTATCGTGAGCTTTACCGGAGACGGGAAAGAGACAGGGCGTATCATGGCCGGCGCGAGATCTATCGCTGAAAAGCTGTCCGGAGAGAGCAGGGCTGACGGAGGAGAGCTTGGAAAGATAGAGAAGCTGGTTCTGTCCAAAAAGCGGGAGGGCTTCCTGACCCCGGCCAAGGTCCAGTACGTGGCGATGGCTGGTGATTTCGCGCAGGCCAGTCTGCCATATAACGGGGCGCTGAATGTGCTGAGAGTCATCCTGAATTATGATTATCTCTGGACGAATCTGCGCGTTGTCGGAGGGGCCTATGGCTGCGGGGCTTCATTTGGAAGAAACGGAGTTTCCGCGTTCTATTCATACAGGGATCCGCACCTTAACAGGACGATCGACATCTATCGCGGAATAGCCGGGTATCTGAAGGAGTTCGACTGCAGCGAGAGGGATATGACAAAATATGTCATCGGTACGGTCTCAGGCCTTGATACTCCGCTGACGCCGAGAAGCGCGGGTTCGCGCTCCATGATAGCCTATCTCACCGGAACGACACTGGAAGATATTCAGAAGATCCGTGATCAGATCCTTGACGCGGATGTTGAGGATATACGCGCCCTGGCTCCGTATATGCAGGCGCTTGAGGACGATACTTCAGTGTGTGTGGTAGGAAATGAGGAGAAACTGAATTCTGAAAGCTCTCTGTTTGACAGCGTACAGGCGCTGTGACAAATCTGCCGGCAGGGGCTCAGAGTGAGGCGCGGAGCAATCCGCAATTGTATTGAGGAAGATTAATCGTGCTTTGAAGTATGGGGGGACGGATGAAAAAACATGCATTCAGGTCGGGCTTTGTCGGGATTGTCGGAAGGCCGAATGTCGGCAAGTCCACGCTTATGAATCATCTGATCGGCCAGAAGATAGCGATTACGAGCGCCAAACCGCAGACGACAAGGAACCAGATCAGGACTGTGTATACCTGCCCGGAAGGACAGATTATCTTCCTTGATACTCCCGGCATCCACAAGGCGGAGAATAAGCTTGGGGAGTACATGGACGACGTGGCTTTCGAGACGCTCTCACAGGTGGACGTCATACTGTGGCTGGTGGAACCATCGGACTTCAGCGGGGCGGGAGAGAAGTTTATTGCCTCTAAGCTGAAGCTGGCGAAAAAGCCTGTCATTCTCGTGATGAATAAGATTGACACGGTGGATAAGAAAAATGTTCCGGGATACATGGAGATGTACCGCCGCCTGTATCCGTTTGACGAGATCATACCTGTAAGCGCGCTGCGCAGCGTCAATACGGACAGTGTGCTTGAAGCAATCTTCGGGCATCTGCCGGAAGGACCCATGTACTATGATGAGGAGACCGTCACCGACCAGACCATGCGCGCTCTCGCGGCTGAGATTATCAGGGAGAAGGCGCTCAGGTGCCTGAAGGAGGAGGTTCCTCACGGTATTGCCGTTGAGATTCAGTCCATGAAGGAGCGCCGCAGAAAGCCCCGCGTGCGGGGAGACAAGGAGCCGGACGGGCAGGGACTGCCGCAGCAGGATCCCAGGGATGCTGCAGGCCCCCGCCAGGAGAGTCAGGATATGATATGGGATATTGAGGCGGTTATAATCACCGAGAAGGATTCCCACAAGGGCATCATTATCGGGAAGGGCGGAAGCATGCTGAAGAAGATCGCGACCCAGGCGCGGCTTGCGATCGAAGAGATGACGGGAGAGGCGGTCAATCTCAAGGTGTTTGTCAAGGTTCGCAAGGACTGGAGGGACAACGCCGGTATACTCAGGAGCCTGGGTTACGATACTAACCGTAAGAATTAAAGGCCGGACATCTCCGCCTTCCGATGCGGCAGATCAGTGATATTTATGGACAGAGATTGTTCTGCCTTATTGTCAGTATATATTTCCGGAGGATTAAACGTTTGAGCACAGGCGGCATTGAACTAACGGGAATGGTGCTTAAGGCGGCGCCGGCAGGTGAATATGACAGACGGGTAGTGCTGCTGACACAGGAGAGAGGCAAGATTACTGCCTTCGCCAGAGGCGCCCGCAGAATGGGAAGCGCACTGTCAGCCGCAACGGTTCCCTTCGCGTTCGGATCATTTCATCTGTATGAGGGACGGTCCGCCTACACTTGTGTCGGCGCGCAGATACAGGAATACTTTGAGAAGCTGAAGACCGATATTGACGGCGCATGCTTCGGATCATATTTTATGGAATTTGCCGACTACTATTCCAGAGAAAATCTTGAGGCCGGAGACATGCTGAATCTTCTGTATGTCTCACTGCTTGCCCTGGAGAAGGACTCCATTCCAAATGAGCGTGTCCGGTACGCATTTGAGGTCCGCCTCATGGTCCAGGGGGGAGAGTTCCCGACGCAGATAACGCAGGATACAGAGATTCAGATCTCCGTAAGGAAGGCATTCTATCATATGATAACAGCTCCGCTTGGCAGACTGTTTTCATTTGAAGTTTCAGACGAAGTCATGCGGGAGATACAATCAAGGCAGGACAGAATCAGAGAGAGGACCATTGACCGGAGTTTCCACAGTCTGGAGGTTCTTCAGAGCATGGACAGGGACTGGAAGCAGACTTGAACCGGATGATGAGTGCCCATGAAAACAGGCTTTTCTGACAGTGGAATACAGGGTTTCTTTTCCGGGGTCTCATATGCGGGCCCGATAGCGGTTGAAAACCGGGGTGGCACAAGTTATAATAACGTGACTGTTCGATTCAGTTGCGGACACAGAAGATCAGGGGAGGAGGCCAGGCGCTCATATGAGATCAGCCAGATTCGTAGCATTTGCGGCGATGACTGTCTGTGCCTTAAGTCTTACAGGATGCAGCACTCTTGACAGGATCATAGGCGCGGATGACTGGAAGGACTGGGCTCCCACAACCAACAGCATTCAGGTTCACGGCGACGGGACATTGACTGAGACTATCTTTGATAAGCTTGATCAGAGCTGGTATCAGGGAAATGAGCTTCAGGACATGATCGCGCGCTCTATGAATGAGTACAATGCGTCAAACGGAGAGGGGGCTGTCAGGGTCACCTCTTATACTGATGCGGGCGGGGATGTGAAGGTTGTAATAGATTACCGGACCGGCGAGGATTATTCCAGGTACAATAATACTGTATTCTGCAGCGGATCGATGCTGGACGCTCAGATGCAGGGATTTCTGTTTTCTGGACCGTTTTTCGCGGTGACAGGATCTGACATGTCAGACGAGGCTCTCGATTCATCAGAGCCTCTCAGCCACAAGGAATACAATGTGGTAATATCTGATGCGTCGCATGTGCTGCAGGTGCCCGGTGATATAAGATATGTGAGCGGAGGCGTACAGATCGTAAACAGCCATACCGCACAGGCGGCGGAACCGGCGCAGGAGATGAACACTCAGGATCCTTCGATATATGTAATATATGAGAAGGACCAGGAGATGCTGCAATTACAGAAAGAGGAAAAGGAGTAGAAGCATCATGGAGAAGACGATGGAGAAGATCGTAGCGCTTGCAAAAAACCGCGGATTTGTATATCCGGGCAGCGAGATCTACGGCGGTCTGGCCAACACCTGGGACTATGGCAACCTTGGCGTTGAACTGAAGAACAATGTCAAGAGAGCATGGTGGCAGAAGTTTGTGCAGGAGAGCCCGTATAATGTCGGCGTCGACTGCGCGATACTTATGAACAGCCAGACATGGGTTGCGTCCGGACACATCGGAGGCTTCTCTGATCCGCTGATGGACTGCAAGGAGTGTCATGAGAGATTCCGTGCCGATCAGCTGATCGAGAATTATTGCAAGTCGAAGGGCATCGAACTGGACAAGAGCGTCGACGCTATGAGCCATGAGGAGATGAAGGGATTCATCGACGACAACCAGGTTCCGTGCCCGACCTGCGGCAAGCACAACTTTACCGACATCCGTCAGTTCAACCTGATGTTCAAGACCTTCCAGGGAGTTACGGAGGACGCGAAGAATACGGTGTATCTGCGTCCTGAGACCGCGCAGGGCATATTCGTTAACTTTAAGAATGTGCAGAGAACCTCGCGCAGGAAGGTTCCGTTCGGCATTGGCCAGATTGGTAAGTCTTTCAGGAACGAGATTACCCCCGGAAACTTTACCTTCCGCACACGTGAGTTCGAGCAGATGGAGCTTGAATTCTTCTGCAGACCGGGAACTGACCTGGAGTGGTTCGAATACTGGAGAAGCTTCTGCATCAACTGGCTTAAGTCATTGGGAATCAAAGAGGATGAGATGCGTCTGCGCGATCACGATCCGGCGGAGCTGGCGTTCTATTCGAAGGCGACGACAGACATAGAGTTCCTCTTCCCGTTCGGATGGGGCGAGCTGTGGGGTATCGCAGACAGAACCGACTATGATCTGACCCAGCACCAGAACACCTCCGGACAGGATATGAGCTACTTCGACGATACCACCAATGAGAAATATGTGCCTTATGTCATCGAGCCATCACTCGGCGCCGACAGAGTCGTTCTGGCTTTCCTGTGCGCGGCATATGACGAGGAAGTTCTTGATGAGGCAAAGAATGATGTCCGTACCGTCCTGCGCTTCCATCCGGCACTTGCGCCGGTCAAGATCAGTGTGCTTCCGCTGAGCAAGAAGCTTACCGACTCCGCTTCGAAGATATATGAGAAGCTGTCGAAGAAGTACAACTGTGAATTCGATGACAGAGGAGCGATCGGAAAGCGTTATCGCAGGGCGGACGAGATCGGAACTCCGTACTGCGTGACCTACGACTTCGATTCTGAGACGGACGGCTGCGTGACGATCCGAGAGAGAGATTCTATGGATCAGGTCAGGGTAAAGATCGATGAGCTCGATCAGTGGTTTGACGGAAAGTTTTCATTCTGATGTAAAGGAGCGCGGGAGCTGCGAAGCAACGAAGCGATCCGTACATCACAGTTGGAGCCAAAAGGTACTTTTGACTCCGGTATCAACATTATTAACTGTAACAACTGAGGTAAGAATCAGGAAAGGAGACTTCATCATGAATGTATCACCGCTTCAGGCTGCAAGATACGAATACACACCTAAGCTTCCGGGCATGCTCAGACACGGCATTGCCGACATCTGCGTGAAGGAGGGCGAGGAGACCAGGAGTGTTGCGGACCAGGAGAAGATCAAGGCACTGTTTCCGAATACCTATGGCAAGAAGGAGATAACCTTCCAGAAGGGAAGCAACACCTCCGCGCCGAAGAAGCAGGTTGTCGGCGTTATCCTGTCAGGCGGACAGGCTCCCGGAGGACATAATGTTGTCTGCGGACTGTATGACGCTCTGAAGGCGACTGACAGCGAGAATGTTCTCTATGGATTCAAGGGCGGCCCGAGCGGACTTCTCGATGACGACTACATCATCTTTGACGATGAGTATATCGACCAGTTCAGGAACACCGGCGGATTCGATATCATCGGCTCAGGAAGGACGAAGCTTGAAACTGAGGAGCAGTTCGCTGTCGCGGCTAAGGTCTGCAAGGAACACGGCATCACCGCTATCGTTATCATCGGCGGCGACGACTCCAACACTAACGCGGCTGTCCTGGCTGAGTATATGGCGGCGCATAACACAGGCGTGCAGGTCATCGGCTGCCCGAAGACCATCGACGGCGACCTGAAGAATGAGGATATTGAGGCCTCCTTCGGATTCGACACCGCGACGAAGACCTACAGCGAACTGATCGGAAATATCGAGAGAGACTGCAATTCGGCCAAGAAGTACTGGCACTTCATCAAGGTCATGGGCCG
>DFHY01000042.1 GCA_002371345.1 Lachnospiraceae bacterium UBA3711
TCCTCCGCTGGAATACCCAGCGCGGCGTTTCGATCCTTCCCAAGTCCGTCCATGTGGAGCGCATGGAGCAGAACCTGGATATCTGGGATTTCTCCCTTACGGATGAAGAGATGGAGCAGATCAAGGAAAAAGACCTTGGCCACAGCGAGATCATCAACCATTTTGATCCCCAGCTTGTCAAGTGGCTGCTCAGCTACAAGGCCTGATGACTGGACATGGAGAATAAGGAGCAGGATATGGCAAAAGAACTGGTAGTTTACTTCTCTGTCTATGGCACGGCAAAGATCGTGGCTGGGGAGATTGCGAAACAGACGGGCGCAGATATCGCAGAAATCGAGCCTGTCGTACCCTACGACAGCAACCGGGATCACTACAACGCACTGGCAAGACTCGCAAAGAAAGAACATGACGAGGATCAGCGGCCTGCTATTAAGAACGAGATCGACATCGAAGGCTATGACAGGATCTATATCGGTTACCCCATGTGGTGGTACACTTTCCCGATGATCATCTACACCTTTTTCGATAAGTATAATTTTTCCGGGAAGACCATCATCCCCTTCAACACCCACATGGGCTCCGGGGACGGCGGCACTTATGATACGATCCGTAAGCTTGAGCCGAAGGCAACCGTGCTGACAGGCCTTCCGGTAGAGATGCGGGACGCTGAGAACGGGCCTGCAAAGGCAGTTGAAAAGTGGCTGAAGAGCTTGAAATAACAAACATCCCAACGTCCGCCATGGAGATGCCAAGATCTCCGGCGGACTTTGGGCGTTATTCAAAACAGTAGGAGGAAAACATGAATCCATTTACATACAGCTATCCCACAAAAGTTTATTTCGGAGAAAATGCAGCCGCGAATAACCTGGCTTCAGAGCTTGCTAAGGTCGGACCGAACGTCCTGCTCGCTTATGGCGGGGGTTCCATCAAAAAGAACGGCATCTATGATGAACTGCTGGGCGTCCTGAAGGACGCCGGAAAGACAGTGACAGAGTTCGCGGGAATCATGTCCAACCCCACCTATGCCAAGGTGCAGGAAGGTGCTGCCCTGGCAAAGGAAAAGAACATCGACTTCATTCTGGCAGTGGGCGGAGGTTCTGTCATCGACTGCTGCAAGATCGTCTCCGCCCAGGCAAAGTTGGATCAGGACATCTGGGAACTGGAGTATACCGATCACAAACAGCCCACAGAGTTCATCCCCATGGGTGCTGTGGTCACCGCCTTCGGAACGGGCGCAGAGATGAATAACGGTGCTGTTATCACGAACGAGGAAAAGATGCAGAAGTCCGCTCTCTGGGGTGCCTTCTACAGCTTTGCGATCCTGGATCCGGTCTATACTATGACCATGCCTATGAAGCAGGTAATCTCCGGGGCCTTCGACTCTCTGTCCCACAGCATGGAGACCTACATGGGCTCACCGAGGGAAGTAAATCTGTCTGACGAGATCAATGAAGCCACTCAGAGAAACATCATCCGGAATATTCGCGCCACACTGAAGGATTCGCAGGATATCCAGGCCAGAAGCGAGCTGATCTGGGCAGCTGCCATGGCGGAGAACGGTATTCTGAAGATCGGAAAGGCCACAGATTTCCAGTGCCACATGCTGGAACACCAGCTTGGTGCCTACACCGATTGTAACCACGGGCAGGGACTGGCGGTTCTGCATCCGGTGCTCTACAGACATATGATGCCGGAAGCAAATTACCAGTTTGCCAGACTTGCGACCGAAGTCTGGGGGATCGATCCTACCGGAAAGACTGAGGAAGAGCTTGCTGAAGCGTTTGTCGAAGCGCTGGCAGCCTTTATCAGGGAGATCGGCTTACCGACCACCTTTACTGAGATGAACATACCGGCAGATACAGACTATAAGGCAATCGCAGAATCGACGGTCCTGACCGGCGGATGCGTGAAGAAGTT
Organism: Lachnospiraceae bacterium UBA3711; assembly: GCA_002371345.1. Lineage (GTDB taxonomy): Bacteria > Bacillota > Clostridia > Lachnospirales > Lachnospiraceae > Porcincola. The sequence goes on from DFHY01000042.1 coordinate 1,918, forward strand.
CACACGGGAAGAATTACTGGAGGTACTTCTGGAATGCAGAAAAGAGGCACATGCACTTGAAGAAAATGATTTTATTGATATGTTTTCTGCTTCTGATCGGAACTCTGGCTGCCTGTGCAAGGATTCAAGACCAGATGCAGGAGCAGACAAAGCAGAGTGAAACAGAGGCACCATCGGAGGACACAAAAGAACGCTCAGATGATGCCTCATCAGAGAATAAGGAAACTATGGAACAAACAGGATATACTGTCGCTGTTCCGTCCTCATATAAGACCTCATCAGACCATCCCGGTACTGTGACCAGGCTGGATTATGATTCGAAGGATTATGTCGGAGATGGGGCGGCAATCACAAAAACAGCTTATGTCTATACGCCTTACGGCTATGACGAAAACGATGAAGAAAACCGATACAACATCGTTTATCTGATGCATGGCTGGGGCGGACGCGCAGGCGAATACTTTGAATATTCCTCCACAAAAAACATGTTTGATCATTTGATCGAAAACGGAGAGATCCCGCCAGTCATCATCGTATCAGCCACGTTCTACAATGAAAACAGCGATACAGGCTTCAGTGGTTCCATTGCGGAGTTCCGTCAGTTCCACCGGGATTTTGAAGAGAACCTGATGCCTGCGGTGGAAGGAAGGTTTCATACCTACGCACAGTCAGCTTCAGATGAAGATCTGAAAGATTCCCGGGATCACCGTGCCTTCGGCGGTTTCTCCCTGGGCTCCGTCACGACCTGGCTGCAGTTCTGTTATGACACGGATTATATCCGTTACTTCCTGCCCATGAGCGGCTCCTGCTGGTACTATGGTACCTATGGAGATTTCCAGATCGAAAGAAACGTGGACTTCATCGAACAGCTTGTTAAGGATCACGATCTTGACGAGCGCGGCTATTTCATCTATCACGCCGTCGGCACACAGGACGCCGTCAAAAGTCAGTCCATCGACATGGCGGAGGAAATGCTGGAGCGATCGGATGTGTTTACACCGGAGAATTATATGTTCCACCTGAAGGATGGCGGCTATCACGACTTTGATGCCGTACAGGAATATCTGTACAATGCGCTGCCGCTGTTCTTCGGCAGCGAGGAATCTTAAATCAATAATACGGAGGTCATGATCATGAAGAATGTAGAAAACAAGGTAATCATCATCACCGGAGCATCTTCCGGTATCGGAGAAGAGACGGCAAGGGTTCTTGCAAGAGAAGGAGCGAAGGTGGTTCTTTCTGCAAGACGCGAAGAGAGGCTTAAAAAGCTGGCTGACGAGATCGGGGAGAATGCGGCTTACCTGAAGTCCGATGTAGTGAATGCGGATGAAATGAAAGCGCTTGTCGCTCTGGCGAAGGAGAAGTTCGGGAAGATTGATGCCGTCTTTGCCAATGCGGGAATCATGCCTGCCGGAAATATGTCAGAACTCAAAGTTGCAGACTGGAATGCCATGATTGAGATCAACATCAAGGGTGTTTTGAATACAATGGCTGCCGTTCTGCCGGAGTTCATCGCGCAAAAAAAGGGACATATCCTTGTTACCTCCTCCAGAGCAGGCATGATGTCCGTTCCTGGAAATGCGGTATATTGCGGCACCAAGCACTTCGTAAGGGCAATGCTGGATTCCTTCCGCAGCGAATCCATCCGGGAAGGCACGAACATCCGCACGACCACGATCTATCCCGGCGCGATCAAGACCGAGCTTCTGAACACTGTGGCAGAATCTGAAGCCAAGAACATGGTGTCTCAGT
>DFHY01000034.1:0-19901 GCA_002371345.1 Lachnospiraceae bacterium UBA3711
GTCATGCGTCTCCGCAAGGCAATCAAGCAGGCGAGAGAGGCCGGGCTGCTCGGCGAGAACATCCTCGGCACCGATTTCAGCTTCGACTGCCATCTCAGACTTGGCGCAGGCGCATTTGTCTGCGGTGAGGAGACCGCTCTTCTGAACTCCATTGAGGGTAAGAGAGGTATGCCCCGTCCCCGTCCGCCTTTCCCGGCAGTCAAGGGTCTGTGGGGCCAGCCGACCATCATCAACAACGTTGAGACTCTGGCATGCGTGCCCTTCATCCTCCGCGAGGGTGCTGAGAGCTTCGCAAGTGTCGGAACAGAGCGCTCCAAGGGAACCAAGGTGTTCGCGCTCGGCGGCAAGGTCAACAACGTCGGCCTGGTTGAGGTCCCGATGGGAACCACTCTCCGCGAGCTGATCTATGATATCGGCGGCGGCATTCCGAACGGCAAGAAGTTCAAGGCTATCCAGACCGGCGGTCCGTCCGGCGGATGTCTGACCGAGGAATTCCTCGATGAGCCGATTGATTTCGATAATCTGGTAGCCAAGGGCTCGATGATGGGATCGGGCGGAGCTATCGTCATGGACGAAGACAACTGTATGGTAGACGTCGCGAAGTTCTATATGGAATTCATCTGCGACGAGTCCTGCGGAAAATGTTCTCCCTGCCGTATCGGTACCAAGCGCATGCTTGAGATCCTGACACGCATCACCGAAGGCAAAGGCACCATGGATGACCTCAAGGCTCTCGAAGAGCTGAGCGATACCGTCAAGAGCAATTCTCTGTGCGCTCTCGGACAGACAGCTGCCAACCCGGTCAACTCGACTCTTTCGCATTTCAGGGATGAGTACCTTGCCCATATCGTGGACAAGAAGTGCCCGGCCCATGTGTGTAAGAAGCTGATGGCATACCACATCGATCCTGACAAGTGCATCGGCTGCGGTATGTGCCGCAGATCATGTCCTGCTGACTGCATCCACGAGTCGGATTACACCGCTCCGGGTCACAAGAAGGCATCGATGAAGATCGATACCGAGAAGTGCATTAAGTGCGGAACCTGCATAAGTACATGCCGCTTCAAGGCCATCGAGAAACGATAAGGGGAGGTGCATGGACATGATTAATATTAAGATTGAAGGAATTGATTATCAGGTGCAGGAGGGTCTGACGATCCTCGAGGCCGCTAAGTCCTGCGGTTATGAGATCCCATCTCTGTGCGCGTTTAACCATGGCGAGTGCAATCAGGGCTCCTGCCGTGCATGTCTTGTCGAGGCTACCGGAGCGCGCGGACTGGTCGCCAGCTGTGTCTATCCTGTCAGTGAAGGCATGGAGATCCGTATCTCCAGCCCGAAGGCTGTTGAGGCACGCCGCCGCAGTGTAGAGCTCCTGCTCTCCAACCACAACAAGAACTGCCAGCAGTGCGACAAGAACGGACACTGCGAGCTGCTCCATGTCGCACAGCTCGTCGGAGCAAGAGATGACGCTTTCGCGGGCTCGCACTCAGAGATCTCTATAGACAGGCTGGCTCCGGCACTTGTACGCGACACCAGCAAGTGTATCCTCTGCGGACGCTGCGTGGCACGCTGCCAGAACGCTCACGGCCTTGGCATCCTCGGTTTCGAGAACCGCGGCTTCAATACAATCGTATCTCCGGCCGAGAACCGCAGCTTCGCCGATTCTCCGTGTATCCAGTGCGGCCAGTGCGTCAATGTATGTCCGACCGGCGCCCTTATGGAAAACTCTGAGATCAGCCTGATCGACGAGGCGTTCAAGGCCGGCAAGCATGTCATCGCCCAGGCAGCTCCCGCTGTCCGTGCGGCGCTCGGCGAGGAATTCGGCTATCCGATCGGAACTCCTGTCACCGGCAAGATGGCAGCTGCCATGCGCAGACTTGGTTTCGAGAGAGTCTACGACGTCAACTTCGGCGCTGACCTCACCATCATGGAGGAAGGAACGGAGCTTCTTCACCGCCTGACCGAGGGCGGCACGCTTCCGATGATCACCTCCTGCTCACCGGGATGGGTCAACTACGCCGAGTACAATTACGGAGATCTTCTCCCCCATCTGTCCACCTGCAAGTCCCCGCACCAGATGCAGGGCGCGATCATCAAGTCATGGTGGGCGAAGCAGCATGATGTAGATCCGAAGGATGTCTTCGTAGTCTCCGTCATGCCGTGTGTTGCCAAGAAGTTTGAGAAGCAGCGCGATCAGCTGAAGGTGGATGGTCTGCAGGATGTGGACGCCGTCATCACCACCCGCGAGCTTGCCCGCATGATCCGCCGCAGCGGTATTCTGTTCAACCGCCTGCCGGATGAAGAGTGGGATGCTGATATCATGGGCGATTACTCCGGAGCCGGCGTCATCTTCGGCGTCACCGGCGGCGTTATGGAGGCTGCCCTGAGAACCGTCTACTTCAAGATGACCGGCAAGGAGCATGAGCCGATCGAGCTCACCGCGGTTCGCGGCCACGATGCCGGCATCCGCGAAGCTTCCATCGACATCAACGGCGCGAAAGTCAACGTGGCGATCGCTTCCGGAATGAAGAGCGCAAGCGTTCTTCTTGATGAGATCCGTGAGGGCAAGAGCAAGTATCACTTCATCGAGATCATGGGCTGCCCGGGCGGCTGCATCAACGGCGGCGGCCAGCCATACGTGAGACCTGCCCTGCTTCCGAACGAGGATGACAACATCCTCGACACCTACAAGGAGAAGAGAGCTCAGGCGCTGTACTCTGAGGATGAGCGCCAGACCGTACGTCAGAGCCACAACAACCCGCAGATTATCGAGCTGTACGAGAAGTTCCTCGGCGAGCCGAACGGGCATTTGGCTCATGAGCTGCTTCACACCAGCTATGCCGCAAGGGTCGGCTTCAACGAGGTCAAGAAATGATGTAGTTGGGCGCTGCAGAGCGTTCATTAGATAGATACGGAGCCGTCGCATGATTGCGGCGGCTCCTATTTTCTTCAGTATTCCGGCCTTATAAACCAGCAAGGCGGACTCTTTTGACGGAAAGCTTCTCTCCTGCCAGCAAGGCGGCCTCTTTTGACGGAAGGCATTCTCGATACCAGAACGCACGGCAAGTAGTCCACGAAGCCAATAAGGCGGCCTCTTTTGACGAAAGGCATTCCCGCAAACACGTCGCCTGCCTTCACCCGTCTGCGATGCAATTGCATCGCGCTCCGCCTCCCATAGAAGCGTGGGTCGGCTTCGCGCGTGCACGCATCTGGACGGGCTCAGTCGGCTCCTATGGTTTGCCTGGAATGCCTTCCGTCATTGCGAGTCCGCTCTCTTTTTGTGCCGGTATCCATATGTTTTAGATTCAGCAGCAGAATTGCCGCAAGCACAAGAACCACTCCGGCCGCTGACAGCAGCGTCATCTTCTCATGATAGATGAATACTCCGATTACGGACGCGACTACCGGCTCGACCGAGGCAAGTATGGACGCCTTACCATTTTCCATTCCGGTCAGGCCGTATGTATACAGAAGGTATGGTACGAAGCAGCTCAGCACTCCGCATCCAAGGCACCACAGGAAAGCGGGAACAGATGATGTCATGGCGGAGGCTATGCCCTGCGGTCTCCATATGAGGCAGGCACCCGCCGCGGCCAGCAGGCAGGAATAGAAGTTGATCGTACTGGTGCTGTATCCTCTCTGAAGAGCATACCTTGAGAAGATAGTGTACAGTGCGTACCCGAATCCCGCGCCAAGTCCGTACATCAGGCCAGCCGGCGTCAGAGCGGTTCCTGTTCCGACTCCTGACACAAGGGCACAGCCGGCAAATGAAAGTATTACCGCGGCAATCTTACTGCCTGTAATCTTCTCTCCAAACAGGACAGCGGACATCAGCATAACAAAGGTCGGTGCCGTATACAGCAGTATCGCGGCCGTCGACAGGTTCATCATGCTGATGGCATGGAAATAACAGAATGTAAAAAACAGAAGGCTGAACAGGCCGGTGCCTATAAAGCACCAGACATCTCTCAGCCTTACTTTAAACTGTGCCGGATTCGTACACAAGATAAGGACTGCAAAGCACAATGCGGCGATCCCGCACCTGACAACTATCGCCCCGTTCGAATCAATTCCGATCAGGGCAAGGTGCCGGGTGAAGAATCCCATGAATCCCCAGAAGAAGCCGCCGCCGAGAACAGCCGCTGTGTATCTGTTCATCTCAGCTCCATTTCTTTAACAGCGCGGACATATCAAGTCCGCCGGACTCACTGCCGCCCTGCCGGCGTGTTCTCTGTGAGGTTCTGTCGCCCTTTCCACCGGACTGGCCCGGCCTTCCGGCAGCGTCAGAGCGGCGCGATGCGCCATTGTCTGATGTGCTGTTTCCGCCGCGCCTTCCATCGGAGCCTGACATGCCGCCTGATCTTCGCCTGTCGCCCGAGCCTGACGCACTGTTCCCGCTACGCCTTGCATCGGAGCCTGACATGCCCCCTGCTCCGCGCCTGCCGCCCGAGCCTGACATGCTTCCTGCTTCGCGCCTGCTGCCTGAGCCTGACATGCTTCCTGCTCCGCGCCTGCCGACGGGCACAGATGAACCCTTTGTACCGCTCTTGTCAGCCACCGAAGCATCCTCTCCCAGCTTCATCGTCAGGGCGATTCTCTTTCTGTCCAGATCGACAGACAGCACCTTCACCTTCACGATGTCACCTACCGAGACAACATCGAGCGGATGCTTTACGAACCTCGTATCACTCATCTGCGAAACATGTACAAGCCCGTCCTGATGGACGCCTATATCGACAAATGCGCCGAAGTCTATGACATTTCGCACTGTCCCGTTCAGGATCATGCCGCTCTTGAGGTCTTCCATCGAGAGCACGTCTGAGCGCAGAATGGGCTTAGGCATATCGCTTCTGGGATCACGTCCCGGCTTCTCCAGTTCCTGGGCAATATCAACCAGGGTCTCGTATCCGACCTCCAGCTCCTTCGCTGTCTCCTCAGCCTGCCTGCGGTCCTTCATGCGGCTACTCAGTCCGCTTACCTTTCCGCTCCTGACATCATCAAGCCCCATTCCCATCTTCTCAAGAAGACGCTTCGCGGCCTCATAGGATTCCGGATGCACGCCGGTCATATCAAGAGGATTCTTCCCGCCGCGGATTCTCAGGAAACCGGCGCACTGCTGATACGCCTTGGGACCGAGGCCGGCAACCTTCAGAAGCTGTTTCCTGTCTGAGAAGCTCCCGTTCTCGTCCCTCCAGTCCACTATGGAACGGGCAGTCTTCTTCGTGATGCCCGAGACATACTCAAGAAGAGATGTGGACGCCGTATTCAGGTCAACTCCGACCTGATTAACGCAGGTCTCAACCACGCCCTCAAGCTTCTCTCCGAGCTTCTTCTGATCACAGTCATGCTGATACTGGCCGACGCCTATCGACTTCGGATCGATCTTGACAAGCTCTGACAACGGATCCTGCAGCCTGCGCGCTATCGACGCCGCACTCCTCTGACCGACATCGAATTCAGGGAACTCCTCAGCGGCAAGCTTACTCGCGGAATAGACTGAAGCTCCGGCTTCATTTACGATTACATACTTAACGTCACGGTCGGGAAGCTCAGCCAGGATCTCGGAGATCACCTGCTCCGACTCTCTTGACGCAGTGCCGTTCCCGCAGGAAATGAGCGTGACATCGTACTGTCTGATCAGCCTCTTGATCGTCTGCTTGGCTGCCTCGATCTTAGCCGGCGTGGTCGGCGCCGTCGGATACACGACCGTGGTGTCGAGAACCTTGCCCGTACTGTCAACCACCGCAATCTTACATCCTGTCCTGAAGGCCGGATCCCATCCAAGCACAACCTGTCCCGCGATCGGCGGCTGCATCAGCAGCTGGCGGAGATTCTTGCCGAACACATCTATCGCTCCGTCCTCAGCCCTCTGAGTCAGGCTGCTGCGGAGCTCTCTCTCTATAGCCGGGCCGATCAGCCTTCTGTACGCGTCGCGGCAGCTGTCCTCAAGCGCTGCGGCGGAAAACTCATAGCCCGGAACGTCAGGCCTCAGGATAAAATGAGATATCTGACGTATCATGTCATCCTCGTCAACCCTGATGCTGACAGACAGAACCTTCTCCTTCTCGCCGCGGTTCAGTGCCAGGATTCGGTGTCCCGGGATCTTCGCTGCCGCCTCTTCGTGGTGGAAATACTGAGCGTATACAGACTCCGGAGTGTCCATATCCTTCCTGACCTCCGACACAATAAACGCCGTATCAAAGGTACTCTCCCTGATCGCCGCGCGGATATCCGCCCTGTCGGAAATGCTCTCGGCAATGATATCCTCCGCTCCCTGAAGCGCGGCGTCAGCGTCCTTCACATCCTTCTCAGGATCAACAAAGTCCGCCGCCCTCTCAATGCAGGGCAGCGTCATTTCCTGTGACAGAATCTCCAGAGCAAGCGGCTCCAGTCCCCTCTCCTTCGCGATCAGCGCCCTCGTACGCCGTTTCGGACGGTACGGCAGGTACAGATCCTCAAGAGACGACTGTGTCGCGGCCTCCTCTATCTGCTTCCTGAGCTGAGGCGTCAGCTTCCCCTGCTCCTCTATCGAGGCCAGGATCACTCCGCGTCTCTCCTCCAGAGCTCTAAGATAACGAAGACGCTCGTCCAGGCTTCTAAGCTGGGTGTCATCCAGCGTTCCATGTGCTTCCTTGCGATATCTCGCAATGAAAGGAATAGTGTTTCCCTCGTCAATAAGTTTAATAACCGCCTCCACTTGCCAGGTCTGAATACCCAGCTCGGAGGCGATAGTCTGTACTATGTTCATTCTCTACTCTTTCTAGTATAGCAAACGACAAAGTTCTCTCTTCTTTGTCATTTACCGCGCCTGAAGCTCTGTGGTTACTCTTGTGCTTCGTTGTCACTGTCAGGATTGATCACATCCTTCAGGTCTCTCTCCATCGGGTCGGCCTTCGGCATCAGAATCCCGGCGATAATATACAGCAACAGTCCCATTCCCGCAAACAGGGTAACCGCGACCCATATTAAGCGGACCAGCGTGGAATCAATTGAGAAATACTCCGCGATACCTCCGCAGACGCCGAATATCTTGCAGTCTGTCGCGGATCTTTTCAGTTCCTTCTGCATATTTCTTTCCTCCTCTTCTTCATTCCAACTTACATTGTAACTAATCGCCACCCCTCATTGCCCAGAACACTTCGTGTTCCAAGGAGCGCTTCGCGCCTGGTGCGGCCAGTCTGCCGGCGGCAGACTGGGATCAGCTCCAGTCAAAGTTCACCAGGCCGATTATATACAGCCCGATAACGATGACCGGTACAGCATACTTGAACACAGGTTTCATCCAGTTCCTGACCTTCAAACCCTTGCCCGCATTCGCCTCTTTCACAAAGTTATCCCATCCCCATCCGAATCGGTCGCTGACACAGAACAGTGTCATAATGAGCGCTCCGAGAGGAAGCAGGTTGGTGCTGACGATGAAGTCCCAGAATTCGAGCCATGCGCTGTCCTCGGCAAACGGATGAAAATGAAGCACGCTGTAGCCGAGCGCAGTCGTAAGAGCTGACAGGAACACTATAGTGCCGGTGACAACAGCGCCCTTCTTCCTGCTCCACCCGGTAAGCTCCCTGACACAGGCCAGGATATTCTCGCAGACCGCGATCACAGTAGAGAACGCCGCAAATGTCATGAACAGGAAGAATATGGTTCCCCAGATCCGTCCGCCCTCCATGGAGTTAAACACCGCGGCCATCGTGTTGAACAGAAGCGCGGGACCGTCGCTGACATCGAGGCCAAGCGAGGTGCAGGCCGGAAAGATGATCATACCTGACATGATAGCCACAAAGGTATCCAGGACAATGACATTTACCGACTCACCCATGAGGGAGCGCTCTTTGCCGATATAGCTTCCGAATATCGCCATTGAACCGATACCGATCGACAGCGTGAAGAATGCCTGGTTCATCGCCGCGACGATAACTTTGAAATTGATCTTACTGAAATCCGGAAGAAGATAGAATTTCAGACCCTCAGCCCCGTTCTCCATCATGCAGCTTCTGACCGCGAGAACAACCATCAGGCACAGCAGGGCAACCATCATGTACTTTGTCACACGCTCCAGGCCGCTCTGAATGTTAAATGACAGTATCAGAAACGCAAGCACCACAACCACTGCCAGATATCCGACATTCAGTCCGGGATTTGTAATCATCTCTGTAAAGCCGAGATTCTCAGATCTCCCGGTAAGAAAGCTTATGAAGTAGTACAGGATCCATCCGGTAACCACCGTGTAAAACGCCATCAGGCAGAAGTTGCCTATCATGGCAAGGATCCCGTGCCAGTGCCACTTCTGCCCCGGCTTCTCCAGCTTCTGGTACATCTTCACAGGACTTGCCTGTGAGGCGCGCCCGATTGAGAACTCAACCGTCATTGCCGGCAGGCCCAGAACCACAAGGCAGATCACGTACACAAGCACGAAAGCCCCGCCGCCGTTGCGCCCCGTCATCCACGGGAATTTCCAGACATTACCACAGCCGATCGCGCAGCCGGCACTCAGGAGTATAAACCCAAGCCGGCTCCCCAATTGTTCTCTTTCCATATCTCCTCCCAAATATATATATATTTACAATGTCATTTATTAAAACTATGATTGATCAACTCGCCAAAAGTCGATTACGGATTACGCTGTACGCTATTCCACTAAGGCTCGTAAACTCGCCAAGTGGAATATGTGTGTTCCGCGCTTCGCGGTCTTCGCTTCGCTGCGGTCGGCGCTGAACGAGCGCCCACTGGACGCTCAGCGCCCCACAATCCTGCCAACTATCAGGCTTTAAAGATAATGACATTGAAGAATATCAGGAGTTATTTTACCAAAGCAATCTACCCTAGTAAAGTCCGGAAGATGTTTACGCGCACATGGCATCAATGTAATATAATTCTATTCGGTTTCCTCAGCAGAAAGCACCAAGCCCCACATTCAATCTCAATATTTGTTTGGATCACTCCGCGCTGCACAGGGTCTCAAGAGCATCCCTTCCCTCGCGGATCTTTGTGACAAGCGGCATGTAGTCCATCTGAGTTCTCGACCGCAGAAGCTCGGTGATCTCACACACAGGATCAAATATCGGCGACAGGGCAAGGTTGCCGGTCGAACCCTTCAGCGCGTGCGCCGCCTCAAAAGCGGCATCCAGATCATTCGCGTCAATGGAATCATAGAGCTTCTGGAAGTTCGGATCCCCCGGAATCATCTTCACCATCCGGATATAGAATCCTTCATTGTTCAGGCACCTCTTCATGCCATCTTCGGTGTCAGCCCCATAAGCTGTCAGATCATTTACTGTCATATTCTTAGTCTCCTTTCACCATCTGCTTTCGCTCAAAGCATCCGTTATCGTCTCCATCATGACTTCTATATCTATAGTGGTAGTTCGCCCCTATCACAAGCATGATCGCGGCGCTTATGAGCATGGCAATAGCCATGCCTGTCGGTCCGGCAGCCGGCAGAAACGTAGTCCCCGGCATCACAAACGCGCCCCAGCCTATAATGCAGCCAAGGGACAGGACCCAGACGTCAGCACCGGACAGATACCTGTTAAATGTTCTCTTCTCCATTGAGATATATGTCCTAAATTAAGATGAAAAATAAAAGTCTCCACTCTTCCCGCCAGTCTTCTTAACCAGATGAATACCCGTGATCTCCATCCTCTTGTCAATTGCCTTGCACATATCATAAACCGTGAGCAGAGCGACGCTCACCCCGGTCAAGGCCTCCATCTCCACACCTGTCTGTCCATGCATAGACACCGTGCACACCGCCTCAACCTCACACACTGAATCACCGTATAGAGCAGAATCTATGCTCCCATCTCTGACATGATCATCACTGGCAGCCTTATCACTGCTCAGATTGTCACCGCATGACGCTTCGCTTGCTGGTTTATCATTGCCCGGATCGTCACTAAGGCAGAACTCGATATGGCACCTGCCAATCGGCAGCGGATGGCAGAGCGGGATCAGCTCACTCGTCCTCTTGACGGCCATTATCCCCGCGATCCTCGCAGTGCCAAGAACATCGCCCTTGGCGGCGCTGCCCTCCCTGATCGCACGCATCACCTCACGGCTCACACGAATACAGCCCCTCGCAACAGCAGTTCTGTCAGTCGGGACCTTCCCCGTGACATCAACCATAATAGCCCGGCCATTCTCGTCAAAATGAGTGAGTGTATCAGCAGTATTAAGTTTCCCTGTCATATCGTCTGCCAATTGAAGATATCTCCCCTATTATGATGTTGAGGGCAAAAGTGCTTTTCTTTTCTTCACCAATAATCGGTTTTGAATTCACAACTAATCACCACTGCTTCTATTCTTTTTGAAGCTTAGCCCTCTTTTTGCGGTACTCCATAATCGGACGGTCAGCGGCAACCAGCTTCTCTCTCATTCCCATGCTGCTCTTCTTTGGCTCCTGAGTCTCAACAACCCTCTTATCCTGCTTTTCAACAATTCGGTTGGCCCGGCTTCCCATCCATGCAATCATCTTATCAACAGCTTTAACACCCGTTATTCTATTGTAAAACCGCAGCGCAATAATCGAGTGCTCCTCATCAACAGGTATGAAAAATGCAAGAATCTGAATCTTGTCCGTCACATGATTCAGCCACATATTAGGATATTTAAAAGTCAGATTCGTATCCTTAATAACACACTCAGATGACGGTCTCGGGCTCTGGCCGATGTCGACCTCATTGTTGGCGCTTGTTTGCAGCGTATTGTCATCAAGCCATTCTACCTTTGGGCCGTGTGCCAGAGTCTTATTTCCCCGCCCGATCGTTGTACGGTGTACAAATGCAAGGTGCGACACGTCCAGCTGATTCTCTATCACTCTGGAATACTGAACATTCCAACAATCCTCGGTATGGTCATAGGTATATGAAGGATCTGTCATGATACCGAATACATCAGGCTCTCTTTCCGGCTCCGCTTCCCCATACCACACAAAGATAACCCCGCCAATTTCCTTAACAGAGTAGCGCTTCAGTCTGAACCTTGAAAAATCTATCTTAGACGCCTTTCCCTCAGAAGGAATATGAACGCACTTTCCCTCAGCATCATATTCAATACCATGAAACGGACAACGGATATTGCCGTTCGAAACACACCCGCCTGCAAGTGAAGCCCCTCTGTGTGCGCAGATATCACTCACACATGCCGCCGCTCCATGCTCATCACGAAAAAAGACCAGCTTCATCCCAAAACGCTTAGCTCCAACCGGCTTTCCCGGCTTCAGTTTATGAGAAGAAAGCACCGCATACCACTGGTTTTGAATCATAAAGCTTCACCTCCTTTAATGACCCGTGGAATCTGAAACAGATATAACACAAGTAGTCGCACAATCAGCTTCAGAGCTTTCGCCTCCGGCAAACAAGTATATCGCGCGCGGTGCGACTAAGTTTACTTCGGCTTCAGGGCTTTTGTCCCTTACATCATATTATTACTTATTTAACCAGGAATATCAATAATTGTCTTAACATATAAGATTCGGCCATATAAGAGTCGTCTCAGCCGACTCTTATAATAAAACCCTTATAATAGTTGACAGCTTCGCAGATAGTGTCACAGAGTATGTGAGATATAATCTGCAATATCCTCTTTTGCTCTTGACGAATCGTATTTCTTTCGGTATGTTGTAGTTACATATCTGGGATTTCTTTTTAAGCCCGGTCGGGCACTAATCCCCTGTTTGGAGAACTCTATAACATGCCGGGGATCGCGAAGATGTCATTTTCGACATAAGTTAGATCTTCCGGACCTGAAGATTGATGACGGCGCTGTTACGATGTTTCTGTATGTCGACGGAAAGCCTGATGGTATATCGAAAGATCTGATGGAGCTGGTTCGATTCGTTGGGAATACGAATGCGGGGAATGCGTGCAGCCCGAAGCTGGAAGAACTGTTGGGTTACATTAATGATCTGAAGATGAGCCCTGAAGTCAAGGAGGCGTATATGACTTTCGAGGAATATGTGGAGAGCGAGCGCAGGGAAGTGCGTTACGAAATGAGAGGGGAGATAGAGAAACTGCATGAAGAGCGGGATGCGGCAATAAGCGAGCGAGATTCAATAAGAGAAGAAATCAATGCTATAGAGGAGGAAATCAACGCTATAGAGAAACGACGCAGCGCTATAGAGGAGTTCAATGTGCGCTACGACGAATAAAAGAGCTGGAGGAAGTACCGAAACAATAGTACTCGGTCAAGCACCGATACTTATGGATGATGATCCACTGAAAAGCGAGAGACTATACAAAACCACCTCGATACTGTCCTATGGTCTCGGCTAACTTCCAGACATAAACTTTATATCGTCACGTGCGTAAGATACTGTCGCAGCATCGGTAGCATTCGTCTCTCCTTTACGTAACGCTTTTCGCACTGCTCTCTTGAATGAGATGGAATCCAAACTTGGTTCCTCCTTCAAAAAAGTCAAAGCCGCCTGTTACAAAGAGCACAAACATGGATTCTATGTTTATGCCAAACCGAATAAATGTGATCCGAAAGTCGTTACAAAGTATATTGGCCGTTATCTTGGTCGTCCCGTCATTGCCACTTCCCGAATTGACAAGTATGATGGCGACTTTGTCACCCTCCACTACAACCGTCATGAGGATGATGTTTATGTAGAAGAAACCATCCCCGCCATGGAATTCATAGAGCGGTTAATCCGACATATCCCGGAGAAACATTTCAAAATGATCCGGTACGGAGGCCTGTATGCCAGAAACCGTGAGATTGATAAGAATCTTCACCATGCAATTTCCCGTGAAAAGCATTCCTTTTTTCTGAGTTTCAATCAATGGCGCACTGCTATCCTCAATTCATTCGGCTATGATCCGCTAAAATGTGAGTGCGGCGCTACAATGGAATTTCTGGAACTCTACTTCAATCACCAGCGCGTTTCTCTTGAAGAAATGTACGAGAAAGTAATGTCCCGCTCTCGCGGAAAGAGGTCGTCAGCATAGTTTCCTTTCTCTTTTCAAATATGGTACACTCTCTCCAGGGAGTGTGACTGAATGAAGCCCAACATAGAGGAACTGCGCAAAAAATACATGGAAAATCCACCCGAAGGACTGACATCCCAGGACATTCGCAATATGAGCGAGGATGCTCTTCTTGATATGGATTATTTCCTCAATGATGATGAACTTGACGATGAGTTCGGTGAAGATGGATTCTATATCTTTTAACCTTCTGTCACTCATGGTCTGTTAATTATGTTCATTATCCTATCATCTAACGTATGTTCAGCGAACGTGCGTTTGTTTTTTGTACCCTCAAAATCGGAACTTTCCTATAAAGTGAAAAAACTCAGCGCCATCCACCTGCGCTGAGTACTGTACATCTCGTTGCAACTGGCTGACATTCTACAGTCCCTATAGCTTTGCGCCACCGCCTTCCAACGGTTTTGCCTTCATATTTACATATAATCGTATCATTCCAATTTGTTTAGTCAACGAGTTTAATACTTGCATTTGCAGTGTCCTGACTTATTATAATTGCAGGTTTTCAGACTATTGCATTAAATGCATGAATTCTATTTCTGAACACCCAGAGTACATGTAAGTCAAACTGGTTCCTCATTCTCGGCCTCAACATGTTCTTCGAAGCTCATATAAGTCTCCTTCAACTACTCATCCTGTTCAAAGATCATCAATACACTCTTGAAGTTTCTTCAGTTCCCGGCTGCTCGCATTCTCTATGACCGTTTTGCTGAGCTAAGTCGCCTGTTGGCATAGGATTTCGCTGCACCCGGTCTTTCCTATGCCGGTTCCAACTACGAGTTTAAGATACATTTCTATGATGAAAAAAGTACTTGACGTTTGCCTTCAATTGCAAGGCTGCATTTATGGCGGTGCTAGGCGAGCTGGGTATATGGATTTACTTATCAAAATTGGGAGGGGCCATAACCCCTCCCTGATAATGATTATTTTGTTTTAATTTTCTTTGCCTTAGTCCACTTTGATCATGTATGTAAAAATTCTAATCTTCAATTATTCTTAATCAGAGCAGCTGACATGATATAATCCAATAAAGACTCCGAACTTAACGTCCGGAGTCTTTATTCTTATCATCGTTTACTCATTATTATTAATATTAATACTCTGCCATAAGACCGACTCTTCTTCCAAATCCATCACAGTTCCTTGCCTGCTTTACAGATTTAGTCCCCGTCACAACAAGTTTGTACATAGAAGGCCGATTGGGTTCTGTATCAGTTGAAGAGCTATGAGTATTACTCCACTCAATTTGACTCGGGCAATGCTTTGATCCCCATACATAAGTATACACTTCAGAACGCGTATCGGTTATTCCACGGCCTTGACTATCTATATGGTAATATCTATACTGATATCCCTTGGGATAACCATATTTATCATAAGTTGTCTTTATGGACAAATTAGCCTGAGTTCCTTTCTCGGTTGTGGTAACTTTCTTTAATACTCCATTTTTTGTATACTCATACTTTGTTGCGCCTTGGATCTTTTTCTGGCCTTTCTTTGTCACTTCAAATACATTATAGTACTTTTCTCCGGATACCTTATCTGTAACCTTTCCAACTGCAGTGTTCTTATTATAAGAATACTTTGCTGTATTATTCGTGTACTCCGGAAGACTTCCACTCGTATAAGTTCTTACATAAGAAGAAGAAGTCTTATTTAGTTTATTCCCTTTAAATTTATACTTGGAACTACCGGTTTCGGAGCTAGTAAGACTCGCTTTTTCTTTCACATAAACATCAGCATTCTCGTCCCACTTACCCTCATAATCATAATCATTATATACTACTGCTTCCTTATAAATAAAATCCTTTTTCCACTTATAAGTAGTTTTAGAAATAACATTTCCCAGCACATCATATTTAGTAAACGACTTAATCTTTCCAGTCTTATCATATGTGGCTGTAAAGCTTCCTTCTTTCACATACTTCCCACTTGTCGGAACCCATTTACCGGTTACCGGATCCTCTTTATAATCTGTATAATCCCACTCATAATACTCACCGGCTGTCGGTACGTTGACCTTTCCACCCTTCGCGAACGCGCTGATGGACATCAGTGACATAACAAGCACTGTGACCAGCAGGAACGCTATCCTTCTCGTTCTCTTCATCTTTTTCCCTCCAATTACTGTTTGTGTATAAAGAACTAGTTGCAACTACAAGTATGATTGTAACGCAGATGTGGTTTCTATTTGTTCCATGTTAAATAATTTTCTTTTACAAAATTGTTAAAAAAATAAGACAATCACAGTGCACGTATGCAGTCTGCATCTGCACATTTCACAGGTATCACCATTCATACTTTCTTAACGTTTTTTATCAAGTCTCACTCTGTGCTCGCTCACATCCTCGACCCGGGACCCAGGTTTTTTACTGCCTCCACTCCTGCACTTCCATGTATTTATCACAGTCTCCGCCCCGCGCTTCTATGCATTTATCACCGTCTCCGCCCCTGCGCTTCTATGCATTTATCACCGCATCCGCCCCTGCGCTTCCATGCATTTGTCCATAAGCCGGAGCAGCCGTGAGGTGGCGTGTCCGTCGCAGCCGCTCATGAAGCGGTATTTGAACTCCCTTACTCTCGCAAGGTCAAAGCCGGCTTCGCTTCCGTGATCCGTGAGAACATTAATCACGTCCTGTGTCGTTGAGCAGACCGGTCCGGGCATCATCTCGGAGATCGGATAGTAAAATCCGCGCTCATCAAGATAGTTCTCCATGTCAAACGCGAAGAAGATCATCGGCCGCTCAAATAACGAATACTCGAAGATCAGCGACGAGTAATCCGTGATACAGATATCCGCCGCAGTCAGCAGCTCTTCGATCGCCAGCTGGTCTGTCATATCGAAAGCAAAATCACCGCAGCCCTCAGGTATCTTCGGACGATCCTTTGCCCTGACAAAGGGATGATGATTAATCAGGAGGACGTAGTCCTTGCTCAGCGCGCGCTTCATCTCCCGGATATCCAGGGCATCCGGTGAAGCAGCCCTCCCGACCGTCCCCCGGAAGGTCGGCGCATAGAGAATGATCTTCTTTCCAGGCACCAATGAAAGATCAGGGACGTGTTCGCGATCCGCCGCACGGTCCGAGTACACATCGCCCAGTCTCGCGTATATCTCATGTGATGACATCCTGTGGCCTGCATCAGCAGGATCGGAGACGCCGGAGTTTCCCGAGCCGCTGCCAAGGAACAGCCTCGGAGCCATCCTCCTGAGGATCCACGCCACCTTCTCCCTGGCCTTCTTCCGGTATGAGCTGCTGAAAAACATGTCTGTCCTGCTCACTCCGACAGGAATTATCCGTTCCGGATGATCCTCCATATGAAATGCCTCGGCGTAAGCCCATTCGACCTCGGGCGCCGACACGGTAACATAAGAAAAGTTCCTGTGAACAGGGTACTTCTCAAGATCCTCTCTTGTCGTGCCGAAGCCTGATCCCACCGCGCTGTATCCGAATTTTTTAAATGCACCGCAGGCATGCCATGTCTGGATTACAGTTGTTTCCGGCCGGATCGGAAGACTGCTCAGGAAGTACGAAACCTCATTTACGAATATAAACTGAGCCCTGGCAAGCTTCGGAATAGCGCTCAGACAGTTCTTCATTACGATGCCGCGGTTCTCCATCCCTTCACGAATGCAGATGACGGACATCTCCCACCTGAAGCCGTCTCCCCGGTGCCTCCTGTCCCTGCCTCTGCCATGTTCAGAATCTCTCGTGTTCTGTATGGCACTGTCAGATTCAGAATCTCTCGTGTTCTGTATGATGCTGCCCGCTTCAGACTCACTGATGCTCTGATCCGCAGCCCGCCTGCTGCCAGCAGTAATTCCCTGTTCAGTCTTCAGCATATTCCGCGCGGCATTATCATCGGACAGTTCGCCTGATACGTCACGAACCTCGCCGCCGCGGCCGGCTTCCTCCTCATCGAGCCGCTGGTTCCTCTTCTCAAGAGCCGCACGGATCATGCGGAAATTATCTGTTATCCCTTTCTCACGAATCTCGAGGAACACAACATTTCCGGGGATCACAGAAGCTTTGCACGCGGCACGGTACCGCGACGGGTACAGATTGTTCAGAGTGAAATTCTTGTATGAATCGCGCACAACAGCGCGGATCGATTTCTTTTCAGCTTCCATTATTCCGCTCCAGGTGATATTGTCTTTAATAGCCAACAGCAAAGTTCCTTTTGTCGTCGGCTGCATCTTCATATGCTTGAATTACTATTACCTTATCCCGATGCGCAGACCACTCCGCTGCTCGCAGGTCCGCTCTCCGCTACGGTCCGCACTATGCAAACATCCGCCGAACGTCCGGCGCCTGCATGCCCGGATATTCATATTATACAGACATACCGGCAATAACGTAAAGAAATAATCACTGCCGGTTCGTCCAATTCATCCGACAATTCACTCGCCTGTTCATTTTTTCTCTTGCCCGTTTTCCCGCCTGCATGTAAAATGTCCACACGGGGAGCATGATCATTTCTGTGAACAGGTGTCTGACATGATCATTTCTGTGAGCAGGTGTCTGAAAAGCCTGTTTCAGCGGATATACATGATATAAATAAGGGGAGTGTATTTCTATGAACCAGTCTTTGTCAGCACGGGGCCGTTCAGGTTCCCGGCTGTTGATGATCTTTTCTTTTTTTCTGCTGCTTCTGCTGATGGTTCCGGGATTCCGGATGAAAGCCGAGGCTCAGATCACATTTGACAGGGCGGAAGTCAATGTCCTCCGCGGGCAGACACGGAAGCTGAAGGTCAGGTGCAGTTCGAAGTATAAGATCCGCTCATCCGACAAAAGTATAGCTAAGGTCACTCACGCCGGAATTGTTACCGGCATGAAAAACGGCACCTGCCGGATCATCGTGACCTGCGGCAGTGAGACCGCTTCGATCCAGGTAAATATCATGTCCTCCATCCGTTCTTCCGAGACTCTGTTCATCGGACATCGCGGATATCAGGACAGGTACCCGGAGAACACGATCTCTTCATTCAGGGGCGCGCTGAATTATGGCGCCGGCGGCGTGGAATTCGACTTATGGAGGACAGAGTCCAATGATCTGCTTGTATTCCATGATCAGAGTCTCGCACGGATGTGCAAATACAGCAAAACGATTGAGGAGGTTACCGCAAAGAGCCGCTCAAAATACAAGGTCAGAGCAAACGGGAAAAAGGATGTCATTCCCACACTTGATGAAGCCGTGAGCTTTCTTTCGAAAAAGGGAAAGGTCGCATTTATCCACTTGAAAAGACCGCATGTTATGATCGGATCCGCGGGAGATATGATTGCGAACTGTATCCGCAAATACAACATGGTCTCAAAAGCAGTAGTATTCTGCTCGAACCTTGATACGATAGCGTATTTTTCATCGCACCACCCGGATATACAGACCGGATATCTGTACCTTAAATCTTCAAAACATAATGTTCCTGATTATATAAAACAGGCAAAGTCAGCCGGAGCTTCCTGGTTCTTCCATTATTATTCAACATCTGTGAGTTACAGTAACATAAAGCTTGCCCAGCAGCTTGGTATGAAAGCCGGCCTGTACAGAACGATCAAACAGAAGACTGTCCTGGATCTTCTCGACTACGGCGCTGACTTTATCATGCTATACCACAAACTGATCAAAAAATAGTTACTATTCACGGCCACTCTGAACCTTTCATCTGCCGGAGCAGGCTTGCCTGCGTATGGCAGTGAACAGGTTCAGAGCATGGCCGCGAAGCGGGAACTTCCCCATCAACCGTGAACAAAAGCTGCGAAGCAGCGACATACGTGCGGAGCACGGATGGTTCACGGTCTGAGGGGGAAGAGACCGTGAATAAAGGGGGATGTGTTTCTATGAACAAGTCTTTACCAGTCCGAGGCCGTTCAGTCTTTCAGCTATGTCTTCTTTTTCTGCTGCTCCTGCTGATGATTCCGGGATTCGGGATGAGAGCCGAGGCCCAGATTACTTTTGACCGTGCCGAAGTAAACATAATGAAAGGCCGCTCAAAGAAGATTCAGATATACTGCAGCACAAAGAAAAAAAAGAATTACAAGGTTCGCTCTACTAACAGCTCCATCGCGACTGTCACCGCTTCCGGCAAAGTACATGGTAAAAAGGCGGGAACCTGTCAGATTATTGTCACCAACGGAGCTGAGAGTGCTTCAATCTCCGTTCATGTAAGGAATTCCATCCGCTCTGCGGATATGATGTTCATCGGGCACAGGGGATATCAGGATAAGTATCCTGAGAATACAATCTCATCATTTCGCGGCGCATTGAAATATGGAGCCGCCGGCGTAGAATTCGACGTATATCTTACAAAGTCAAATGATCTTTTGATCTTCCATGATCTTGACCTGTCAAGAATGTGCGGAGCTAACGTCCCAATTCATGACATAACCGCTCAATCACGTTTCTTATATAAAGTGAAAGCACATGGAAAAAATGATATTATTCCAACATTTGAGGAAACGATGCAGTTCCTGGCTTCTCAGGGAAAAATAGCTTATATTCACCTGAAAGAACCACATAATATGAACGGTGCTGCAGGAGATGAGCTCGCTGAGTGCATCCGAAGATACGGCATGACAGGAAGGAGTGTCGTGTTCTGCAACAATCTGAATACTATCTCTTACTTTCACACTCACCATCCGGATATCGTAACAGGACATCTGTACAATGGCAGTTCCACAATGGAAGCCCTCACCGAGCTCCTCTCCGGAGCCTCATATGGAGCCACTTACTTTTTTCTCGTGAAGCCAAAGACATTTTCCTACGACCTGGTTCTTAAGGCGCATGAACTTGGTATGAAGATCGGTCTGTATAAAACAAAAAAAGAGAGCACTATTTTTAATCTTATGGACTATGGCGCGGATTTCGCGATGCTGTACCATAAACTGATTAAAAAATAGTTACTATTCACGGCCG
>DFHY01000034.1:20076-26855 GCA_002371345.1 Lachnospiraceae bacterium UBA3711
GAGCACGGATGGTTCACGGTCTGAGCCCTATCCCTCTTCAGCGCTTCTTACCGTTCTCTTCCGCGCTGCCGCGTCTCTCAACCTTGAATCCCACATGCGAGAATACCATGTTGAAGAAGTCACATACATATGGAAGCACGAACGCTACGCACATCGCGACAACTGTATAGCGCGCGGATTCCTTGAATACCTCACGGTGAAGGAAGAACCTTACCGCGTATATTCCCGCAAATGAAACCGGTACATTGCACACCGCAAAGACCGCGTATCTCACGAGCCACGTCCCTGAGAGGGTAACCGTCTCATGGTGCCTCCTGCTGTAAATCGATACCGATATGAACGGCACCAGGAACAGGTTAAGAAAGCTGAGCATAGTTTCCATTATCTTTTCCTCAATAATCCTGCAATATAGCCAGATGAATTCCCGTTTCGCGGCCGTGATTAGGGAAGCGCTTAGCCGGAGGCACTAAGGAAACACTGATATAATCAGTGTTTCCTTAGTATCTTCACGCCAGCACGTTCGTGTACACCGCGGACACGCCTATGTCAAACAGCTCCTGCTGCCTGGCCGGATCGTCGACGGTATGGATGTACACCGGCTGCCTTGTCTTCAGCACCTGCCTCAGGAAAGTTCCTCCGTCATCAATACGGTAGGTTCCCATCGTTATCCCCACCAGCATCTGTCTCATCGCGAATGAGTTCAGCGAGGCCTCCGAGCGTTCCCACTCACTAGTGCGGTACAGCGTGAATATCATCGCCCTGTACCCAAGCCCATACAGGTAATCGAACTGAACAGCATGGTAAAACTGCGGTATCAGACGGGGCATCAGATCAGGATACTTCTGGGCGAGGACACGGTATCCCTCTATCACGTCATCGCCCTTGAGATCCACCACGATATGCAGGTCGGGGTGCTCACGCATCGCGCCGGCAACCTCCTCCACTGTCATCGGAGTGAAATGTCCCTGAATCTTCCCCTGAAGAAACTCCTCAAGAGACACCTGTCCTTCCGCCAGCGTGCCGTCAGGCTTCACAAAGTCCTTTTTCCAGTTGTGGATACACACCAGCTCACCGTCTGTCGTGAACCTGAAGTCCAGCTCCACAAACTTCTCATCGCGGTCCAGGCTCTGCTGAAAAGCCTCACGGCTGTTCGTGTAATTATATACGATCCCGTCAGGACCGGTTACACCCCCTCCGGCATGATATATACGCTGCTCCCTTGCGAGCATATTTCGAATATTATCGATCTGTTCTCTCTCGCTCAGATATCTGCGGCTGCTGATGAACACATCAGAGCCAAGATACAGAAGCGCAAGCGCATTTACGATAAGCATGACCACAAGGGCGCTGATGCGGACCGTCCGTGTTCTGAGCCGGAGCGTCCAGTACGCGCGCACACGCGCCGCGAGAAGAACCGTTATGATCCCCGGAATCATGCCCAGCGCAAAGCCGGTCAGTATCATCTTCGTATCACCTGACACGATCCTGCCGATACCTGAGTCCTCCTCCAGAAATGACCACACATACGCGGTTCGTCTGCTGAACTCAAACAGGCACGCGAAGATCACCGCGTACAGGATTGCGCCGGCAGAATATATTATAATTCTGGTTTTCTTCATGACACCTTCTCCGCCGCCCCTCCGAAGAAGTCATCATTCCGATTCTTCTCGTCGAATAAATGGTTGTAGACAAGCATGTCGTACTCCTGGAGCCGGTCATACCACGCAGATGACTTGTCCTCGAGCTTCTCGTAGTATACGCCGTCCTTGTCCCAGTAACCGTTCAGCGAGACAATGGGAAGGTCTTCATGCAGATCGAGCAGGAACCTGTCGTATCCGGTAAGCTCCATGCCTGCAGCCTGCTTCAGAACCGGTCCCAGATAGTTCGAGCTCAGATCCATCTCCTTTTCTTCAATATCGAAGTTTGCCCAGATGATATAATTGGAATGATAGAACTGCGTCAGCTCCTCTCCTTTCATCTGACTCATGGTCTTGCCGTAAGCCATCTGGTAGAACGGGTCTGAAAGGTTCGGCTGGTGATCTCCGAAAAATGCAATAACGGTCGGATCATCGGTCTGTGAGAAATAGTCAACCAGCTTCTCAAGCGCCTGGTCGGACTTATGAATCATCGTCAGATACACGTCAGCGTCCGGATACGCCCCCGGCCCGTCTCCGCTTGTGACATGAACCGGATCACCGATGTCTTCCGCGGAACCAAGATAAGGGCTGTGATTCTGCATCGTGACATTGTAGACGAAGAACGGAGCGTCACTCTCTTTCTTTGCCTTCTCATATTCCGATATAATGCGGTCAACATCAGCAGAGTCGGAAACCTTGCCCGCGATCATTTCCACATTCGGGTTCTCAGCGGTAAACTCATCCAGAAAGATCAGCTCGTCAAAGCCGAACATCTCATAGACGTTCCTGCGGTTATAGCCTGACGGCAGGTACGGATGCATGCCGACAGTATGCCGGTAGCCGTCATTTTCGAGCGCCGAGTCCATATTCGGAAGAGACTCCTTGATATAGAGCTGATAAGGTGTGGACGACGGCGGCAGGAATCCCATCGAGTCTCCGGTCAGCACCTCGTACTCCGTGTTCGCTGTCCGCCCTCCGTAGGAGGATACATAGAACTTGCCGCGTATAGTATTATCCGTCAGACCGGCGAAGAACGGGCAGACCTCCTTGTCCGTCTCGAAGTCCATCCATGCCTGCATATCCGAAAATGCCTCGTCCATGACGATAATAACATTCGGACTGCGGTATTCTTCCGGTTCCGTGTCCATGTATCTCGACTCGATCTCCTCAACCTTCTCAGCGCTGTACCCTTCCGGCTCTTCAACCGCCATCAGCTGGATGCTGCGTATGAACGTCAGGATCGACCCGTGGCTTCCGTAGCTTTTTTCAGGCCTGAAGGTATTCACCGCGACATGCGAGTTGCGAAGGAGATCCGAGTGAATGTAAAAACGGTTAAACAGAATCGTCAGGGCGATCACCGCTGCCAGGGCGATCCCTCTCGTTCTCCATCTGCAGAAGATCTTTGTCTGCCCCGGCCACAGCACGATATAGCTCCATGAGATCGTAAACATCAGCAGCGCGAGAGTATAGAAATCAATCTTATACTCATATCCGCCGGCCACATTTGCCGCAGTCTGAAGCGTAGTAAAGTCTGAGGCAAGGAGCGGCGCCCCGCGCAGCGCGTATACGAAATAGCATGTCACGCCGAACGCGCACACAAAAGAGGCCGTCAGAACCGAAGCTATCTGCCAGCGGTTCACAAGCACCACGAACCAGGCGGCAAATAGAATCACCACTATCCATGTCAGGAGCAGCTTCTTCTTCCCCAGAGCCCGAAGAACCGCAAGAGGCATCCTGTGTTTCCTGATATTCGCGTATTCCAGGACGAATATCATCACCACGCTTGTAACCAGCAGACCCAGTATGCCGAGAATCTTCTGCGTCCTCTCAGACAGCTTCGGACACGGAACCCAGACCGCGGCAAGCCCCGCCGCGGCAAGAAGCACCATCATCGCACACTTAACCGTGGCAAGCCTCGACACCTGCGTGCCGTCCTCCAGAATATAAACATTGTGACAAAGCTCCGGGTGCGCGAAGAACCACACAAGCGGCGCCGCCAGCAAAAATGTACCGATCAGCGCGCTTATTCTGACTCTCCTCTTCCCGCTCATTTCACCCATGTAATTATTTACTCCTCAAACTCTTCCCGAATGCAAACTTCTCGATCCGTTCGGTAGAGTGCCCGTCGCAGCTTGACATGAACTTCTCCCTGAACGCCTTCATCTTCTCCGCATCATAACCGTATCCCGGCTGCGCAAGCGCCCGAGTCAGTTCATCCATGGTCTGGCAGACAGGTCCCGGCGTCATCTCATAATAATCATAGTAAAAGCCGCGCCAGTCATAATAGTCCTTCAGATCATACGCGTAGAAGATCAGCGGCTTGTCAAGCAGCGAATACTCGAATATCAGCGATGAATAATCCGTAATGCACACATCCGCCGTAATCATCAGATCCTCAACCGACAGCGTGCGCGTCACGTCAACGGCAAATGTCCCCTTCAGATCTTCGGGGATCTTCGGCATGTGATAGTCCTTGATGATGGGATGATGCTTGATAAGAATGATGGTATCATCACCCAGCGCCTCCTTCAGCTTCCTCAGGTTAAACTGTTTGTAATTCGGAGTCTCCGCGATAGCCACCTTTCCGCGGAATGTCGGCGCGTAGAAGATAACCTTCTTCCCCCTCGCCTGAGGAACCTTCTCATATACGCGCTCCGCCGCCTTATCCAGATAGTCCCTGTCAAAGAACACATCTGTCCGGCTCACGCCGATCGCCTGAACGATGCCCCTGTTCTCAAGGCCCATGGCCTCCTCATATATCCCGACGACCTCAGGGCTGGATACGGTGACCAGATCATAATTCTCATACTGGGGATGCCTGTTCATATGTTCAAGATCAGGCCCGAACATGAGGCTCGCCGTGCTTCTCCCGAACTTCTTGAACGCGCCGCATCCATGCCACAGCTGGACGACAGTCGTCTCTGGCCTGAGCTTCAGGCAGCTGAGAACATTGCACGCCTCACTCAGGAACACATACCTTGCCGTTCCAAGGTCATTTGCCAGACGGGCACCATTGATGTCATGCTCCTCTCTGTGGATCAGATTCTTTCCAAGGTGATGCACATGCACCCTGTACCTTCCGGACGCCTTCAGATCCTGGTAAATGAGCTGGAGTGAATTGCTGAGCTCGGTCATCGAATTCTCGATCAGCACCACCTTGCGCTCATCGACAGGCTCCGACGAATGCCGGCTGTATATCTCCGGAAGCCATTCAAAAAACAGCTTGTCCGAATGCTTCTCTCCCAGATAATGCCTTATCTGATAAAATGGCGGTATACCCTTCACCTTCCACCAGATCTGCTTGACCGGTGTCTTCTTCAGCGCGCCCACAACTGCTTTCCTGGTCTTCTGAAATTTGTTGTCAAACTCTGAACTCATGGCATATCTCCTGCATGTGTATTAATTCAGCGATAAGGGTGCTGAATTCTATCTTAATTGTATCCTATTGTATCCTGCCTGTAACTACTTCTTTACCGTCACTCTGCGGCCCAGTTCCTTCTCGCACAGCCTGAGAGCCTCCGCGATCACCTGGTCCATATTGTAATACTTATAAGTGCCGAGCCTTCCGCCGAAGATTACGTTATCCTGCTCATCCGCAAGCTTACGGTACTTCTCGTAGAGAGCCCCGTTCGCCTCGTCATTTACAGGATAGTACGGCTCCATCCCGCTCTTCCACTCCTCGGAGAATTCCTTTGATATCACCGTCCCCGGAATGTCGGCGCCGGAGGAGTCCTTGCCGAACTCGAACCACTTGTGCTCTATGATCCTGGTCCACGGAACCTCATGGCTGGTGTAATTGACGACAGCGTTGCCCTGATAGTTATCGCACTCAAGCGTCTGTGTCTCAAACCGGACCGTCCGGTATGAGAGCTTGCCCAGCCTGTAATCAAAGTACTCGTCGATCGGTCCTGTGAAAATGACCTTGCCGCCGCTGCCGGGATGCTTCCTGCTGTACTCCTGCCATGAAGTTCCGAGCAGTACCGGCACGCCGGCCAGAAGCTTCTGGATGATCTGCGTGTAGCCTCCGATCGGTATCCCCTGGAATCTGTCGGTAAAATAATTATTGTCATAGGTGAAGCGAAGCGGCAGTCTTCGTATGATGAACGCCGGAAGCTCCCTGCAGTCGCGCCCCCACTGCTTCTCAGTATAATCCTTCACCAGCTTCTCATACACATCCCGTCCCGCCAGCGACAGCGCCTGCTCCTCGAGATTCTTCGGTTCGGAGATATTCAGCTCCCTGATCTGGGACGCGATCTTCTCCTTCGCCTGCTCCGGAGTCACCACCCCCCACATCTTCGAGAAGGTATTCATGTTGAAAGGCAGATTGTACAGCTCATCCTTATACCGCGCCATCGGCGAATTGATATACTGGTTGAACTCAGCGAAACGGTTCACATACTCCCATACCTTGCGGTCCGAAGTGTGGAATATATGAGCGCCGTACTTGTGCACATTTATCCCGGCCATCTTCTCGGTGTAAATGTTGCCGCCGATATGGTTTCTCTTCTCTATGACGGCAACCTTCCTGCCGGCCCTCTTTGCCTCGTGCGCGAATACGGATCCGAACAGCCCGGCTCCGACCACGAGATAATCAACATGATCTCCGCGCTCCATCTGCTCACGGTCTTCCTCCAGCTTCCTGCGGAAAGAGTATACCTTGTCAAGCCTCCCCGAGTAGGCGTCGCACACCGTCTCGGGATCGCCGGACATGAGCACCTCGCCATGGTCAAGCCACAGAACATGATCGCACAGCTGCTTTACAGACTCAATGTCATGGGACACGTACAGAAGCGTCGTGCCGCCTGAGAGCATCTGCTGCATACGTTCGCTGCAGCGCTTGCGGAAGTTGGCGTCGCCGACGGCAAGCACCTCGTCGCATATGAGGATATCAGGATCAACCATGGTAGCGACCGAGAAGCCGAGGCGCGCCTTCATGCCGGACGAATAATTCTTGATAGGTGAATTCAGGAAGCGCTGCAGCTCCGCGAACTCCACTATCTCGTCAAAATGCTCCTCCATGAATTTCCTGGAATGTCCTAGCACCGCACCGTTCAGGAAGATATTCTCACGCGCGGTAAGCTCCTGGTCAAAGCCCGCGCCGAGCTCGATCATAGGCGCAATCCTGCCGCGCACCCTGACCGA
>DFHY01000128.1 GCA_002371345.1 Lachnospiraceae bacterium UBA3711
CAGCCTGGGGATGCGTATGCGGAGTAAAGCATATGCGCCTTGACTGGGAGAATGAAGTCGAGGTAATCAAACAGGGAACAGCCGTACCCCTGTACATGCTTCCCAATATGTTTGCGGTCATTGGCATGGTCGTTGCGGTGGTATTCCTTGGCATGCGTATCAATCACAGACTGACGACAATCGTGTGGATACTGGCAGTGACCATGCTTGCCGTCCTGAGCTACCTCAGGGTCATGGCGCTGGCAAGGGAGAAATGAATGAGAATCGCATTGATCTTATTATGAGCTGCAAGAACCTCATTCCTCCCGCAGCTTCACGGCGCCGGCCGCGCGGCGGCGGCGCTGATCATCCATCGCAGCATAATGCTTCTTTGTCGTATTGACGTCCTTGTGTCCGAGAACATCCGCGACAAGATAGATATCGCCGGTCTCACGGTACAGAGCCGTGCCGTAAGTACTGCGCAGCTTGTGCGGGGTAATCTTCTTGCTGGTCGTGATCATTCTGGAATACTTCTTGACCATATTTTCAACGGCCTGGACACCCATACGCCGTTTCTGGGAAGAGAAGAAGAGAGCGTGCTCATGCCCCGGAAGCGGCGTTATTGCCTTTCTTTCTTCGATCCAGTTCAATAACGCTTTTTCAACTTCATCACCGAAATAGACAACCGATTCCGAGCCGCCTTTGCGCACTATGCGTATTCCGTTGTTCCTGAAATCAACATCTTCAATGTCAAGACCGACACATTCACTAACACGGATACCGGTGCCGAGAAGCAGGGTGACGATAGCCAGGTCCCGCAATTTGGTCTTCTCATAATACAGCTTTTTCTGCCCGGTCAGCGACTCATCGCCATGCTCAATCAGGTCGAGAAGAGCCGCCGTTTCACCCTCATCCATGCGCACGATGGCATGCTCATGCAGCTTCGGCATATCTACAAGCAGCGTCGGGTTAGTCTTAATCATTTCACGCTTATAGTAGAAAGCATAGAAGCTTCTGAGCGCCGACATCTTACGCTTAAGACCGAACTCACCGTTTGTAAAAGAATTCTCCTTAGGAGTTCCGACAAGAGATTCATCCACACTATACACACTCAAAAATGATTTGTATTCATCAATATCCGTCGCTGACAGATTATCCAGGATCGAAACATCCCATGAATGGATGTCAAGATCCCTGAGATGCGGATTATTCTCCTGAAGATATCGAAAAAACGTCCGTATGTCATACGCGTAGGAAAGCCTTGTCCTTGATTCCTTAGACGATTCCTGCGCAAGAAAATACTGCTTGGCAAAAGGAGGAAAATCCTTCAGGACTTCACGCAGCTGAAGGATATTCTGGGTGTCGCGTTCACTGTGATATGTTTTTTTCTTGTCAGCCATATGATCAGACCTCATGAAGATGCACAAAGCCATGTTTTTCAATAGATCCCATGAAAGTGTTCAAAAGACATTAAACCACAGGGGGATCGCCGGCGAGTTTTTTGAATAGATTGGTGAAGCACATCAATCAATGGACAACTATAGGCAATCTATTAAAAAGAACCTCGCCATGTTTTTCAAATAGATCCCGTTGAATACCTTCACTAAGATATAAGTTTACGACGGGATCGCCGGCGAGGTTTTTTGAATAGATTGCGTGAAGCACATCAATCAATGGACAACTACAGGCAATCTATTAAAAAGAACCTCGCCATGTTTTTCAAATAGATCCCGTTGAATACCTTCACTAAGATATAAGTTTACGACGGGATCTATTTGAAAAACATGTGTTTTCTGTATAGATGCATGCTGGTATATTACTATACTCCATCCGAATAATCAAGTATTACCTCATCTCACCGAACGAGTGTCAAATGCTTCCCGCAGACCGTCCGCAACAAGATTACAGGCAATCATAAGCAGAATGAGCACAATCATACTCGGGAACAGCTTGTACGGATGCAGGAGGCAGCTGTCAAAGCCGCTTGAAATCAGGCTGCCCAGTGAACAACTGCCAATCGGCAGTCCCAGACCGACGAAACTGAGGAACGTTTCCAGGAATATCGCACTCGGGATCGATACCATGATTTCTGTTATAAGCGCTCCTGTGATGTTCGGCAGAATCTCCTTGAAGAGAATGAAGAACCTTCCGGCCCCCAGCGTCCGGGAAGCCAGGACAAATTCTTCCTCCTTCAATTTGAGAACCTGAGTTCTTGCGATGATACTCATTTCCATCCATCCGGTAAGCATGAGCGCAAATATAATAGTCCCTATACCTGGCTTGAGAACCAGCATCAGCAGCGTCACAACAACCAGAGTAGGGATACTTCCGGCTATATCTATAATCTGCTGCATGCACAGGTCTACTTTCCCACCGAAATAACCGGAAATCATACCATAATTGATTCCGATCACCAGGTCGATGAGCGCCGCGGCAAGCGCGATAAGAACTGACACCCGCAGTCCCTGGAAGCATCTGGAAAACAGATCCCGCCCCAGTTCATCCGTGCCAAAGTAATAATAAGTATCCGTCAGGCCAAGCTGCTCGTAGCGGTTGACCCTGATACTGCCATTCGTGCCAGGAAGGTTTTCCTCACCGGACAGAATACCGGGAATGCGGGGTGCCATGTTAGCCCTGTCAAGGTGCTGCTCCGAATAATTCCACCCGCTCAGATGCGGCCCTATTATGCTCATAATAATAAGAAGACACAGAAGAACCAGGCCGAACACGTTGCTCTTACGGGCGAAAAAACGTTTTACTCCTGCCTTGAAAAAACTGTCTCCCGCAAAACTCCGGTCGATGACCAGACTCTCTGCCTGATGGACATGAAATTGAAAGTCATTGTTCATCTTTCACCTCCCAATCTCACCCTCGGATCTATGATTCCATAGAGGATGTCCAGAATCAGACGGGCGACAACATAGATCGCCGCGTACATAAAACTCAGAGTGATGACAACATTATAGTCATTAGCTGAAATAGCGCTTGACAGCAGAAATCCTATGCCGGGAATAGAAAATATCTGCTCTGTTACCAGGGATCCTGTCAGAAGCCCTACCAGCAGCAGCGTCATCACCGTAATAACCTGCATGATGGAATTGCGAATCACATAGTGAAAAAGAATCGTTCTGCCTGACATACCCTGGCTGCGGGCAAACATAACGTAATCGGACTTCAGGACGGAAACCGCTTCGTCTCTTGTAAATCGCGCTATCACGCTCATCACCATCACGGACAGGGCCAGCACGGGCATTATGCCGGACAGGACAGGATTGCGGAAATCATAGAGAAGCGGCAGCCACTTAAGCCTGAAGCCCACGAAATAACTGAGCGCGATCGCAATAATATACGACGGAACTGAGATCCCTATGACAGACAGGATCATGCACACGATGTCAGCGGCTTTCCCCTGATGAAAAGCGGCAAGGAATCCGACTATAAGACCTGCTGCGCTTCCAAGCAGCATCGCGCTTATGCCAATCAGCAGAGAAACCGGCAGCCTGGACCGGATCAGAGTAAGCACAGGCGTGTTCACCGACAGGCTGTAGCTGACTCCGAAATCTCCCTTGAACATATTTCCGAGATATATAAAGAATCTCTGAAGGACCGGTTTGTCCAGCCCATAGGACTGAATCAGAATCTCCTTCTGCTCCGGTGTCAGCTTAGGATTGTTGAACGGAGACCCAGGCATAAGGTTCATAAGCAGAAACAGTATGAATATGATAAGCAGCAATGTGACGACCGATAATACAAGTTTTTTAATAATATATTTTTTCACGGCGTACTCTCTTTCTGCGCGAATGTAAGATCAAGATGCATGCCTGTAAAATCAATACCTACATGCTTCACACGCTCGCTGATCATAAAAGATCCTCCGGAGGAATATACCGGTATCACCCCCGCGTCATCCAGCATAATTATGTCTTCCGCCTGGCGCAGCAGTTTGAATCGCCTCCCTGGATCCGGCTCCAGCGACGCTTTTTCCAGAAGACTGTCATACCTGTCATTACTATACTTAGAGTTATTCACTGAAGACGCGCCGGAAAACAGTTCCAGAAAAGCGTTCGGATCAGGGTAATCCGCGCCCCATCCGAAACATGCCAGCTCAAAGTCCTGTTTATTGAGCATCGACAGGTATTGGGGAAAAGTAACAAGACGAGGCTTTATCGTGAAAGACGGCAGCGCTCTCTCCCACTGATCCTTCAAAATCTCCACGAACTTTAATGAGGATGATGGCGTCACCAGCTCAAGAGTCAGCGATTTGGCAGACAGCTCCTCCAGTCCTTTCTTCCAGTATTCTCTTGCCTTTTCAGGATCATAACCGCAGATCTCTTTATACCGGTCCGGATCCTTTATATATTCCTCACCGTCAGGTCCGGAATAACCGTCAGGAACGATGCCGCCCAGCACAGAAGCCCCGCAGTTGTACATCACACCGCTGACAATAGAATCCCGGTCTATCGCCAGACTTAGCGCGATGCGGATATTTCGGTTCTGCCAGGCACTGCAGCTTTCATTATTTCCGATTATATATAATGTTGTACCGCCCGCACAGCTGAAAATGTTTGGATCTTCTTTAGAGAGGACAGCGTATTCTCCTCCGATCGGGATCACATCCGCCACTTTGGACTGGTAGCACATCATCGCCTGCTGCAGATTCGACAGTTCTCTTATTGTCAGGCCTGATAGTTTTACACGATCTGCGTCGACGTATTCCGGATTCTTCGTGTAATGCACCTGAATCGTAAGAGGCTCATAACGGTCTACGATATACGGACCGCTGGAGAGCAGTGTTTCAGGACTGGTTGCATATTCTCTCCCGCACTGCATTACAAAGCTCCGGCTGCATGGAGAACATGGAGCCATTGTAAGAATATTCATCAGGTAAGCGCATGGCTGCTCCAGCTGCATGATCAGGGTGCTGTCATCCTGCGCGTAAGTCCCAAGCTCTTCAACGGCAAGCTTTCCGTTGTTTATCTCCTTAGCGTTTTTCAGGTGGCATAATTCGTCGAAAAGATACACACAGCCGCTTGCAGTTACGGGATCGACTATACGGCGAAACGTGTACACAAAGTCTTCAGCTGTAATATCTTCTCCATTACTATAGTGCAGTCCATCACGCAGTTTAAAGGTATATACACAGCCATCCTCCGACACTTCATAGCTTTCTGCCAGCTCAGGAACTATTTTTTTATCTTCATCATATCGGAAAAGTCTGCCGCTTATCGGGCTTAAATACTGTGCGGAGGCACTGTCAGATGCAAGCTGGGCGTCCATAGTAGTGGGATTGCCATTCAGCATGATATTCAGTTCCTCACCGTCATCACCTTTTTCCCGGGCACCGCATCCGCATGCCAGAAGCAGGACAGGCAATAATACAAACAGAAGCTTTCTCATTTTCCCGCCCCCCATTTAACATATTCATCATCTGTGCATAAGACCAGATGACTGCTGCTCTCTCCCACCGTGTGCCAGGTTCCGTTTTCATAGACAATCCCTGAAGTTTCATAGTCATAATGCTCCTCAGGGTGTAGCTGAACGATCGGATTCGGCGAAGGGATGGATGAGAGAAGATTCCGCGTATAAGGGTGTACCGGATGCCCAAACAGCTCATCCGGTTTCCCCGTCTCCAGAAGGAAGCCGCGATGAAGAACTCCTATCCGGTCGGACAGATATCTGACCATGGACAGGTCATGGGAAATGAACAGGAAAGATGTTCCTGTCTCTCTCTGGATATTCCGGATGAGGTTCA
Source organism: Lachnospiraceae bacterium UBA3711 (assembly GCA_002371345.1). Classification (GTDB taxonomy): domain Bacteria; phylum Bacillota; class Clostridia; order Lachnospirales; family Lachnospiraceae; genus Porcincola. The sequence continues at coordinate 5,732 of DFHY01000128.1, forward strand.
CGATCTGAGCCTGGATCGACGCGTCCAGAGCAGCTATACATTCGTCCGCGATAATCAGGCGCGGATTCATAATCAGAGCCCGCGCAATGCCGACTCTCTGGCGCTGGCCTCCGGAAAACTGAGCCGGATAACGATTCGCCTGATCACGGGAAAGGCCGACTCTCTCCAGAATTGAACCTATCAGCTCATCGCGCTCTTCCCTGCTTTTATACAGCTTATGGATATCCAGCCCCGCCCCGACAATATCCCCGACCTTCTTGCGCGGGTTAAGTGAGGCCATAGGATCCTGGAATATCATCTGAATCTCGCGGCGCATCTCGCCAGGCTCCATGATCTCTCCCTGAAAACGGATACTCCCTCCGCAAGGCTTATACAATCCTATGATGCATCTGCCTATCGTGGATTTTCCTGATCCTGACTCTCCGACAAGCCCGAAGGTTTCTCCTTCTCCTATCTCAAAGCTGACATTGTGAATGACTGTGTTCTGCCGCCCCCTGGGTCCGAACTTCATTGTAAGTCCTTCCACTTTGAGAAGCGTCTTCTTCTCATCTGACATACTCCGAGGCCTCCCTCTTCATCTTTTCGATACGCTCATTCAGCTCTCTGGGCCGCTCAACCTTTGGCGCTCTCTCATCAAGAAGCCAGGTTGCGGCAGCATGTGTTTCGGAAATGGGAAACATCGGAGGCTCTTCCTTGAAGTCAATCTCCAGAGCATAGGGGTTGCGCGGAGCAAATGCGTCTCCAACCGGTTCCTCTGAAAGAACCGGCGGAGTACCCGGTATCGAATACAGCTCATCTGAACTCTCACCGTCAGGAATAGCGGAAAGAAGCCCCCATGTGTAAGGATGGCGCGGGTCATAGAAAACGTCGAAAATCGTACCTGTCTCAATGATCTTGCCGGCATACATTACATTTACATAATCTGCTACACGTGCCACAACACCAAGATTATGTGTGATATAGATCACCGACAGAGAACGTTTTTGCTGCAGGCTTATAATCAGGTCCAGAATCCTGTCCTGTATGGTTACATCCAGGGCTGTCGTCGGTTCGTCGCATATAAGGAGGCTGGGATTGCACGACAGCGCGATTGCGATAACGATACGCTGCCGCATCCCTCCGGAAAACTCATGCGGATACTGGCGCATCCTGCGAACCGGATCAGTTATGCCTACCTCCTCAAGCAGCTCAACGGCACGCCCTGACGCCTCGCTGCGGCTTATATTCTCATGGGACCTGATCGCTGATATCAGCTGATTGCCTATAGACATGGTGGGATTGAGTGAGGTCATGGGATCCTGGAACACCATAGCGATGCTTCTGCCCCTTATATTATCCCTCAGCCATCCGGTATCCGCCTTCAGCAGGTCAACCGGCTCAGATCCGGACTCCATCCTGTACAGTACACTGCCGCCATTAATCACCGCATTGTCGGGCAGGATACCCATAGCCGCCTTCATTGTCACTGACTTTCCTGATCCGGATTCACCAACTATCGCCATCGTCTCGCCGCGGCGCATCGTCATATTAACGCCGCGGATCGCGTGTATGGTCTCTCCTGATGAGCGGAAGCTGATATCCAGGTCCTTTATCTCCAGTATGACCTCAGCAGTATCTGACATCTGTATTCCTCCAATTATTCCAGGCGGCATAGTTTATTACTTTGTCGCCTGCCGCGCCGGATTTGCGCGCAAAGCGCATGCTTTCACAGCAGATCCGTGCGCATCCCTGCCAGGCTCTATGACATATACTCATCCAGCTGTCTCTGCGCCTCGTCGATTATATCCTGCAGACCGGCATCATACATCTGCTCAAGGATCTCAGGGATAACCTTCTCAGGGTCAGAGGTGCCGGTATACAATTCATATTTATACTGCTCAGCGATATTTGAAACCGCCATGAACTGATAATCCACCGGCGAGTAATCGAAAGAGAATCCGATCGCCGCTGATTCAACTGCATCCTTATAGCTGTCAAATACCTTCTCCCACATGTCCGGATCAGTAGGTATGGCCTCGAACGACGAAGACTCCAAAGCACCGATATTGTAGAAGCCTTCGGAATATGCTTCCGGCGCCATCCTCTCCACGCCCTCGGTCGTCCGGGTGACCGTTCCGTCGTCATTTCTGGTAAAATGCTTTCCCTCTATACCATACCTTGCAGTCTCCCTGTAATAAGGATCAGTGTTCATGAGCTGCACCAGGGCAAGCGCTTCCTTCCAGTTGTCGGATGTGCTGCTGATGGCGGTCATCGCGCCTCTGAGGGAGCTTGTGTTCAGGTAAGGGCCGTCATACCTGGCAATATAGGAGAGGCGCTGCCTCTGGCTCGACCAGATTGATTCCGCACCAAACCATCCCTGCCCGGACTGAACCGGGCCGCCCGTCAGCCTGTTGAAGGTCTCCGTGACCGCCGCGTCAGGATTGATATAACCTGCTTCATACCATCTGTGGAGCGTCTTCAGGCGGTCGGTATACTTCGGTATCTCAAGGGCTGACCGCACCTTGAGTTCATTGTCCGTGCCCTGAGCGTCCCAGTCAAGTCCGATCCACACATCTCTCGATATCCAGTCAACCAGGCAGTTCGACCAGCTGGTAGCTCCGGTCATACTCATGATTAACGGATAGTCGTTCGGGTTGTCCTTCTTGTACGCCTCAAGGTAAGGCTCTATACCATCCCAGGAAATCTCATGCTCCTCGGTGAAGCCCTTCTCTTTCAGGAAATAATCGCTGTCAAGTATCCAGAATACCTCAAGCGCGTAATCCTTCAGATGCGGGATCGCGTATATTCTTCCGTCATAATATGAGCCGCCCCACACATTTTCAGGCATCGACTTGACAAGGTCGGGAACATATTCATCCAGCAGCAGCGTCAGGTCGAGAAACATGCCGTCAGACGCGTTCGTCGCGAAATCATTGAACCAGTCGCAGGTAAAGCACAGGTCAAAGGGCTCTCCGCTTGACATTGCCAGCGCAACCTGGCCTGCATCATAGAATTTATATTCACACGTCACGCCTATCTTCTCTTTGCTGTACTTATTCAGGGCATCCTGTACCTCAGGCCAGTCCTCCGGCTCTCCGCCAGGGCTGTACAGCCACCAGGTAAGATTGACCGCCTCGTCCGCCGCAGCAGCGAACGGCGCAGAAGTAAGCCCCAATGCCGCTCCAAGCAGAAACGCAGCTGCCAGCAATTTCATTTTCTTCATATACAACCCTCCAAACTCTGATGTTGGGGTCAAAAGTACCTTTTTCCCCCAACCATGATGTACGGATCGCTTCGTTGCTTCGCAACTCCCGCGCTCCTCATACTCTCTATGTGCACCTCTTTATTAACTCAGCCCTTTATAGCTCCTACGATCAGCCCCGATGTGAAATATCTCTGGAAGAAAGGGTACGCGAGCATGATCGGCAGAACCGTGATAACAACGATTGCCATGCGTATGGATTCCCCGGGAATAGAGATGCCGGAGAACGCGGACGCGAATGAGTCATTCGTCGCAAGCAGTTTGATATTGTTCTCTATATTCATCAGTATATACTGCAGGGGAAACAGCGATTTGGCGCCTGAGTCCAGATACAGCCTTGCCTGATACCAGTCGTTCCAGTACGCGAAGCTCTGGAACAGCCCTATGGTCGCGAGCGCCGGTTTTGACAGCGGAAGCGCAAGACTGAAGAAGATGCGGATATGCGACGCCCCGTCTATCTGGCCTGACTCAATGACCTCCTGCGGCACCATCACATCGAAAAATGACCTCATGACGATAATATAGAAAGAGGAACACGCAAGAGGCAGGATCAATGCCAGATAGGTGTTTTTGAGCCCCAGCATCTGTGTATTTACAACATAGGTTGACAGCAGTCCTCCTGAAAACAGCATCGGGATAAATATGAGAACCGTGTAAAAGCGCCGCAGAACAAAATGCTTTCTCGACAGGACGTATCCCATCGTGGATATCAGGAAAACGGACAGAACCGTTCCAACAATTGTTACGAACAGAGAATTAAACACCGCGCGCCCGACCGTCTGGCGGAGCCTCCACAGATACTGGTACGCGGTGCCGGTCCATTCAACCGGAAAGAAGCTGTAACCCACGGCGCGTATCGACGCGTCTGACGACAGCGATATTATGAACACGAATATAAGCGGAAGAAGGCACAGGAAAGCAAACAGGATAAACATCAGGGTAAATGCGATATCATGTCCCTTCCTGTAGCTGTTGAAGCGGATCATGCCGCTGGCGATGTAGTCCTCTTCTCTTCTCTTTTTTCTCATGTTCCTGTCCTGCATCGTTATATCCTTAATGCCTTTCCGTCTGTCGGCATATCAACAAGATTGTGAGATCGTTAAGCGCTGAGCAAGCTGTAGTCGATAATTGGCGGGTTGATCACAATATGGCGCTCTCAGGATCAACCTTCTTCACGATCCAGGCTGCCACAAGAATTGTAAGGCATCCCAGCACGGACTGAAGCAGCCCACCAGCCGAGATATACCCGTATACCGGCCTGGTTGAACTGAACAGAGCATTGAACAGATAGACGTCAATTGTCAGAAACGCCGGCGTGAGGGAGCTTGAGTTTCGCGTTGTCTGATAGAACAGGCCGAAGTCTGAGTTGAAGATCCTGCCAAGCGACAATATGAACATGATCACGATGATCCGCTTAATCTGAGGAAGTGTTATATACTTGACCTGCTGCCACTTGCCCGCGCCGTCGATGACCGCGGACTCATACAATGTCTGATCGATTCCCTTGATCGCGGCCAGATATATGACCATCCCGTATCCGACATTTTTCCAGATATACAGAAGAACCAGAATAAACGGCCAGGCAGGCAGCGCCTCCGCCTGATACCATTTGACAGGGCTTCTGCCCATCTGAACCAGCATATGATTGATAAGTCCGTTGTCAGTCGAGAGAAAGGCGTATACGAAGTATCCGACCACGACCCATGACAGGAAATACGGGATGAACATAGCGCTCTGGCAAACTTTTGCCAGCTTCTGCGACTTGATGTTTGACAGTATGATCGCAAATGTAACAGGCAGCAGGATGCTCAGCAGTATGAACACGATATTATAGCCTATCGTATTCACGAACATCCGTATTGTTGTGGCCTTGTTATTTGCGAACAGGAACCGGAAGTTGTCCAGTCCGGCCCATTCACTGTTTACGAACAGACTGTATAGGAAGCCTCTGCCCGCTGCCGGTCTGTATCTCTTGAATGCGATCAGAAGGCCGAACATGGGAAGGTAGCAGAACAGGACATACCAGATCAATGTCGGAAGCGACAGGATGAACATCTCAACACTCTCACGAATGCTGACCGGCTTTGTTTTTTTATATTTTGCCTTGCTCTTTTTCATATGGCTGATGATTGTATTACATGTGTTTCAGAGGTATAAACAGATGATGTCGCGGCCAAAAGATTGTCTTTCTCCCGCTTCAGGGCTATTGGCCTCTATATCATAAGATTATAAATCAAATCAGATAAACTGACAATCTTCCACATCCTTGAAAGCACAATCCGATCGGTTCCGCCATAAAAAGCACCCGGAAGGAATATCCTTCCGGGTGCCTGTTATGTATGAAGTTATCCTTGATCAGCAATTTGGTAAATATGCTTTATACGAGCCTGTAAAACTCTGTAAGGCATGGCAGCACTGATTGTCAGCTGAAATAGATTGTGTACTGCGCTGTACCTACCGCGGCTGCAGGATCGACTGAGACGCCGTCCTCAGGAGCTGCAGAGTAGTATGTGATCGTAAGTGTCACAGGACCGCTCTGGATCGGTACGATATTAACCACATCGCCGGATCCCGCGGTCACGCCGCCAAGCACGGAGCCATCCGCGGAGCTGGTGACGTTCACTGTCGCCATGCTCTGACCGTCAGCTGTAACTGTCGCGAACACAGCGGATCCGTCAGACGGGAAGAGGACACTTCCCGAGGCGCCTTCCGCCACTGACCTGTTCATGCAGGATCCGTTTAAGCTGAAGCCCTTGTCGCTGACCGCGCTTGTGTTGTAAGGATCATAGTTATCAATCTGGATATCAAGCTTGCCGTCGGCGGTATCAAACTCAGCGCTGAAGGTGTAGGTGTAGGTCTCACCCGCGACAGGCGCGAAATCAGTCTGAAGAGTGATGTCATTGTCATCCTTCGGAACCATGAGGATCTTCGTCGAGCCGGCGGGTACATCATAGGAATCAGCATTCGTCAGAAGCTTCAGGCTGCTCTCATCAGGAGTAATATCCAGGTATGCCGCCTCCGCTCCGCTTCCGTTCATTACGTGAAGCGCACCGCTGACAGGAGTGAGGTTCTCATAAGGAACTACAACTTCGACCGGAGAGATTCCGGATGCCGGGCTGCCTTCGCCGGTGCTGCTGCAGGATCTGAAGGTAACCGTTCCATCAGCAATGGCATCAGCTGTAATAGTTGTTACATTCTCCGGCACGGTATTCTCATCTATGTTCTGATCGTCGGAACCGGGCTGTCCTTCTTCAGCAGGGCCCGCAGTGTCTTCAGTATTCCCACCCTGCTGTTCTGTCAGTCCATCAGCCGGAGCATCGACGGTATCTGTGCCCTCTGAAGGTACATCGACAGCCTCCGGCGTATCGGTAGTCTGCGAAGCATCAACAGCCTCCGGAGCATCGGTAGTCTGTGCCGTATCAACAGCTGCCGGTATATCGGTTGCCTGCTGTTCCTGGCCGTTATCTCCTCCGACTACCGCAACATCTGTCGGGGCAGGTATAGAGGCAGAATCTGTCGGGGCAGGGATACCTGAATCGGCTGCTGCCTGTGCATTCTCAGCATCCGCGGTGGACTGGGCAGCCATCTGCTGCTCTTCAATCTGAGTATCAAGATTCGTTGAATTCTCTTCGTTAATTGTAGTCTCCGCAGTCGATGAAGTGATGACCGAACCGTTCTCCGTCGTCGAAGCCAGCGCATTTTCATTTGTATTCGTCAGCAGGCTGTCCTGTGAGAGCGCCTGATCAGCAGCTGAAAGGTTCGTATTGTCCTGTGTGGTATCTGCAGACACAGGAGCTTCAACAGTAGGAGCCGCGTTCTGCTCGATAACAACTGTAGCGGCACTGCTCTGTGTCTGGGTCTGCCCTTCAAGAGTCTTCTGAATCTGAGCCAGGGCGTCGATGGTACCCTGCTCATAGGATTCCTTCGCGATCTGCACAGCGAGCTCCTGCAGTGCGGCGATATCAGCGTCGGTCAGTCTGGTATTGTTTGTAATATTGGTAGTATTGTTGGTTGTGTTGTTGTTGGTTGTATTGTTCGTCGTATAGTTGTTGACGACATCATTCACGATCTTGGTGATCTCCTCATAGGAAACGGAATTATCCTCCTCCAGCGTCCCGTTGATGACCTGCATCTTCACATCATTTACGATCTGCTGCGCCTCCTGCTGGCCTATCGTCTGTCCGAGTTCATAGGTCGTCGCGAATTCCTGCGCGGCTGCCTGCTTCTTGGACTCATCCAGAGTCACTCCCGACAGATTCTCATATGCCATCAGCGCTCCGGTAAGGGCGCCGGTTCCTGATACCTGGAACGGGGCTGCCGCAAGCACCTCACAGTTCGTGACTCCTGCAGTCGCCAGGTTCGACGCGATCATATTCGATGTGACATACGTCAGATTTGCTGTTTTGACCTGAATTCCTCCCGATGTCATCGGACGTATAAGAGCACAGCTGATCGTACGGTATCCGACGATGTCACGGCTCATATAGCTGCCAAGGTGCGCCCACTCATCATTGTTGGTGACGGTAATGGTAGTATAGCTCTGTCCCGCAACATTAAAATAATTCAGAATCCTGTTTCTCTCTTCTTCAGACAGATCCGCGCCGACCGTGACTACCATCATGGAATCGGCCATCGCCGTCATGGGAACAGCACCTCCCATGGCAGACAGCGTCAGAGCTGCGCTCAGAAGCACCCCTAATACTCTCTTCTTCATATCGGTTTCCTCCTGTAATCCTGTCCCTGCCCAGACCGGTTAGCTGAAGCCTGAACGCCGGGGCAGCCTGTTGTTGACTGTATTATAACAAGATCAAACAATGAAAACAATTGTGCAAACACACTGCTTTTCTGTAGGGATTCCTAAGTAATAATGAAGATGCGGAAATGGGTTCCGAACAGATTTTCGAAACATTTGTTTGCATTCACGGTGCCGCTATGTTAAAATTAGCCAAAAGGTGTCTGCGCTGCCTGTACCGGGCGGCCGGCATTAACATATGAGGCCAGCGGACATCATAAGAAGACAGAAAGGTAAGGTACTTGTCATGGCTTACGGAAAGATATCCAGGAAGCAGCAGGAGATTCTGGACTTTATCAAGAGCGAGATTCTGAACAGGGGGTATCCTCCCGCTGTCCGTGAGATATGCGAAGCGGTCAGCCTGAAGTCCACATCCTCGGTTCACTCTCACCTTGAGACTCTTGAAAAGAACGGATATATCAGAAGGGATCCCACAAAGCCCCGCGCGATTGAGATTATAGACGACCAGTTCAATCTGACCCGCCGCGAGACAGTCAACGTCCCTCTTGTAGGTACTGTGGCCGCCGGAGTTCCGATCCTTGCTCAGGAGAACATCGAGAACTATTTTCCCGTTCCCGCTGAATATATGCCGCATAACCAGTCCTTCATGCTAAGGGTCAAGGGCGACAGCATGATACGCGCCGGTATCAACTCCGGAGATCTGGTTCTCGTGGAGCAGAACAAAGACGTACACAACGGAGATATAGTTGTCGCGCTGATCGAAGATTCCGCAACCGTCAAGACCTTTTATAAGGAGCATGGGCATGTCAGGCTGCAGCCTGAGAACGAGACCATGGATCCGATAATCGTCGGCAAAGATCTCGAGATCCTCGGCAAGGTTTTCGGCGTGCTGCGCTTCATGTAGATCCCCATTACGCCGCCTCCGGCTGGCGTCACCAGCCCCTCAAAGATAAACCGGC
>DFHY01000007.1:0-976 GCA_002371345.1 Lachnospiraceae bacterium UBA3711
GGAGAGGAGGGCCGCTATGTCGAGATCGCTACGACCCGTCCGGAGACGATGCTGGGCGATACCGCGGTAGCGGTAGCGGCGGATGATGAGCGCTATGCAGATATAGTCGGGAAGATGCTGCAGCTTCCGCTGACGGACCGCCAGATTCCGGTTATCGTCGATCAGCATGTCGACAAGTCTTTCGGTACAGGCTGCGTGAAGATCACCCCGGCTCACGACCCCAACGACTTCGAGGTGGGCAAGCGCCACAACCTTGAGGAGATCAACATTCTGAACGACGACGCCACCATGAACGAGCTGTGCGGAAAGTACGCGGGTATGGACCGCTATGAGGCGCGCAGGCAGATAGTGAAGGATCTTGAAGAGCAGGGGCTTCTCGTGAAGGTTGTTCCGATCACACACGCGGTCGGCACACATGACCGCTGCCATACGACAGTCGAGCCCATGATCAAGCCGCAGTGGTTTGTGAAGATGGACGAGATGGCAAAGGCCGCTCTCGACGTCGTTAAGACCGATGAGCTTAATTTCGTGCCGGAGCATTTTGATAAGACATATATCCACTGGCTTGAGAATATCCGCGACTGGTGCATTTCAAGACAGCTGTGGTGGGGCCACAGGATCCCGGCGTACTACTGCGATGACTGCGGAGAGATGGCAGTGGCCGAGGGAGGAGCTCCGAAGGTCTGCCCGAAATGCGGAGGCAGCCATTTTACTCAGGATCCCGATTCTCTGGACACGTGGTTTTCATCAGCGCTCTGGCCGTTCTCCACACTGGGATGGCCGGAAAAGACGCCGGAGTTTGAGTATTTCTATCCGACCAGCGTGCTGGTGACCGGGTATGACATCATATTCTTCTGGGTTATCCGCATGGTCTTCTCGGCGCTTGAACAGACCGGGAAGAGTCCTTTCAGGCATGTTCTGATCCATGGACTGGTGCGTGATGACAAGGGACGCAAGATGTCCAAGTCCCTGGGCA
>DFHY01000007.1:1027-29044 GCA_002371345.1 Lachnospiraceae bacterium UBA3711
GGGCAACGGCATAGATCCTCTTGAGATCATCGATAAGTACGGAGCTGACGCGCTGAGGCTGACGCTTGTCACCGGAAACGCGCCGGGAAACGATATGCGCTTCTATTTTGAGCGTGTTGAGAACTCCCGCAATTTCGCGAACAAGGTATGGAACGCGACCAGATTCATATTGATGAATCTCGATAAGAGCGAGGTGCCGGATCAGATAGACATGGGCATGCTCACAAACGCGGATCGCTGGATTCTGTCGAAGGTCAATACACTGGCTAAGGAAGTAACTGAGAACATGGACAAGTTCGAGCTGGGTATTGCCGTGCAGAAGGTCTATGACTTCCTGTGGGATGAGTTCTGCGACTGGTATATCGAGATGGTCAAGCCGCGTCTGTATCATGACAGCGACCCGACCAAGAGCGCGGCTCTGTGGACCCTGAAGCATACGCTGGTCCGGGCTCTCAAGCTGCTCCATCCGTTTATGCCGTTTATTACTGAGGCCCTGTATCAGTCGGTAAATGATACTGAGGATTCCATCATGGTTTCCGACTGGCCGGTATACAGCTCTGACTGGAGCTTCGAGGCCGAGGAGTCCGAGATTGAGACAATCAAGGATGCGGTCCGCGCGATCAGGGCTGTCCGCACCTCAATGAATGTTCCTCCATCACAGAAAGCGAGGGTATTCGTGGTGTCTTCGGATGACCGGATCCGTGAGATCTTTGAGAAGGACGCGCTGTTCTTCGCGGCCCTGGCATCAGCTTCCGAGGTTATCGTGCAGAAGGAGAGGGAGGGCATCGCGGACGATGCCGTCTCCACGCTGATCCACAACGCCTCGATATTCATTCCTATGGAGGAGCTTGTGGACATAGCGAAGGAGATAGAGCGGCTTACACGAGAGCAGAAGAAGCTGGAGGGAGAGCTTAAGCGCTCAAACGGCATGCTCCATAATGAGAAGTTCCTGTCCAGGGCGCCTCAGGCAAAGGTCGAAGAGGAGAAGGCGAAGCTTAAGAAGTACGAGCAGCTTATGGCGCAGGTGACAGAGCGCCTGGAACAGCTCAGAACCTGAAGCTGACTATAAAGCTCCGGCATCCTGATTTGCATGGTTTAAGAAAAACTTCATAATAAAAAAAGTCCGGGAACCGAATTGCCGATCGCGCGGGTGCTACAATAAAGTCACCGCAGATGATCGGCGGTTTGGTTTTAGGAGGGAGAGCTGATTATGAAGAGAGAGAAGAAGATATTGGACAGCAGACCGGCTATGCTTATATCCGTGCTGTTTCTGGCTGTGTTCCTGTCAGCAGCTGCGGGCCGGAAGGTCAGCGCGGAGCAGGCATACGGATATCTGCTTCCGTCCAGCGGCTATACTTATCTGGATGAGAGCGCGGTGGCAGGCTGGCCGGCGCAGGTAGTATGTTACGCGAAGAACGAGATCTACGCGCGCAACGGCAGGCAGTTCGTATCGACGGAGCTCCAGAACTGGTTCAACATGCAGTACTGGTATACTCCGATCTACACGCCGGACCAGTTTTCGGATTCGATGCTGAACACCTACGAGACGGCAAATGTCCAGATGCTGACGAATGTGGAGGCATCGCTCGGGATGTATGCTCTTGACAGCAACAGCTACAGCTATGATCTGGTCCGTTCGTATCTGAGCGGCGCGGGAGCCACCCAGTATTATGTGAATCCTGACACCTACATATTCTATGACAGCGACACGAGATACCTGACGGACGCGGATGTAAGCACGCTCAGCGCCCAGGAGCTTTGCTACGCCAAGAACGAGATCTACGCCCGCAGAGGCTATATCTTCGCGTCGACCGAGCTTTCCGATTACTTTAACGGAAAAAACTGGTACTGGGGAACGGCTGACGCCTCTTCCTTCAGCGATTCGGTTTTCAACGCTGTGGAAGCGGCGAACATAGCGCTTCTGCAGCAGAAGGAATACGCCCTGGTTCCGGGCGGGTATGTTCTCGACCAGCCGGGATATACTTACCAGAACATCGGATCCTATTCCGGCGGCAGTATAGTACACACAGGCAGCAGCGACTATATATTCTATGACAGCGCGGTGCGGCGTCTGACGGCGTCGGAGGTGTCGGCTCTGTCGCTTCAGCAGATGTGCTACGCCAGGAACGAGATCTACGCACGCCGCGGGTACATATTCCAGTCACAGGAGCTGAGGGATTACTTCGGAAGCAAGAGCTGGTACTATCCGACAGTACCGGCAGCGTCCTTCTCGGATCAGGTATTCAACAGTGTGGAGATCGCGAACATAGATCTTCTCAAGCAGTATGAGTATTCGATCAACCCGAACGGATATCAGCTCTACTGATCAGATGCGCAGCGAGGGGCTGCCTCATTAAAGCAACAGGGTCATAAACAGTATATTGTTTATGGATCCTGTTGCTTTAATGAGGCAGCCTTGTCTGCGCCGACAGGTTTTACGGATAGAACGGAGATACACCATGTCACTGATTCTGATACCAGGAGTGCCCGGAAGCGGCAAGAGCCATATGCTGTTCCGGCGGGTTCTGAGAGAAGCAGGACAGAACCCTATGGGAAGGTATATTGTGCTTGTCCCGGAGCAGAATACGCTCCAGACCCAGAAAGCGCTCGTGTCGATGAGCGACAGCGGCGGTATCTGGAATATTGATGTCCTCAGCTTTACCCGTCTTGCGTACCGGGTATTTGAACACACCGGAGCTGCCAGACGGCAGATTCTCTCAGAGACAGGAAAGGTACTGCTTCTTCGCCTGATCGCGGCGAGAGAGGGGGACAGGATACCGCTTCTGTCCGGTATTCTTGACCGTCCCGGATCCCTGTCCGAGATCAAGTCTGTCCTGTCCGAGATGGACCAGTACGGAATCGGCCCGGAGGAGCTTGCCGGAATAAGAAATTCCGTGCTCGGCGGCGCGTCTCATCCGGCATTGTCCCGGAAGCTTTCGGAGATCGGGCTCCTCCAGAAGGCATATGAGGACTATCAGAAGGGACATTTTATAACAGGAGAGAAGCTTCCGAGAGTGCTGAGCGAGAAGGCGCCTTATGATGAGACGCTGAAGGACGCGGTATTTTTTCTTGACGGCTTCACGGGGCTTACGCCGGCACAGCTTCAGGTCATAACCACCCTGCTCACAATCGCGAAGGATATAATGGTTACAGTGACTATTGACCCGGACGAACTGCCACATATGCAGCCCGGAGCGCCGGGAGATGATCTGGGAAAGCGTCTTATGGCTATGCGTACGTCGGATCATGAGCTTTTTGCGCTGTCTAAGAGAACTGTCATGTCTCTGGCGGGATGCGCGGACAAGGCGCGTGTTCCGGTCCGTATACTCCCGTCTTACGGGGATGAAGGAAAGAGGCATGCCGCGGGAGGAGAGCTTGAGCACCTTGAGAGACATCTTTTCCGCGCCGGCGCGGCCGGTATGGACAGATACTCCGGGAAGGGCGCGCAGCATGAGATATTTCTGCGGCAGTGCGCCGATCCCTGGGATGAGGCTGTGTCAGCCGCGGTCACGATAGAGGAACTGATCCGCGCCGGGGTGCGGTACAGGGAGATAGCTGTTGTCTGCGGAAGCCTGAAGGATTACGCTGAGTATGTCAGAAGAGCGATGTCTGTCTATGATATCCCCTGCTATATCGACCGTTCAAGCACCGTCGTCATGAATCCCGCTTTTGAATTCGTACGCTGTGCCATAGTTATTCTTGAGAAGAACTTTTCGTATGAGAGTGTCATGGCGCTTCTTCGTACGGGGCTTGCCCTTGATCCTGAGAGTGATGACATAGACAGCCTGGAGAACTATCTTCTGGCTGCCGGTATCCGCGGAAGACGCATGTGGTCGGATCCGTTTACGAGACAGACACGCGGAGGGGATGAGGAACTGAGACTCACAGCCGAGAGCCTGCGGGTGAAGTTCATGGAGCATTTTGAACCGTTCGCGGAACAGATGAAGAGGTCCAGGGCGGTGTTCTCGGACTATGCCGGGGCCGTCTGGAATCTTCTTATCGCATTCGGCGTACCGCGCAGACTCATCAGCTTCAGTGAGAACTGCCTGGAGGAAGGCCGCGAGGACAGGTCGCAGGAATATTCCCAGGTTATAGGGGTCATCAGCAGTGTGCTTGATGAGGCAGCCCTTCTGATGGGGGGAGAGACTGTGTCGAGGGAGCAGTTTGCCGACATCCTCAGGGCGGGTTTCTCGGAGGCAAAGATAGGTATCCTTCCCCGCGGCGTCGACCAGGTCCAGGTCGCTGACCTGGAACGCTCAAGGCTTGAGAATATGAAGGCCGTTCTGTTTATCGGGCTGAATGACGGGTATGTTCCTTTGAGGAGACAGGCAGGCGGAGTACTCACTGATGTGGAGAGAGAGTATCTGCGCTCGAATAACATCCACCTGGCGCCTACTGCCAGGGAGGAAGCCAGCATACAGAAGTTCTATCTGTATCTGACACTGACCAAACCGTCCGCGGCGCTCTATCTGTCATGGTCTGCGGCTAAGCGGACAGGAGAGGAGATGAGGCCGGCCGCTGTTCTGAGAAGCATTCAGGCGATGTTCCCGAATGTGAAATGGGCCGGCGCGTCGTCAGCTTCGGCGTTTGACAGCGTAACCTCGCTGAAGACCGGGAGAAGGGTTCTGTCGCAGGGGCTGAGCGACTACCTGTACGCCGACAGGATGACGGCGGACTGGAATATGCCTAAGCTGAGAGAACTTGTCAATCTGTACCGGAGGAAGGGAGACAGCAGGCCTGAAAGTGTTGAGGAATATTTGAGAAGACTTACGGAGAGTGAGAGCGCGCCCGCCCTTGACGCCGGGACCGCACTCGCCCTGTACGGCAATGTCCTCGGCGGGAGCGTCACGAGACTGGAGGAGTTTTCAGGCTGCGCGTTCAGACATTTCGCTGATTACGGCCTTAAACTCATGGAGAGGGAAGAGTTCACCGTGCGTCCTCTTGAGATAGGGAACCTGCTTCACAGGGCGGTCGAGATCTTCTCGGAAAGGCTCGGCCGGGAGGACAGCCTGGAAACATGGCGAAGTATCGATGATGATAAAAGGGATGCGCTGGCAAGGGAAGCTCTCAAAACCGCGATTGAGGATGAACACAGCGCGCAGCTGTATGCGGACAGCCGCCGCTCGCTTGAGACACTCGGACGCTGCGAGAGGATTCTCCTGCGCTCTGTTAAGACCATTCAGAGCCAGATCATTGCCGGAGACTTTGAGCCGGTATACTTTGAGTGGCCTTTCGGGAGAAGGGACACAGAGGGCGCATGGATAGAGGGGCTTCAGGGCGGCAGAAGGATGAAACTCACCGGAAAGATAGACCGTATAGACGAGTGTGCTGACGGTGAGGCTGAGAAACTCTATATCAAGATTATTGATTACAAATCATCCGGGCATGATGTCGACCTCGGGAGTCTGATAGACGGGGAACAGCTTCAGCTGCTGGTGTACCTTGACGCCGCAGCGCGTCTTGAGCAGATGGCTAATCCGGACAGGGAAGTCATATGCGCCGGCGCGTTTTACTTCTCGTTCCAGGATCCTGTCGTTGAGCTTGACACAGTACCTGACGAAGACCGTACGGAGGCTTCGATCCTTGGTGAAATGAGGCTTCGCGGACTTGTGAACGGCAGGATGGACGCGGCGCTGAGGATGGACCGCAGCCTTGCGGGCGGAGGCTCTTCGCTCGTGATACCGGCATACCGCAATAAGAGCGGAGATCTGAGGTCTTCCGATAATGTGATCTCAGACAGGCAGTTTGGCCTGCTGAGAAGCTATGTCCGTGAACGTATGAGAATGATCGCCTCTTCCATTCTTGCGGGTGAGATAGCGCCGAACCCGTCGCGCAGGGATTCACGCACCACAACATGTACAGGATGCCCGTACAGGGATGTTTGCGGGTTTGACCCGCACCGGAAGGGTATGTCCTACCGGGAGAAGGAGAAGCGAAGCGGAAAAGAGATCTGGGAGATAATCGAGAGGACAGAAGATGCCAAACTGGACGGATGAACAGAAACAGGTGATAGTCTCACGCGGGCAGAACCTTCTTGTGAGCGCCGCCGCCGGCTCCGGCAAGACCGCGGTTATAGTGGGGCGTATCATGGAGAAGGTTCTGGATCCGGAGTCCCCTGTGGATATAGACCGCATGCTGGTCGTCACCTTCACCAACGCCGCTGCCGCTTCACTTCGGGAGAAGATCCGGGTGCGCCTTGAGGAGGAGACTGCCGGCGCGGATAAGAGGAGGGCTGAGGAGGCTATGCGCCAGCTCTCCATGCTGTCGTCGGATCATATCGAGACGATAGACCGCTTCTGCCGCGAGATCGTGCTGGACCACGCCGACGCGCTGGAGATTGACCCGTCATTCAGGATAGCGGATGAGGGAGAACTTCAGCTTCTTCAGTCTGAGACGGTTTCAGAGGTGATAGAGGAGAGCTTCGATGACCCGGATGAGGAGTGGCGCCGGGCCTTTCTTGACTTCTCGCGGCTCTATGCCCCCGGAAAGACAGACAAGGGGCTTGAGGACCTGATCCTGAGCTTCTACAGGTTCTCTATGTCACATGAATTTCCGAAAAAATGGCGTCATGACTGCGCCTCTTTATACCGCGGGGATTCCGGTTCGGCAGAATGGATGCGGTATCTTGAGGAGAGTGTCATTATGCGTCTTCGCGAGATTCATGACAGGCTTGAGGAGGGGCTCGGGATATGCGGCATGGAGTCTGGACCGTACCATTATGCCGCGGCGATGGCGGAGCATGAGGCCCTGCTTGACAGGCTTATTCACTGCGGAAGCATCAGTGATATCGGAGATGAACTCAGATGCTTCACCTGGCCGCGCCCCGGCGTGAAGAAGAGGAAAAAGGACGCGCCGTTGGTCGACGAGACACTTGAAACTCTGGTTAAGAGCATTCGGGACCAGGCGAAAAAGGAGCTTGAGAATCTGGTGAAGCTCTACTTCTTCGCCCCTGATGAGCAGATGGAGAGGATGCGTTGTGATACCGCCGGATATATGGACGTCCTTGTCAGCCTTACCGACCGGTTTGAGGAACGTTTTTCAGACGCGAAGTCGTCGAGACGTATCGCGGACTTTTCTGATGTCGCCCACTGGGCACTGAGCGTGCTGATCGAGGTTGACGGGGATGGGATGCCTGTCCTGGACGAGGACGGAAGCTATATCAGAACCAGGATCGCGAATGAGTATGAAGAGTACTTCCAGGAGATATATATCGATGAGTACCAGGATTCAAACAGGGTCCAGGAGATCCTTCTGAGAAGCATAGCAAGACCTGGAGGCCGCTTTATGGTAGGAGATATGAAGCAGAGCATTTACAGGTTCAGGATGGCGGACACGGGCATCTTTCTTGAGAAGGAGAGGTCATATTCCCCGGATCCGGAAGCAAAGGAGCGCCGGGTCGGCCTGCACAGGAATTTCAGGAGCCGTCCTGAGGTGCTGGACGCTGTCAATCTTATCTTCCGCCAGGTGATGCGCAGCGAAACCGGTGGTGTGGAATACACTCAGGAGCAGGAGCTGCGGCCGGGATATGACTATCCGGAGGGAGACGCCGGCGTAAAGACAGGACCATTTTCCCGAGATATGACTCCGGAGCTTGTGATAGTACAGAAGAGCGATGTGCCTGGGGCGTCAACATCCGCAGAGGCGGAGGCGGCTATAGTCGCCCGGAGAATCCGTAGCATGGCAGGGCGCATGAATATCTATGACAAGGAGAAGAACGTATACCGTCCGGTGAGGTATGACGATATAACCATACTGCTCAGGACAGCGTCCGGCTGGGCCGAGACCTTCTCAAGGGTGCTGGATGAGTACGGGATTCCGAACCGGCCCGATGCCAACACCGGGTATTTCGACGCTGTAGAAGTGCGTACAGTCCTGGCCTACCTGCATGTGCTCGACAATCCCAGGCAGGATATTCCGCTCGCGGCGTCACTTCGTTCAATTATCGGAGGGCTGAGTGATACTGACCTTGCCGTGATCCGCGCTCAGATGGGAAAGGGCAGCCTGTATGACTGTGTAAGACAATATGCGGATACGGGGGATGATCCGGATATCCGGCGCAGGCTGTCAGGCTTTCTGGGCATGACAAAGAAGCTGCGCGCCCTTGTGAAGGATACGCCGATTCATCTTCTTCTTTGGGAGATATTCGACAGAACCGGGTATGAGGAGCGGATCTGCGCCATGGAGGGAGGCCGGCAGAAGATGGCCAATCTGGAGCTTCTCGCTGACATGGCAATGTCGTATGAAGAGACCAGCTACAGAGGGCTGTTTCACTTCATACGGTATATTGAAAAGCTGAGGAAAGCCCAGAGGGATGTCGGGCAGGCATCGGACAACGGAGGCGGCAATCTTGTACGCATCATGACTATGCACAAGAGCAAGGGACTTGAATTTCCCGTCGTATTTGTCAGCGGGCTCTGCAAGCGGTTTAACCTTCAGGATTCGAGAGGCGCCCTCGCGATGCATGAGCACCTGGGTGCCGGGCTGGACTACCGGGACAAGAACAGGATGTACAGGATGCGGAGCCGCATACGGAGTGCCATAGCGGAGAGGATACGCACGGATTCGATAGGAGAGGAGCTGAGGGTGCTGTATGTAGCGATGACGCGCGCGGAGCAGAAGCTGATCCTGACAGGATGCTCTGACAGCCGCGGGAGGATCATCAGGAAGGCCCTCGAGCGCCGTATGGATCGTGGAATGAAGATACAGGCGGGCGCTGTCGCCGGAGCTTCATGCATGATGGACTGGATACTGGCGGCCCTGTCGCGCCATAACGCCGAGAGGGATTACTTTGACAGCGGAAGATGGGAAGGCCCGGAGCTTCGTGAGGACGAGGCGTCGTTTCTTCCCGGCATGTTCAGGATTGTCGAAGGCCAGGATGTTTCCGGGCAGCAGGACGCGGTGTCCGAAGAGGATGAGCGCCGCCTTGATGAACTGTTCTCACAGGATCCGGGCAGGATATCCGATCCGGCCCTTCACAGCCGCCTGGAATTCATGCTGTCAGAGCAGTATCCGTTCTCGGAGGGACGCTCGCATATGCCGCTCAAGCTGTCGGTGTCCGAGATCAAGCACGAGGCGTATGAGAGAGAACTCAGGCGCCTGAGCCTGGAAGAAGGAGGGCGGCAGCTTAACGGTGAAGAATCTGAAGATGCCGGGCCCGGAGGCGTCTCTGTTCCGACTCCAAGGTTCCTCAGCGGGGATGTCTCTGACGGTACGGTGTCGGGAGCGTCGGCCGGAAGTGCCTACCATCTTGTACTTGCCGAGCTTGACTTTGTACATGACCTCACGGAGGGACATATTCAGGCGCGGTTGGAAACCATGCTTAAGTGTGATAAAATCCAGAAAGAAGAAGCGGCGGCGGTTCAGACCGGAAAGATCGCGCGCTTTCTTGATTCCGATCTGGCCGGGCGCATGAGACGGGCGGCGATGGCCGGAAAGCTTCTGCGCGAGCAGCCGTTTGTAATAAGTCAGGACGCTGCTGATATTAATCCTGAGTGGAGCGGCGAAGAGCAGATACTCCTGCAGGGCATCATCGACGCGTTCTTTTTCGAGGATGATCATCTGATCCTTGTAGATTATAAGACAGACCGGGCGCGGCCCGGAGATGAGGAGAGCCTGGTGAGGCGGTACCGGGTTCAGTTTCAGCTCTATGCCGGAGCGCTGGAGAGGATGCTTGAACTGCCGGTGCAGGAGGCCTGGCTCTATTCCCTGAGTCTTCAGAAGGCAATAAGGGTAGAGTAATACATTCCGTCCCGGCCTGATTGCTGCCGGGGGCGCGGCAGCTTCAGCTGCCTGATTTTCAATTAACCGGGAATACATATGCAGAAGTCACACAAACATACAGGAGTATACTATTTTCTGATCGGGATGCTGATTCCGGTCATTCTGGCGGGAATCGGGTTCATCATAATCGGGATCTGGCCGTTCGGGAACGGAACGGCTCTGATTATTGACTCCCTTCACCAGTATCTGCCGTTCTATACCGACTTTCATGAGAAGCTGACGACGCACGGGAGTCTGCTGTATTCATTCTCAGCCGGACTGGGCTATAACTTCTGGGCTACATACGCCTATTATCTTGCAAGTCCGTTCAACTTCCTGATCGCGCTTGTGCCTACGGCAAATGTGTGTGACTTCATGGATCTGAGCATCCTCCTCAAGATCGGGCTGTGCGGGGGATGCATGACATGGTATCTGCACAGACGCAATTCCAGGTCATTTGCGCTGAGCGCTGCTTTCGGGACCATGTTTGCCCTGAGCAGTTTCATGCTCGGCTACTATTTTAACCTGATGTGGCTCGATTCTGTGGCGATGCTCCCGCTGTGCATGTGCGGGATCGAGAAGATCTGCGGGATCGGAAGGAACCGCACGGTTACGGACGCCTCGGACGGAAGACTGTACGGAGCGGCACTGTGTTATGGTATCTGGTGCAACTACTACATCGGATTCATGCTGTGCATCTTCTCAGTGCTGTATTTTATCGTCTGCCTTGTGACAGCAGGCCGGATGAGCCTGAAGAGACTTGTGACGAGAGCCGCGCGTTTCCTGTGGTTTTCGGTTATCGCCGGAGGATGCGGCGCGGTCGTGCTGCTTCCCGCATACCGGGCGCTTACAATCTCCGAGGCGATGCAGAGCAATCATTTTCCCCTGACGCTGGAAACCTTCGACAGCTTCCTGGACATGATTGTTACGCATTTCGCCGGGATTAAGCCGATCAATATCGCGAGCACTCAGGTTGGTCTTAACGCTTACTGCGGAGTGAGCATACTGATACTGGTGATCATCTTCGCGCTCGACCGCTTTGTACCGGTCCGGGAGAGGATCGCGAGGACAGCGCTTGCCGGATTCATGCTGCTGAGCTTCAGCATGAAGACACTAAACTATATATGGCACGGATTCCATCAGCAGAACGGGCTTCCGAACCGTTTTGCCTTCATCTACATAGGAATCGTTCTGGTCATGGCCTACGATGCTCTGAGAGACCTTCGGAGGCTGAGCCTCTGGAGGGTGATCGCAGGAGGCGCTGTACCCATCGCTCTTGCGCTTGTGTGCCTGATCGGGCAGTATGCAAGGGACTATGAGGGTAATCCGTACCCATCCTATGTCTTTCTGATTACAGCGGGACTGCTGGCCATATATCTTACGGTACTTCTTATCCTCAGCAGGATCAGGTTTCCGCGGAAGGCGGCGGCCATGCTGTTATCCACGCTGTGTATCATGGAGGCCGGCGGCAGTGCTGTGTACGGGATTATCTGCAACGATTCTGTCACGCGGTCGATATATCTCGACGACCAGAGATCCTACAAGGATCTGATGGCTCAGGTCGCGGACACTGACTGGTACAGGTCAGAGGTGGACGCTCAGAGGATGAGAAATGTGACTCTGTTCTGCGGTGGGAACTCCGTGGTTATGTTCAATTCGACGATGCAGCAGTCAGTCACGAACTTCTGCGACCGCATCGGTATGGAATCGAGGACCAACAAGAACGGATACAACGGCGTCACGAACCTGATGAACGATGTGTTCGGTATACGCTATGTCCTGAGCGCGAACGGGAAATCAGATTCACTGTACGGGTTCAGCGAGCTGACGAAGGACAGCAATCTGACCGTATATGAGAATCCGGACGCTCTTCCCATCGGCTTCCTGGCGAATCCTGAGATCACGCAGTGGGATCTGTCGGGCGCCACTCCGATAGATGTACAGAATGACTTCGTATCTCTCGCGGCGGGCCATGATCCGATATATACACTTGACCGATACCTCATGCTCGAGGACGGGGAGACTAACGGCATAAAGATCCCGGATGGCAAGCAGGTATATGTGTACCTGCCAAACCGCGTGAAGGAGCTGGTTGTAACCACACCCGAGTATACCAAGACCTACACGACCTTCACGGATCATCTGTATGTGATCGAGGCGAGCGGCGGTTCCAATGAAGCATCAGTCAAGGCCGCGACGAACGGCGGCGGGCAGAACGCGACGATCTACACCTGTCCGGATGCTCTGGAGGAAGAGGTGGTGCGGACTCTCTCAAGGAGTGTCCTTGAGGACGTCAGGGTATCCGGCAGTACACTCTCAGGAACCATACAGGCGGACAGGGATGGCGAGCTGGTTATAACTGTTCCTTATGACAGGAACTGGAGCTGTATGGTTGACGGTGTGAAGACCAACGCGGATTGCATCGGTGAAGCCCTTATGGGCCTTCATCTCACTGCGGGAGAGCACAGCATACATATGTCATACATGCCGGACGGCATGATGACGGGGCTTGTTCTGAGTCTTGTGTGCGCGGCACTGATGGTTGTATCATTTATATATGAAAGCAAAAGGAAAAAGAAAGAGACGGATATGGCGGCAGATACGGCAGTGACGGATGAAATCATCGGAGCGATCACGGATATCGCCGGTGAGGAATCGGTATTTGAGCATGAGAGCATGAAGAAACACACGACCTTCCGGATCGGCGGCCCGGCGGATCTTCTGGTGTCTGTGGGAAGCATAGAAAAAGCGGCTCAGGTCATCTCATACTGCCGGCGGATGGATGTCCCGCATTATGTTATGGGAAACGGCAGCAATCTTCTGGTGTCGGATGATGGCTATCGGGGAGTGATCGTGCAGATATCCCGGAACATGTCAGATATCCGGGTGAGCGGGCGTAAGATCTGGGCTCAGGCCGGCGCGATGCTGTCAACTGTGGCAAGGAGAGCCATGGAGTCGTCGCTTACAGGGATGGAACCGCTGTCGGGAATACCGGGTACTGTCGGAGGAGCGCTGACCATGAACGCCGGCGCGTACGGCGCTGAGATGAAGGATATAGTGAAGTCGGTCCTGGCCCTTGATGAAGAGGGACAGATCCGGGAGCTGTCATGCGAAGAGATGATGTTCGGATACAGGACATCCATAGCTCAGCAGAGGAATCTTGTATTCCTCTCAGTTTTGCTTGAATTGCGTGAGGGAGACCGGGAGCAGATAGTCTCCGCCATGGATGAGATACGCCGGAAGCGCCAGGAGAAGCAGCCGCTGGAGCTTCCAAGCGCCGGGTCAACCTTCAAACGTCCGGAGGGTTATTACGCAGGGGCCCTGATCGATGAGGCAGGTCTTCGCGGGTACCGTGTCGGAGGAGCGCAGGTGTCGGAGAAGCACTGTGGCTTCGTGGTCAACGCCGGAGGCGCGACGGCGCGAGATGTAATAGAACTTATCGAAAATGTGCAGCAGATAGTATTTGAGAACTCGGGAGTGAGGCTTGAGCCTGAGGTTCGTATGCTGGGATGTGAGGCCGTCGGCGGAGAATAATTATGAGATTCGTGATTGTGACCGGAATGTCCGGATCAGGGAAAACACAGGCCCTGAAGATGCTTGAGGATATGGGTTATTTCTGCGTCGACAACCTGCCTCTCGAGCTTATAGGCAAGTTTGCGGAGCTCGCGGCAAACCCGGCTCAGGAATACAGTAAAGTGGCGCTCGGGCTGGATGTGAGAAGCCTGTACAAGGGCGGGGTCAGCCAGGCCGAGAAGGCTCTTGAGCGCTTGCTTGAAATAATAGATGAATATCCGCATGAGATCCTGTTTCTCGACTGCAGCCAGGACCAGCTTGTACGGCGCTACAAGGCGACACGAAGACTTCATCCGCTTTCAAAGGGAGGAAGGATTGAAGACGGAATCTCTGCGGAGAGAGAATATCTGATGCCGCTGAGAGATGTGGCCGATTATGTGGTAGATACGAGCGATCTTCTGACGAGGCAGCTGATGGGAGAACTGTCGCGTCTGTTTTCGGAGGATACAGGGAACGGGAGCCTGTTTCTGTCGATCCTCTCGTTCGGCTACAAGTACGGAATCCCGTCAGACGCGGATCTGGTCTTTGACGTACGGTTCCTTCCGAATCCGTTCTATGTGGATGAACTCAAGCACAAGACCGGAGAAGACAAAGAAGTGCAGGAGTATGTGTGCCAGGGCGGTGAGGCTGATGAGTTCCTTGAAAGACTCACGGACCTTCTCGGATTCCTGATTCCGAAGTACAGGGCGGAGGGAAAGCGCCAGCTCATGATATGTGTAGGATGTACGGGGGGCAAGCACCGCTCCGTGACGATGGCAAACAGGCTGGCGGATTCGCTTACACTCGGCGGATGGCCGGTGTCTGTGCTTCACAGGGATATAACCCGGTCGTGAAGCGGCGTTAGGAGGAGAGATGTCATTTTCATCCGGAGTCAAGGAAGAGCTTGCGCTTCTGAACAATCAGGCAAGACATTGCAGGATCGCGCTCATTGCCGCGCTGTTTCATCTGTGCCCGTACATCACTGTTGAAGAAACATATGAAAAGGAAGGAGTTCGTAGCGATGCCGATGACGCGGCTGACCGGAACAGCGGATACCGCGCCGGGATCAGGACGGAGAGCGCGTCCGCTGCCCAGGCATTTGAAAACGCGCTCCGGAGAATCAGCAGTGATCCCGTTGAAGTTTCGAAGAAGGGCAGAGAAACTACGGTATGGATAAGCGGGAGAGACCAGGTTACGACCTTTCTTGAGATGATCAAGCTTGACAGAGTTCTTCCGGGCGGAGAGACCAATCCCGGGAGGCTCCGCGACATGGCGAAGGACGCCAGGATATCTCCTGTCCTGCTGCAGAAGACCTGCTGCAGAAAGGCTTTTCTAAGGGGAATGTTTCTCGCGGCCGGCTCTGTCAGCGATCCTTCCCGCAGCTACCATCTTGAGATAGCTCCGCTTCCGGACGAGGACGCCGACAGGGTACTGAAGCTGCTGTCGTCAGTAGGTTTCGCCGCGAAATGCACCAGACGCAAGGGCAGAAGCGTCGTCTATCTTAAAGACGGCGAGCAGATATCGGACTTTCTGGGAGCCATAGGCGCCACAGGGAGCCTGATGAAGCTGGAGAATGCAAGAATACTCAGAGATATTGCCGGCAATATCAACAGGCAGGTCAATTTTGAGGCGGCGAATCTGAGGAAGACCGGGATAGCGTCAAGACGGCAGATGGAGGACATCGCCCTCATAGAGCGCACGGTAGGGATATCTTCTCTGCCGGCCTCACTGCAGCAGGCTGCGATGGTCCGCGTTGAGAACCCGGACGGCAGTCTTCAGGAGCTTGCTGAATCGTGCGATCCCCCGGTCGGGCGGAGCGGGATCAACCACAGGCTCCAGAGAATATCGGAGATAGCCGCCCGGATAAGAGAGGATGGAACAATCTGAAGGAAGGATGATCGAGATGGCAGTGACATATTTGCTTTCCGTCGCATTGGCGCTGTTTTCCGGCGCGCTTCCGGCACAGATTCTTGGAATAATATGGGAACCGGTATGTGCGGATATAGCGGTTGACATACCATACATCTCGCTGCTCAGGCTCCTGTGCGCCGCCGGAGCGGTCTTAGCGGTAGTGATATCGGACAGGATACACGGATATATACTGGTGAGGGATCTTATAGTCGGAGCGATAGCTCTGGAGGCCATGTCACTTATCGGATTCTCGATGTCGAGAGAATTCTGGAACCTGGGGATATGGATAACGGCGATCGGATTCGCGGGCGGGCTGTGCCTCAGCCTGCTGTGCTATCTGCTGAGGGAGACTTATTCAGGAAAGACAAATCTTGTATTTATAAGCAGTGCCCTGGGAATCGCCGCAGGCGTGTACTGTGTGAGATACGTTCTGTCACTTGGAAGAAGCTGGAGAACAGCATGCCAGGCCTTGGCTATTCTGCAGATCATACTGTGCATGACGGTATTTCTTCTGCGCAGGGCAATAATGCACGATGTGGCCGCACTGCTGAAGAAACGGCGCAAGGAGGCAGGGATCCTAAGGCAGAGATCGAGGGAGAAGCTGATAAAGGAGAAGGGAACAGTAGATGAGCGCTCACAGAACGCCTATCTGGTGAAGCTGCTCTTTATATACGGCTCTGCCATATGCTGCGGCCTCCTTCTTCTGTCCGCCTGCCACCTGACATTCACCGCACTGGTCTCACAGGGCGATATGTCGGCTGACCTGGGTGTGAGCATAATAACCGTATGCGCAGGTATCGCGGCGGGAAGGGCTGCGGTCTGCGTCATGAATATGACTGCGGGAGAAGGACGGCACATCGGAAGGAACCTTGCAGTGGGAGAGGCAGTGACCCTGGCAGGACTGATTATCAGCGCGGTTATTGTTTATACCGGAAACAGCGCAGGCCCGGCCGTGGTAGTTATACGCATTCTGACCGGATGCGGGGGAGGCATGATCTTCCCGAATCTGATCCAGATGGAGGATGAACGTTTCGATGATGAGGCTCAGACGGCAATGGCGGGACTCATACCTGCGTTCTACCTCGGAGCGGGAGCGGTCATTACCCCCTTTGTCCAGTCGATGTCCGGAGCATCCGGGATGAAGGTATGCATACCTGCGATGGCGGCCCTGGCTGTATGCATGGGAGTCTGCCTTGCGTTTGCTTCGGTAAAGATCAGAAGATAGGAGAGACGGGTATGGATAATTATGTTATCACGATCTCCCGCAGATTCGCGAGCAAAGGACATGAAATCGCCGGCCTGACCGGCAGGATACTCGGCATACCTGTGTATGACCGCAGCGCCGTGGAGGCCAGAACCATGATGAGCCTGCAGCCTGACGTACAGACGGTTTCAAAGAGCGAGAAAGCTGACGCCGGCTCCAGGGACAGGCACAGAAATGAGAATGGCGGAAAGAGCCTCATTATGGGGCTTCTTCGCCGTGAGGTCCGCGATGAGATCAGGGATGAGGCACAGCTCGAATTCGAGAGACAGAGCGAAGTGATCAGGTCTTTGGCGGCTGAAGGTCCGTGCATTGTTCTGGGACGCTGCGCCGATCAGATCTTTCAGGACCATCCAAGGGCGCTGCATGTCTTCATATTCGCGTCGGAAGAGGTCAGGATACGGAACACGATGGATATGCTTCACACAGATGAGGATGCGGCGAGAACTCTCATGAAAAATGAGGACAGAGCCCGTGAAGCGTACCGCCGAAGATTCTCTACCCATCCGGATGACGAGGTTGCCGGGCATCATATCCTGATCGACTCAGGCAAACTGGGAGCCGCGAAGACCGCGGATATTCTGGCTCAGGCGGCCAAGTACCTGTTCCTGTAGGACGAAGTATTTCTGCGGATCATCCGATTACATAAGCCGCTGGAGAAGCGCATGGCAGCATAAAGTGGTATACAGGGGGAACGAAAAGGGGGAGACAAGATGAAATGCCCGTTTTGCGGAAGCGACGACACCAGGGTTACAGACTCCAGGCCGGTTGAGGAGACGAACTCCATCCGGCGCAGAAGACAGTGTGACCAGTGCGGGAAGCGGTTTACGACCTACGAGAAGATCGAGGCGATCCCGCTGGTTGTGATCAAGAAGGACAGCACCAGGCAGCAGTATGACCGCAGCAAGATCGAGTCGGGGGTCTTGCGCGCCTGCTACAAGAGACCGGTTCCGATTCCTGAGATCGAATCGATGATAGACAAGGTCGAGGCGGATATCTACAGCCGCAGATCTTCGGAGGTCAGCAGCGCCGAGATCGGCGAGATGATCATGCTCAGACTCAAGGATCTGGATCCCGTCGCCTATGTCCGTTTCGCTTCCGTGTACAGGGAGTTCAAGGATGTGGGAACATTTATGGATGAGCTGAGGACGCTTATCGGCTGAGAACAAGAAAAGATGCGAGGGTTTTATCGTGAGGAGACGCCTGGAACAGCTTTTGAACGAGACATTTGAATACGATCCGCCCAGGCTTGTCTGTGAACCTGCCTCAGTGGACACCGAGATGGATGCGGGAGCCATGATACGCGGCAGTATACTGGTTTCTCATCCCGAAGGAAAACGGTGCAGGGGCTTTGTGTACTCTTCCGATCCAAGAGTAGTCCCGGAGACCGCCGAGTTCTACAGCCCGAAGTCCGAGATCAGGTACCATGCCGACCTGAGGGAACTTGGCGCAGGACAGAGGGCAGAGGGAACATTCACCATCTGCAGCGAACTCGGTGAGACAGCCATTCCCTATACCTTCAGGGTGAAGGAGGCCGCCGCAGGGAAGGCGGTCATGGGTATCGATTCTCTGGCGGAGCTTGCCAGGAAGGACATGGATGCCGCTTCTTTGACATATGCCTCAGAAGAGTTTGGCCGGTCCCTTGAGAACGTGAGCTACGAGGCGCTCACGATCTGGAAGGCTCTGTCGAAAGAGGAACCGAAGCGTTCGCTGGAACAGTTCCTTATCGCCGAACAGAAGAAGGAGATGATCGAGCTGTCCCTGTCAGGGGAATCACAGCGGATAGTCAATCCCGAGGGTACGGTTCTCGAGGAGATCACCCTGTCGAAGAGTACCTGGGGATACATGGATATAGAGATCTCATCTGATTCCAGGTTCATCAGGGTTGAGAAGAAGCACGTCACCACGGAGGAGTTTATCGGCTCAAGCTGGCCACTGCGCTACATCATTGACTCCAATTTTCTTCACGCCGGGCGTAATCTCGGACGGATCATTGTCCATACATGCTATCAGACGCTTGCTTATGATATCTGCGTTGAGGTCAGGGGCGGAGTTGACCTGCGCTCGCACCGGGTACGCAACGTCATGATCAAGAGGGCGATCCGTCTGTATCTCGATTACCGCCTCGGCAGGATCGACCTGCAGCAGTGGACCGAGCGCACGCACAGACTGATCGAGAGTTACAAAAGGGCTGACGGCAAGAGCCTGCTTGCGGACCTGCTCGGAGTATTTGTCCTGCAGGCAGACGGCAAGAGGTCTTCGGCTGAGAGAGAACTGCACAGAATCGAGAGAAGCCCGAGGATACTTGAAGATGCCAACGCTCAGGCGGTCTGGCTCTACCTCTCGACATTCTTTTCGAGAGATGACGATTACAGGATTCAGGTGCGCGGACAGCTGAGAGAGCTGTCATTGAAAGAGCGGTCATCCTGGCTGATACAGTGGCTGTCGCTGTATCTCCCGGAAAATGCTCAGGACACTGACGCGGGCAAGCTTGAGAAGATTATCCGCTTCGCCGAGCAGTACAGCGCAAGTCCCATCCTGCTTCTTGAGGGAGTGCAGATCGCCCGCGGCAATCCTTTCCTGCTACATGAGTGGTCGGGCGGGGTTCGCACTCTCATAAACTGGGCCGTGAAGGAACAGGTTATGGATGAGCGCCTTATCCTCCACAGCATGAACCTGATACGCCGCAGGGGAGGATATGATCCGGTAACGTTCCGCATGCTGGGGAAGTGCTACGCGGATACCAGAATGGATGATGTACTCGCTGTCCAGGTGCAGATGGCGATTGCCGGAGATAAGAACGAGGAATCGTACTTCCCGCTGTATCAGAGCGCCGTGGCCAGAGATCTCAAGATCAACGGTCTGTATGAATACTATATGCAGACCATGAGCGAGGTGCGTATAGAACAGATACCGCAGGTTATCCGGCGCTACTTCGTCATGAACGAATCCATGGATTGGCGCAGGAAAGCACATATATACAGGAATCTCTCAGACTCTGAGGAGAGCATTCCCCAGATATTCTCCGCGATGCGAGAGAGGATGGAGAAGTTCGTCACAGACCAGATCCAGATGGGGCATATCAATGAGGATCTGTCGGTTCTGATCTCAAGATATCTTACAAGGAGAATGGTTACGCCGCAGCTCTCCCGCAAGCTGATCAGGCTTCTGTTCACTTTTGAGGTGAACTGTCTGAGCCCGGATATGAAAAGGGTTGTCGTTGCGGATGTGCGCAGAAGCCGTGAATATGTTACGCAGATCGAGAACCATGCGGCACAGGTGAAGATATACTCTGAGCAGTCAAGAATCCTTCTTGAAGATGAACAGGGCAGGCGGTATACTTCGACCTCGCTGTACATGGCACAGCATCTTCTGAATGATACGTCGATAATGAATATGTGTGTACAGGCCGCGCCGGAGGATCCGCATCTGATGATGTTCTTCACTCTGACGCCGATGATGAAGCAGCCCATCACACACAGGACACTGAAGTTCTACCTGGAAGCGGAGCATATGGCAGCATTCTCTGACAGCTACCGCCTGCAGATCCGGAAATGGCTTCTTGATTATTATTACAACAATCCTCAGGAGGAGACACTGTCGGCGTTCCTGAGGGAAGCGGATACCGAAACCTACGTGCGTATCGACAGGATGAAGCTGCTGTCACTGCTGACTCAGGACGGAAGATATGAGAGAGCATGGACAATACTGGAAAAGTACGGGGTACAGGACGTTGACCTTAACCGGCTGATGCGTATACTTTCTCAGGTTGTCATTTCAAGAGAATATGAGGAAGACAGGACGCTCCTCGGATTCTGCGCGTACCTGTTCTCCGCCGGAAAGGTGGAGGAGCATGTGCTGATCTATCTGCTGATGTACTATGAGGGACCGGCTGCGGCTATGAAGAGCCTCTGGCGGGCCGGACGCGAGTACGAGCTGGAGACGATCAATCTGGAAAAGAAGATCCTTAGCCTGATCATTTTCATGAGACAGGGCAGCGAGAACAGCGAACAGATATATCTGTCATACAGGAGATCCCTCGGAAGCCGCAGGATCTGCCAGGCCTATGTCATACTGCGCTGCTATGAGTATCTGGTTAAAGAGATGCCGGTGGCGGAGGTGATATTCGACGACTGCCTGATCGACTGGAAGAAGGGCGGTAATCTGCCGGATGTGTGCGCGCTCGCACTTCTCAAGCACCTGAGCAGGCTGCCTGAGTACACCCCGGATCAGAAAGAGGCGGCTGTAAGCCTGCTGTCAGAATACTCAAATAAAGGGATGCGTTTCGCGTTCTTCAAGGCGTTTCCCTACGATATCCGTTCGTCACTTGGCTGTGAGGACAGAGTGTTCTGCGAGGCGGCTGCGAGCCCTTCAAGCACGGTCAAGCTGTATTACCGGACACGCTATGAAAATGAGCCTTTCATGGAGATCACTATGAGGGATGTGTTCGAGGGCATACGTGTCAGGGAGTTCGTGCTGTTCGAAGGCGAACAGCTCGAATGCTACACGGAGGAGACTAAGGAAAATGGGGAGAAGACCGTCAGCTCACACAGATTCCTGAAGGCCGGGCCGGTTCCGGATGAACTTAAGACAAGCCGCTACGGAATGCTGACGTCCATGTCAAAGCATCTGTCAGAGGGAGATGAAGAAGCGTTTCAGGAAGAACTTAAGGAGTACAGGCAGCTGGACAGCCTCACGAAAGAGTTATTCACACTGATGTAGCGCGAGTACATGGAGACTGCTATGGAAGACGATAAGACGATACTGATTGGAATACAGATATCTGCCGATGGCGCGCAGATCACATGGTATAACTCAACCCTCACGGAGCCGCAGACACTGTCCCTTCCGGGCGAGGGGGAGGACGGGCTTATGAGCGTGCCGGCCGAGGCGTGGAAGGGAGCTATGCGCGGCGGCAGATTCGGTACCCAGGCGCTGGCACGTTACCTCGGAACACTAATAGAGACGGTTCCGGGGGAGAAAAATGTGAGAGACCTCAGGGTTGCAATCACTGTGCCTGCCCTGTCGCAGAGCCTTGGAGAACATTTTGTGGCGGCACTGGAGAGCCTTGACATAGAGCGGAAGAACATCTTTCTTCAGGACTGGAGAACCAGCTTCTACTATTATGTCGTCAGCATGCGCAGAGAGCTGTGGAGCGGAGACGTCGCTTTTCTGAGGGTGAAAAACCAGCAGATGATAGGCAGCATTCTACATATCGACCGCTCAGTGAAGCCCGGCGTTGTCACGATAGATGAAGTAGCATCTACGGATGTCAGCGACAGGGCCCGAGGGAAGCTGTCCGACGAGGACTGGGACAAGGAGAGAGACCGGCTGTTCTACGAACTGCTCGGAAGGCTGTTCGAGAGGCGCAATGTCACGACCAGCTACCTGTACGGGAACTATTTTGACAGAAGCTGGGCACAGAGGTCATTCCAGTATCTGACCTTCCGCCGTCATGCCTTCCAGGGACAGAACCTGTTCTCCAAGGGCGCCTGCTACTGCGTGATGGCAAGGCTGGGATTTGTGAAGATGCCGGATCTCCTGTTCATGGGAGTGGACCAGATCAGTGAGGATATCGGCATCAGAGTCCGCGTGAGAGGCAAGGAGCAGTATCAGGTCCTGATACCCGCGGGCCTTAACTGGTATGAGGCGCATTGCCAGGTGGACATGATTCCGGACGATGAGAAGAGCGTGACCATCCTGACTACTCCCGCTGAGGGAGGAGAGACGGTCGGGCATATTCTGAGGCTGGATCATTTTCCTGAGAGGGAAAACCGAGCCACCAGACTTAGGATGACGATCTATTTCACGGCTCCGGGCCGATGCGAGATAGAGGTGGAGGATATGGGGTTTGGCGGATTCCATCCGTCAACCGGAAGGATCTGGAAGAGACAGGTGATCCTATGAGCTTTGATCTGTGCAGCATAAAGATGGCCGAGCAGCCCTTCTTCATAGAGAGTATAGGGACGAGAATCTACTCCATAGAAGAGCTGTGCTGGTTTCTGCATCACAATCTGTGCCTGATCGATGAGAGCATCACGTCGCCGGCCCTTGTGGAATGGATAAGGGATGAGCTGGGGCTTAAGAGCCTGGCAAGAAAGCTGTCTGACGCTCTGGAGAGACCGGACCGGGATGTGAGCTATTTTGTCCTGCCCATTTTCCAGGAGGTCAGTTACCTGCGTCCGGG
This sequence comes from Lachnospiraceae bacterium UBA3711, assembly GCA_002371345.1. Classification (GTDB taxonomy): domain Bacteria; phylum Bacillota; class Clostridia; order Lachnospirales; family Lachnospiraceae; genus Porcincola. Next base: position 23,698 of record DFHY01000007.1, read on the forward strand.
AGAATCCAGGCAGGTTCGCGATGAACTGACACGCTCGCAGGTCAGGCCGCAGGAGGAGAGGACAAAGACCCGCGGAGATTATCTGCTCAGAGGCGGGCGTTATCAGGCTGCCTGCACCCTGTACAGAGGCATACTGGACAATCGCAGCGCGGGCAAGCTCTCAGCTCCGTTCTACGCTTCGGTCTGGAACAACCTCGGATGCGCTCTGGCCAGACAATACAGGTTCAGGGAGGCCGCGGAGGCATTTCTGAACGGTTGGAGGATGTTTCAGTCACGTGAGCTGATGCGGAAATATGTGAGTACTCTCCCGCTGTTTCTGTCAGACGAAGAATACAGGAAGAAGCTGGAGGAGTTCGGAGCGGACAGCGTTCTTACCGGGAAGATTCAGGAGTACAATGCGGCCGCGGCCCTGAAGGCGGCGGATAAGACGGCTTCAAGAAGCCAGACTGACTTGGACAGCACCACAGTTCTCGAAGAGCTGAAGGAAGAGTACCGGAGGGGGGCGTTCGGATGAGACGCAGAAGCGTATGGAAGACTGTGTGTATATCTGCCATGTCAGGCATCCTCATGTCAGGCATGTGCTTTGCAGATGATGGAGGTTCCTCAGCCGGAGCCTCTTTTTTGGATAGCGGGGAATATGAACCACAGTTGGAGGAAGTCTTCGTGACGATACCTGGTATGGAAGGAGAGTGCTCGCTGCTGTGGGTTTCGGATATGCACCTGTGCGCGGGAGCCGATGATCCGGATGTGACGGATGAGCACAGACAGGACGCGCAGGAGAGGTACGAGATGCTTAGGAGCCCGTCAGGAACCGCGGCAAATGATTCCTGGGAGCTTCTGAGCGGAAGGATCGATTCATACGGCGCAGACTATGTGATCTTCGGGGCGGATATGGTCGATTACGCATCCGAGGAGAACTACTCCAGGCTGCAGGAGGGTCTTGACAGGCTGAACACACCCTGGATCTACATCCGCGCTGATCACGACTACGGGCGATGGTTCTCAGACATGGGAATCAAAAAGATGCGCAAGCTTCAGCGGTCGATAGCACCGCAGAACAAGCTCTGGACAGTAAGATTCGACGCATTTACCGTCGCCGGACTCGACAATACGACGACGGCAATAGCTGACGAGACACTGGAAGAGTTCAGAGCCCTGTGCAATGAAGGAAAGCCGGTCATTTTGTGCACACACGTACCATTTGACACAGGATCAGAGGACTGCGCAGGACTTGCCGCGCTCTCAGAAAGCGGATGGGATGACCGCGTTCTGTGCTGGGGAGACGGAGATGAGTACGACACGTCACAGGGCGGCAATATGAAAGAAATGCTGGATATAATAACAGCGCCTGACAGCCCCGTCTGCGCCGTCTTCGCAGGACATCTGCATCAGACATGGGACGGAAGCCTTACTGACAGCTGCACAGGGCATGTATTCTCAGCGGCGTATGAGGATCATATAGGACTGATTACTGTGTCGGGGGAGTGAAGCCTTCCTGTTGCGTCTGCTTACAGGTTGCGCTATAATGCAGGTTGTTTTGTTTTAGGCCGCAGAGTACATGCTATATCCTTCATAAATAAAGATTGAAAAAATGGAAACCCGGATATCTAACGGAAGGAAAGTACCGGGCGGCTAACTAAAAAATACATACAAGGAATAAGAATTGAATAGAAGAGAGACAGGAATATTTGACGCAGGAGATGTCCTGGATGAACCCCGCGAGGAGTGCGGGGTCTTTGGCATGTATGATTTTTCAGGCAGCGAGAATGTAGCTCCCGCAATCTATTACGGACTGCTGGCGCTCCAGCACAGAGGTCAGGAGAGCTGCGGAATCGCGGTCAGCGACACAACAGGTCCCAAGGGCAGAGTATTGAGCCGTAAAGGGATGGGCCTTGTCAATGAGAACTTCCAGGAGAAAGATCTGGACACACTGAAAGGCGACATAGGAGTCGGCCACGTGCGCTACTCGACTGCCGGAGCGAGCACTATAGAAAATGCCCAGCCGCTGGTTCTGCACTACATCAAGGGAACGCTTGCGATGGCGCACAACGGCAACCTTGTAAATGCGCCTGAGCTCACGAAGGAACTCTCGCGAACAGGCGCTATCTTCCAGACAACGACAGACTCGGAGCTGATTGCCTACGAGATCGCAAGAGCCCGAATCAACACAGGATCAGTTGAGGAAGCGGTATCGAAAGCGATGGAGCGCCTGAAGGGTTCATACTCGCTTGTTATCATGAGCCCAAGAAAACTGATAGGAGCAAGAGACCCGTTCGGATTCCGGCCACTGTGCATCGGCAAGAGAGGCAAGGCGTGGTTCCTGGCGTCAGAATCCTGTGCTCTGGATACTGTCGGAGCTGAATTTGTACGTGACGTGGAACCGGGCGAGATCGTGACTATCAGCCCGAGATTCGGCCTTCATTCTGACAGGAGCCACTGCATCAGACACGGAAAGACAGCACGATGCATATTTGAGTACATCTATTTCGGAAGGGCGGATTCCGAGATCGACCGGATACCTGTCTATAACTCCAGAATACAGGCCGGACGCTATCTGGCTCAGGACAGCCCGGCAGACGCGGATCTTGTTATCGGAGTACCTGAATCAGGAAGCGTTGCCGCGCTCGGATACAGTATGGAGAGCGGAATTCCGTACGGACAGGGCTTTGTCAAAAACGGCTATGTCGGCAGGACCTTCATACAGCCGGGGCAGCAAAGCCGCGAATCAGCCGTACGGGTAAAGCTCAATCCTCTTCGCCACGCGGTAGAAGGCAAGAGGGTAGTGATGATCGACGACTCGATCGTCCGCGGAACCACCAGCGACAGAATCGTGCGCATGCTCCGAGAAGCGGGAGCAACAGAAGTGCATATGAGAGTAAGCTCACCGCCATTTCTCCATCCTTGCTATTTCGGCACGGATATACCGGAGAGAGAACAGCTGATCGCGTACAACCGCTCACTGGATGAGATCTGCAGCGTAATCGGCGCGGACAGCCTCGCATACCTCAAGATGGAACGCCTTCCGCAGATCGTAGACGGACTTCCGATCTGCTCAGGCTGCTTCAGCGGCAAATATCCGATAGATCCGCCAGAAGTAGACATCCGCGGAGAATATGAGCACTGAGCGCACAGCATCAGGCAGGCAGACAAATTGGTTTGAAATACTGGCTTTTGCGTGAGTCTGCAGGCTATCCCGCAGGCTATCCTGCCACATAGGAGGATCATACAAAAATGAACTACGATGGCTACACAAGCCCGCTCTCGCAGCGGTACGCTTCAAAAGAGATGCAGTACCTCTTCTCGCAGAACAAAAAATTCCGCACCTGGAGAAGACTATGGGTCGCGCTCGCCGAAACGGAGAAGGAACTCGGCCTGAACATCACTCAGGAGCAGATCGACGAGATGCGCGCTCATCAGGACGATATAAACTACGATGACGCCGTTGAACGCGAGAAACTGGTACGCCACGATGTCATGAGCCACGTCTACGCTTACGGACTGCAGTGTCCGAAGGCAAAAGGAATCATACATCTCGGCGCGACCAGCTGCTACGTGGGAGACAACACCGATATCATAATCATGAAAGACGCGCTGAAGCTTGTGCGCACCAAAGTGATAAATGTCATCTCCCGCCTCGCGAAGTTCGCGAAAGAGTACAAAGACCTGCCGACCCTGGCGTTCACACATTTCCAGCCGGCACAGCCGACAACAGTCGGAAAGCGGGCCTCACTGTGGATCAATGAATTCATGATGGACCTCGAGGATATCGACTATGTCTCAGGCTCTCTGAAGCTTCTCGGGTCAAAAGGAACAACAGGCACCCAGGCATCATTTCTCGAACTCTTTGACGGGGACAATGACAAGGTAGACAGGATCGATCCGATGATCGCTGAGAAGATGGGCTTCTCGGCATGCTATCCGGTCTCCGGGCAGACCTACTCACGCAAGGTGGACGCCAGAGTTATGAACGTTGTCGCGCAGATTGCTGCCAGCGCCCACAAGATGTCAAACGACATCCGCCTGCTTCAGCACCTCAAGGAAGTGGAGGAACCATTTGAAAAGAACCAGATCGGTTCCAGCGCCATGGCGTACAAGCGCAACCCGATGAGGAGCGAGAGGATAGCGTCGCTTTCCCGCTATGTCATGGTAAATGCGATGAATCCGGCGGTCACAAGCTCAGTGCAGTGGTTCGAGCGTACTTTGGACGACTCCGCGAACCGCAGACTGTCCATTGCGGAGGGCTTTCTCGCGATAGACGGAATACTGGATCTGTGCATGAACGTTACGGACGGGCTTAAGGTATATCCGAAGGTCATTGACCGCCACCTGAGAGCAGAGCTTCCATTTATGGCTACGGAAAACATCATGATGGATGCCGTGAAGGCGGGCGGAGACCGGCAGGAGATGCACGAGAAGATCCGTACGCTGTCCATGGAAGCCGGAAGAGTCGTCAAGGAGGAGGGCAGGGACAATAACCTGCTTGATCTTATCGCGGAAGATCCGGCTTTCCCGCAGACAAGAGAAGAGCTTGAGAGAGCGATGGAACCGTCGAAATACGTCGGTAGGGCGCCGCGGCAGGTTGAAAAATATCTGGATGAGGTTGTAGCGCCCATGCTCGAAGCGAATAAGGATGAACTCGGGCTTACCGCCGAGATAACCGTTTAAAGGAGGAGATAGTCATGGTACAGGCTGTAGTTGGAGCCAACTGGGGTGACGAGGGAAAAGGAAAGATCGTTGACACACTCGCGGACCGTGCCGATATAGTAGTCCGATATCAGGGCGGAGCAAACGCCGGTCATACGATCGTAAATGAATACGGCAAATTCGCGCTTCACACTCTTCCAAGCGGAGTGTGCCATCCGGAATGTATCAATGTACTCGGAAATGGCGTAGCCCTGAACATCCCGCTTGTTGTCAAAGAGATTGAGGAGCTGGTGGCAAGGGGCGTACCGAAGCCGCAGGTTATGGTCTCTGACCGCGCGCAGGTTGTCATGAGCTATCACATCAACCTTGACGCTTACGAGGAAGAGCGCCTCGGCGGGAAATCATTCGGTTCAACGAAGTCGGGTATTGCACCGTTCTTCTCAGATAAGTACGCTAAGATCGGATTCCAGGTCTGTGAGCTCTTTGACGACGAGATACTGGAAGAGAAGGCACAGAGAATCTGCGAGCTGAAGAATGTCCTGCTTGAGCATCTGTATCACAAGGAGCCACTGACGAAAGAAGACCTTCTTGAGGAACTGCATACTTACAGGGATATGGTGAAACCGTACGTTGCTGACACGTCATCATTCCTGCAGAATGCGATCCGTGAGGGAAAGCAGATCCTTCTTGAGGGCCAGCTCGG
>DFHY01000007.1:29152-63217 GCA_002371345.1 Lachnospiraceae bacterium UBA3711
CTTGCCGGATACGGAGCGATCGGAGCGGGAATCGCCCCGTACGCGATTGAGAAGATCGTGACTGTCACAAAGGCTTATTCCTCAGCTGTGGGCGCGGGCGAATTTGTCTCGGAGATATTCGGGGATGAAGCTGAAGAGCTGAGAAGGCGCGGCGGCGACGGCGGCGAGTACGGCGCGACGACCGGACGTCCGAGAAGAGTAGGCTGGTACGACGTGGTGGCGTCACGCTACGGCTGCAGGATGCAGGGCGCGACTGATGTGGCGCTTACGGTTGTTGATGCTCTCGGATATCTGGATGAGATAAAGGTCTGCACAGAGTATGAGATCGACGGCGGGAGGACAGATGAATTTCCGACCACTCCGGACCTTAAGAAAGCTAAGCCGGTGTGGACGACTCTTCCCGGCTGGAAATGCGACATCCGTGGTATCCGCAGCTATGAGGACCTGCCTGAGAACTGCAGAAAGTATGTAGAATTTATTGAGCGGCAGATCGGGTTCCCGGTCACGATGGTCTCAAATGGTCCCGGCAGAGAAGACATCATTTACAGACATTCCGATATGGTTGAGGAGGCCTGAACATGAAGATAATGCTGCTGGCGGCAGCGGCGATGATACTCCAGATGTTCCTGTTCCTATGCCTTGGATCGGTTGTGATGAAGATCAGGGGACGGAAGGAATACTCTCTGAGCAGGGCGGCCTTTGTCGGATACTTTGTATACTTCGGCATCTTCGAGGTTATATGCCTTATCTTTGAGGCTGCCCTTCTTCCGCTGCGCACACTGGCCCTGACCATGGCTGCGGTTATGGGAGCGGCAATCCTCCTGGGCTTCTTCTGGGGATACCGCAGCTGGATGGAATCCATGAATTCCCTGCGCTACAGGATGAAACTCCACAGCTTCACGGTAGTGCTGATGCTGCTCGCGCTTGCCGCGTCAGTTGCTTTCGTGATTCTGTATTTTGACGCTTCGGCGGATTCAGGCTGGTACGTCGGCACAGCTTCAACAGCCCTTACCACGAACACCATAGGGCGGTTCGATCCGTCAACCGGCGCGAGAGTGCTGCGGTTCAAGGCGAGATACGCGCTGAACGCATATCCTTATCACAGCGCGGTGGTCTGTTCTTTGATGAAGGGGCTTCCTGTAATAGTGCAGGCAAGAAGCGTCATGAGCGCGATCAATGTGATCATGAGCTTTATCGGAGTATATGAACTTGGCCTGGCGCTGTTTCCGGATCATGAGGACAGAGGCAGGAAAGTACGTGACATCTCGAATCGTCCGGGATCCTACAGCCGTAGACGGGCGGATCTGTTCGTGGTATTTGTATTTGTCCTGAATATACTGTCTTCAACGATATACATGCCGGGAATCTTCCTGTATACGCGTTCGTATGAGGGAAAGTCGCTGATCGTAAATGTAGCCATCCCTGCCGCGCTTGCCGTATGCGTGTCGCTGTGGCGTGAGATCGCGGAAGATCCGATGAGGAACCTGTTCTGGATCATGGCCGCCGCTGTGTGCTTCTCGGCCAGCAGCATTATGGTGCTTATCCTGAGCCTGGCGGCGATACTTCCCATGATAGGAGTCAGAGGAAAATGGAAAAGCCTTCTGCCTCTTGCCGGCGCCTGCACGCCTGTACTGGCCTGGGCGCTGATCTACTATCTGGTCCAGCACGGAGCGATCGTACTAAGGACCTGGAGATGAACCTGAGATATATAATACGCGTCGCGGAGGAGAGCGGATGTCAGGGATTACAATAAAAGAATACGGACTCACATTTGTGTGGGCAGCCTTAAGAGAATACCTTGGCAGATCATGGCCGATCCTGCTGATATTCGCCGCGGGATGCGTGCTTGGAATCGTGTTCGCGATTACCGGGAGAAAGAAAGAGAATCCGCTGGAGATTGTGGACGCGAGAGACTATGTCCCCGGGAAATACGAGGACAATCCGCTGCCTGACAGCTCGTCAGTAACATGGATGTTTATAGGGATCGTGATCTTCTGCGCATTGACGGTAATGAATCCATTCCTGGTCAGGGTGCTGATTCCCAAGTTCGGAATGACCACGGTATACTACAGATTCTTCTGGATCATTCCGATTACCTTCGGAGCCGCATACTGGCTGACAAGGGCGGCAGGCATGGTGAAAAAGAGAGTACTCCAGGCCGGACTTGTTATCCTGCTGTGCGCGGGTATGGCATGGCTTATGCCCCTGAATCCCGGGATCCCTAACGTAAGGATTCCAACCAATGTATATAAGGTTGACGGAGCTGTTCCTGTGCTGTGCGACGCCGTGCATGAGGACTTTGAGAAGACACAGAAGTACATAACGGCTTCTGAGAAACTTGCGCAGATCACTGACACGTCATCTAAGAAATGGCTCAAGGCGGTGCAGAAGCAGTATCCGCTGTGTGTATTTCCGTACGGGATCGAGTTCGCGGTGCGCCAGTACGATCCTACGATAAGGCTCCTGTTCAACCGAAACCTGCGCCTCTTCTATGAGGGCAATACCTCGACGGGAATCAGCTATGGCAGCAAGAATACACGCTATATCAGGAGAAAACTGATCCTGGACGCGATGTACGGCAAGGATCCGGCGATCACTCAGGAAGCATTCCGGGAGGCGATGGACAAAACAGGCGCCCAGTATCTCATCGTGGAAGAACACCTCGCAAATGGCGGCTTTCTGGTTCAGTCAGGATGCAAACAGGTCGGAGTCGTCGCCGGATATACGATATTCAAATACGGACTGTAAGATGTTTCTATAGTCAACGTCAAAAGTATTTTGGCGTTGACTATAAAGCCTCCGGCAGGATGCTCACGGATGCGCGAAAGAAATATGTTGCCTTAAGGCGGCGCGAATCCGGCGCAGCAAACGACCGAGTAAAGATAACTTTGTCGTTTGCTATAATTATGATTAACCCTCGGAATCAGCCTTGCCCGAACTTTCATCGGCAGAACTCACTTTAAACTTACCGCTGCGTATCGCGTCGTCGATCTCATCGGTCGCCGGCTTTCCTGAAACAGTTCTGGCTACAAGAAGGATAGCGTACATAAGAACGGGAACAACGACAGACAGCACGAGGAAGGCTGTCAACAGCTTCTTCGGTCCTCCCGTGACGCCGACTACAAATGTGGCGACCCATATGGCAATGATAAGGACAACACCGGCCATAGCCATGATGCGCTTGAGTTTATTCATTGGCAATACCCCTCGTTTCTGTTGATATTGTATCTGTAAGTGTATCACAGAATCGATTGAAAATGTGGCTTATAGGGAGGACAATTCCCTTCGACTGCGCTGCAGCGGGTCTTGAAAACAGAGCAGCCTTGAATCTGCAGTTAAGATAATGTATACTGAGCCGGTGCGGAAATAAGCACAATTACTAATTTAGAATGAGGTAGATACGAGATGGCTTTACTGGATACATGGAGACAGACCGCTTACAATGCCCAGACTGACAAGAAGCAGATGCAGGCTTTCTGGGATGAGTATTTTCAGAAGGAAAAGGCAATCTACGAGCAGCTTCTTGAGGCTCCGGATACCGAAGTCAAGGGAACGGTGAAGGAACTGGCTGAGAAGTATGGAATCGATGTCCAGACGATGACAGGTTTCCTTGACGGAATCAATGATTCGCTCAAGGAGAAGAATCCGATCGAGACGATGGATGAAGACACTGAGGTTTCTCTTGCATTTGACAAAGAGATGCTCTACAAAAACATGGTCGACGCCAAGGCCCAGTGGCTGTATGAGCTGCCGCAGTGGGATAAGATCTTCGACGCCGAGACCCGTAAGAGGTTCTATCTCGAAGCCAAGAAGATGAATACTATCGTCAAGCCTAAGAAGATCGGACGCAACGATCCATGTCCGTGCGGAAGCGGAAAGAAGTACAAGAAGTGCCACGGCATGACGAAGGAGCTGGAGGAAGAACTGCAGAAGATGCTTGCCGAAGCTTCTGATAAGGAATGATCTGATCCACAGAACCGGCTTGCCATATGATGTTCAATTATATCCAGGCTTCAGGGCTTTTGACCTTCACATCATGATGCATGTGGACAGACAATCCAATCCATGGAATCAGGTTGACAGAATCAGCCTTTGGCGATATGATTCGGTACAAATGAACTGAATAACATAAAGCGTTGAAGAGAAGAGTAAGGTGAGAAAGCCGGACAGAGAGGGGATGGAAGCTGGAAAGTCCCTGCGGCGGTTACATCTGAAGACCACCTCCGAGCGGCCCCAATCCGGCCCGGTGACTCCGTTACAGTCTGAATGAGAGGTTCGGGAATACGACCCGGACAAACAGGGTGGAACCACGGTATATATCGTCCCTGCTGCGTTAAGACGCGGCGGGGATTTTATTATAGGTTAGTTTTTATAAATGTCCTGTCACGTACATAACAGCAAAATGGTGATAAATGAAACACATCGACTGTTATCAATATGAAAGCGGCAGATAACAACAGATGAAACATGACGACTATTATCGATATGAAACAGCAAACAGCTAAGGATGGAACATATTGATCGCTATCAATATACAGAACAGCGTGCAAGAAGGAGAAATCATATGAACAGACTTGAGAGGAAAGCGGCGCTCGCAGTTGCAGCGGCGACCGCCGGCGTGATTGTGTCCGGAGTATCACTTATCAAAAAGCACACCAAATATCTGACACAGAAGGCCGCAGCTACATTCGATCCTCAGGAAGAGGACGAGGAGCTGACTAAGGAGGCACTGGCAGCAGGCACCGACGGAGAAACATCCGAAACCGCTGAAAATGCATCTGCTTCTGATACTGCTGAATCTGGCGCCAGCTCCGGAACAGCTGCGAATACCTAACCTGACATTTGTGCTGAAACAGCTTCAGGAAAAGATGAAAAAATACGAATCAACGGGTACAGAAGAGGAGGAAGAACATGATTATCACTTTAAAGGACGGTTCAACGAAAGAGTACAGCCAGCCAATGTCCGTCATCGACATCACTAAGGACATCAGTGAGGGACTTGCGCGGGTAGCATGCGTAGCTGAGGTCAATGGCGAAACGGTGGACCTGCGTACCGTTATCGATAAGGACAGCACGCTGAACATATTCACATTCGACAGTCCCGAGGGACAGCACGCGTTCAACCATACAGCGTCCCACATGATGGCACAGGCGATCAAGCGCCTCTACCCGGAGGTCAAGCTTGCAATCGGACCTTCGATTGACAACGGCTTCTACTATGATATTGAGGCTGACAGGCAGATGACGAATGAAGACCTCGAGAAGATTGAGGCTGAGATGAAGAAGATCGAGAAAGAGAATCTTTCTCTTACCCGTTTCACAAAGCCAAGAAATGAAGCTATCGAGTATTTCAAAGAGAAAGAGGAACCGTATAAGGTTCAGCTGATAGAGGATCTTCCTGAGGATGCTGAGATCTCTTTCTACACACAGGGAGAGTTTACTGATCTGTGTGCCGGTCCGCATCTGATGACCACTAAGCCGGTCAAGGCCTTTAAACTGACATCTATCGCGGGAGCGTACTGGAGAGGCGACGAGCACAATAAGATGCTTACGCGCATTTACGGAACGGCGTTCCCGAAGAAGAGCGAGCTGGATGAATACCTTGCCCGTATCGAAGAGGCCAAGAAGCGTGATCACAGGAAGATCGGCAAGGAGATGGGCCTGTTCATGCTCAGCGAGTTCGGTCCCGGCATGCCGTTCTTCCTGCCGAACGGCATGATTCTGAGAAATGAGCTTCTTACCTATTGGAGAAAACTTCATCTGAAGAACGGCTATGTCCAGGTCGATACTCCGATTATGCTCAGCCGCAAGCTCTGGGAGACCTCCGGCCATTGGGATCACTATAAGGATGGAATGTATTCTCTCAAGGTCGACGATGAAGACTACGCAATCAAGCCGATGAACTGCCCTGGCGCAATTCTGGTCTATCAGAACGAAGGCCGCTCATACAGGGATCTCCCGCTTCGCTACGCCGAGCTTGGGCACGTACACCGCTATGAGAAGTCCGGCGAGCTGCACGGCCTGATGCGCGTGCGCTCATTTACACAGGACGACGCGCACATCCTCCTTGCCAAAGAGCAGATTCAGGATGAGGTCCGCAGGATAACCGCACTGATCGATGAAGTCTACAATATGTTCGGCTTTGAGTATTACGTCGAGCTGTCCACAAGACCTGACGATTCCATGGGCTCCGACGAGGACTGGGAGCTTGCGACCGACGGCCTGAGAAATGCTCTTGAATCCCTCGGACTCAAATACATCGTCAATGAAGGAGACGGAGCGTTCTACGGACCGAAGATTGACTTCCATCTCAGAGACTGCCTCGGAAGGACATGGCAGTGCGGAACCATTCAGCTTGACTTCCAGCTTCCGGAGCGGTTCAACCTCGAGTACATCGGAGCGGACGGGGAGAAGCACCAGCCGGTAATGATCCACAGGGTGGTATTCGGCTCCGTCGAGCGCTTCATCGGAATACTGATCGAGCACTTTGCCGGACAGTTCCCGACCTGGCTCGCACCTACGCAGGTCAAGGTACTTCCGATCTCCGAGAAGTACGAGGAGTACGCAAGGAAGGTCACGCAGATGCTTCAGGAAAAGGACATCAGGGCTTCTCTTGACGAGAGAAATGAGACTCTGAAGTTTAAGATCCGCGACGCCCATATGCAGAGAATACCGTATACTATTATAGTCGGCGCGAAAGAAGAGGAGAACGGGACTATCTCCCTGCGGTCAAGATTCGCAGGCGACGAAGGAACGAAGACCGTGGACGAATTCATTAAGAGTATCCGCGAGGAGATCGACACGAAGGCAATCCGCGAGAGCGCTCAGGCATAAAGATATCTTCGCAGCTCATGTATGCATGTAGTTCTGCAGCTCAGGCAGGTGCGATCCCTCGCTCCGACCCCCGAAAGTCTACGCTCAGGATCGCACACTGCCCTACGCTGCAGTCACTTGCCCGGCATGACGTACTGCCCTGAGCTGCAGTCACTTTGTTTGACATGACGCTTTATTTTGAGCAGCAGGTTATTCCCTGCATCACGGGAAAGCACAGAATACCGCCTCGAAGGCCAGCCTCCTTTGACGCCCGCGAGCGGAGACTTTCGGGGGGCGGAGCGAGGGGCGTCAAGGAGGCAGCGCCTGAGTTAAGAAAAACACTACCCAGAGCAAAAAAATAGCTTGACAGCTTTCACCCGCAGGTGATAAAGTAACTGCAGTTTTGAGACAGGAAAGTAGAGCATCCGCTCTCACCCAGACGCCGCGAGGTGATTCGAGGTTCATAGATTGATCCGGATAAGACTATGTCCGGAGATTTATGATGGAGCGGCAGCCTGCGGGCAGCCGTTTTTATTTTACTGATAACACGGCAACAGCCCATCAATCTGTTTCGCGCAACTCATGTCAAAACCATCAGTACGGAGGGTAAAGCCATTAGCGACTATATGATTAACGAACAGATCCGAGACCGGGAAGTTCGTTTGGTGGGGGAAAATGGAGAACAGCTGGGCATCATGTCTTCCTTTGACGCCCTGAAACTGGCACAGGAGAAGGATCTGGACCTTGTAAAGATCGCTCCTCGCGCAAAGCCGCCGGTTTGCAAGATCATCGATTACGGGAAGTACCGCTACGAGCAGGTACGCAAACAGAAGGAAGCCCGTAAGAAGCAGAAGATCGTAGAACTTAAGGAAGTGCGGCTGTCTCCGAATATTGATGTGAACGACATGAACACCAAGGTCACCTCGGCAAGAAAGTTCCTTGAGAAAGGAAACAAGGTCAAGGTGACGCTGAGGTTCCGCGGACGCGAGATGGCGCATATGCAGGCAAGCAGACACATTCTGGAGGACTTTGCCCAGAAAGTGGAAGACATTGCCGTGATTGACAAGCCAATCAAGCAGGAGGGCAGAACCCTGACCTGCGTCCTGTCTGCAAAGAAGAACTGACCATTAAGGAGGAAGACAGTCATGCCAAAGATGAAGACAAGCAGAGCAGCAGCCAAGAGATTTTCCAAGACCGGAACCGGCCTGCTGAGAAGGAACAAAGCTTACAAGAGCCACATCCTGACCAAGAAGTCCACGAAGAGGAAGAGGAACCTGCGCAAGTCCACGATCATTGACCCGACGAACGCATCCAACATGAAGAAGATCATGCCGTATCTCTGATCGGCAGCTGTCACACATTTCGGGATTTCAGATTACAGACATTGATGTCAGGAGGATACAATAATGGCTAGAATTAAGGGTGGCCTGAACGCCAGAAAGAAGCATAACAGAGTATTGAAGCTCGCTAAGGGCTACAGAGGAGCAAGAAGCAAGCAGTACAGGATCGCGAAGCAGTCGGTCATGCGCGCGCTGACCAGCGCGTACGCGGGCCGTAAGCAGAGAAAGAGACAGTTCAGACAGCTGTGGATCGCCCGTATCAACGCGGCGGCAAGACTGAACGGTCTTTCCTACAGCAAGTTCATGTTTGGCCTGAAGCAGGCAGACATCGACCTTAACAGGAAGGTTCTTGCGGATATGGCAGTCAACGATCCGAAGGGATTCGCTGATCTGGCTCAGGTTGCAAAGGGCAAGCTTGCCTGATTAATATAGAACGGCAACGCCGGCAGACAATGTGTCTGTCGGCGTTTTTTGGAAAGGAGAGTGCATTTGAATGAAAGACGCTGGTGGGAAATTCAGAAACATGTGAATCGTCAGAGGATTGCTGCTTGCGGCAGTATTGTGCGTGTGCGCGGCATTCATGCCGGTGAAAGCCATGGCTTCACTCAAGGTGAAGAACATTGAGTGGGAAGGAAAAGGCAGAGTAGAGCTTCACTTCAGGTCGAGAGTGGAATACGGAAAACTGCGGGTGAAGGTTCGTGACGCTGAGGGCAATAAACACACAGCCCTTATCAGAGAACGAAAGTCCGATGAGCTGGAATTCCAGGTGGATGGCCTGACTCAGGGAGCAAAGTACTACTACACCGTGAGCGGTGTCCGCAGGAAAGGGAGCGGCAAGCGGGTAACTGTCAAGGGCTCATTTACAGTTCCAGTATACATGGACGATTTCCGGGATCCGCGCCAAAGGGCAGACAGAGTACGTGACGATGACCGGTACGCTCAGGGCATCCTAAATTGCCATGACTATAAGGAAACAGCTGGTGCGGGAGGCATATAAAATGAATCAAGATTCATTGAATTGCGGAAAAAGAACGGATCATTTTGCATGTGGTAATGTGTGCCGCATTATCACGGTGTTACTGTTGGTGTTACTGCTGTCAGGATTGACAGCAGCGTACTCTTTTGTGCTGGCGGCTCCCGGAGAGGTTACTGACGCTTCAAATGGTGCAGCAGAGAACGGCTGGCTGAGCGTCAGCGGGACACAGCTTGTCAATCAACAGGGGCAGGCTGTTGTTCTTCATGGAATGAGCAGCCACGGGCTTCAATGGTTTCCGCAGTATACGACATCAAATGCTATCGGAGCGACGGCGGCTTACGGGGCTAATCTGTTCCGCATCGCCATGTATACCGCTGAGGGTGGCTATCTGTCTCATAAGAGTTCTATGCTGAAACAGCTGTACAAGTCTGTTGACGCCGCGATTGCCAGAAATATGTACGTTATTATTGACTGGCACATTCTCAGTGACGGTAATCCAAAGAAGCACCAGAAGGCTGCGAAGAAGTTTTTCAAAAAGGTGTCAGCGCGTTACGCAAATGTTCCCAATGTGATCTATGAGATCTGCAATGAGCCTAACGGGAAAGGAACCTGGAAGAAAATCCGATCCTATGCAAAAGCGGTTATTCCTGTTATCCGTAAGAATGCTCCTTCGAGTGTTATTCTTGTCGGTACGCCGACCTGGAGCCAGGATGTAGACGTGGCTGCGGGAAGCCCGCTGCCATATCCGAATCTCATGTACTCCTGTCATTTCTATGCGGGAACTCATGGGGAATGGCTGCGCGGCAAGGTGAAGACGGCGCTTGACAAAGGCCTGCCGGTATTTATATCAGAGTGGGGAACATCCAAAGCCTCGGGAGGAGGGGGAGTGCACACAGGCGAAGCGGACAAATGGATAAGCTTCATGGATCAGAACAAGCTCAGCTGGGCCAACTGGTCGTACTGCAACAAGAAAGAGAGCAGTGCGGCACTCTCTAAAAAAGCCGATCCGGAGGACGGACTTGCGCAAAATGAGCTGTCTAAGTCCGGCAAATACGTGTTTTCAAAGTTCTGAAAAAACTCAAAATACCAGTTGACACAGACGCGATGTTTTGGTAATATACATTTCGTTCGCGGAAGTGTCGGAACTGGCAGACGAGCTAGACTAAGGATCTAGTGACTATTGCAGTCGTGTGGGTTCAAGTCCCATCTTCCGCACGTATTTATCAGGGTTTTCTGAGTGAGGCACACGGATAGGCACACGAAGCCAGTAAACATAAGCCATTCAAAAACGAAATGGCACACAGTCTCACGAAAGGAAAAACTGCACGTTTTGTAGATGATGTCGTTACCATTGACGGCATCATCTTTTTTATCTGGAGAAGACATGATGAAACTTCACAATGAACTCCCTTACCCACAAAACGTATTCGAAACGATTCGTTACAATAAAACTCCAAATCTCGGACAAATAGTTCGTCTTTCTCATATCCTCTCTGAACGTACCGAAAAGCAGAAAGAAACTTTCTTTCGATTCTTCAATGATGGTTTGACTGAATCACAGATAGCTCGTCTAGAAGGAATCCACCCTTCAGCTGTCCACAACCGCCTGTCCGCTACCTGTCACTGGTTCTGCCGTGAGCGCTCCTACATTCTTTATGATAATAAGGAAACATATAAGGACTGTTTATATGAATGGGAGCTACGCTATCCAAACTATCTATTTCATGGTAAGATGTTTAGATAAATACGGTCTACCGCCAGCCAGAATGTCAGAGGTGGTCATGGTTCATAAAGCAAGGCTATTTCTATGCTTGTAGTAGGGGTAAAATGCCCCGAATTTCAGTGTTCTGGGGTTAGCCTGTATTTTTATACCTGAAATGATTATCGGGGCAAATTGACGTTGTTTTTCTCACGTAGACTGAGAGTTGGCGGTACAGGAAATGACACTCCTATCTGAGCCATTGTACGCAGCAGGTGGGGCATATTTTCAAAGTGCACTTTCAATTTCAGAGATCCTGAAAAGAGGGGATACACGATGACTGATACAGAACAGCGTGAAGCGGCACGACAGTTTTTCTATAAATGGAACGGGCGAGGGAAGGAAGATGAAGATGCCCGGTCTTATTGGATCGATATCCTCACAGAGATCTTTGGCGTGAGTAAGGTGACTGATCGTGTGGATTTTGAGAAGAAAGTGGTCAGTCCTACAGGGACGAAAAACAGGATTGATGTGTATATCCCTGAGACAAGAGTCCTGATTGAGCAGAAATCGTTAGAAATTCCACTGGACAAACCACAAGCTGGACACGGTGGAAAAACTCCGTACGAACAGGCAAAGGAATATGATAATTACCTCGCATATGAAGAACGTGCTCGGTGGATAATCACGTCCAACTTCGCAGAGATCTGGATATACGATATGAATGTCCAGAAGCCTGAGCCTGTAAAGCTACTGCTGTCTGACCTTCAGACGAAGTATCAGTTACTTGATTTCCTTGTAAAGAAGAACGTGAAGAAAGTCACTGACGAGATGCAACTGTCCATTCAAGCGGGAGAACGTGTCGGAAAGATTCATGATCGGTTCCTTGAACAATACAACGATCCACTGGCAAAACACATAGCGAACGATATTGCCGTTATGAAGGCTTACGGTATGCCGATCAAGGGAACAACAGAGGCTGACGGTGTAGCATGGTTGATGAGACTGTATCAGGAGATGACTGAGGGAATAAAAAGTCCTGAGAAGAAAAATGAGGTGTAGGATTTAATGACAACGCAGCAGGAGAACCCAAGTAAAAAGAAACACTTGATGGATGTGATTGATTACCAGAAAGACATCGCTCCATACCGTTTCATAGAGATTTATTCAGGAGTAGGGTCGGGGAAAAACCATCTGATTGAGAGCTTTGCGCAGGGTATAGTTCCGAAAGCTCCAAAGATGAGGGTTCTTTTGGTTACAAGTCGTAAAGCCAAGGTTGACGAAACGTTTAAAAAATATGAACACCAGGACAAAGAGTCTCTGGATTTGTTTAAGGATCGAATAGGCAAAGCATGGGAAACGGTTGATCAAAACGGCGATCACACCTTATGGACGTTAGGGAACACAATATGCTCCACTGCTTTTTTGGCGGGATATCTAAAGAACGTATACCGAAGCGACGATCGGAGAACCCATTTGTGGGATATGTACGATATGATCGTGATTGATGAGGTACATAGTATGCTTCTTGATGCTTCATACCAATCAGCGCCATTTCATATATTCGATCTGATCAACCACTATTTAGAACGTTGCGTTAGCAACAAATATCCTGACCCTATTTGTAAGCACCTTATCATTATGACAGGGACGAATGAACCGTTAAGAGGATATTCTCCTGTTAATGGCGTGAATTCGAATCTTTTGTATTTAATTGATAAGTGCATCAACATTCAGCCAGAAAACGTAGGCTTTGTCGAGATGAAGCATACAGTGTGCTTAATAAAAAGGGTAATTCAGGATGGAAAGCGTTGCATATACTTTGCTAACTCAATCAGCCGGATATTCGATCTGTATTTTGATGAGGAACTACAACAGGATCGTTATAAGATGGTAGTTTCCTTTTCTGACGAAGAAAAAAGGGAGGCACTGAAGAATAAAGACGAGCAAGCATGGTCAGACATGAATGATGCTGAAAAAGAAATCAGCAAAGAATACAAGATTCCAGAGCGGTTTTCTGTTTTTATTACAACCAGCAGATACCGTGAAGGGGTAAATATTGAAGACCCCATCGATGTGATGATTGCTGAAGCGCATAGCAAGGCAGAAGTGATTCAAATGGCAGGGCGAGTACGAGCCAAGGATAATGAGGAAGATCTCAGAGTAAAGGACTTATACTTGGTTACGGATGCTCAGCCTCATAGAATCGACTATGTTGAGGAAGAACTGAATCAGAAAATCAGCTATCTTCAACTTGATTGGAGGAAGCGTGTTGACAAGATGTCTCCGATCAATGCGCTGATCAATCAGATCACTGACGAAAAGCTACCCTATTTCATAGACCTTGTTGAATCAAAGTTTCCGTATATTCGATACAGCTATTTGTATAAGTGCTTTCTGAAATACGAGACAAAGGTTTCAGGAAGAGATTATACGAAGGGACAAAACCAACTTTGGGAGGTGGCACGCAGTAACAATACTCTTCCTGAGCGAGTGAAGGAATGGTTTCCTGAGGCGGAGGTTCATTCTTTCGTGTCATCGGATGAGCAGAAAAGGGCAGAGTCCTTAAGAATCCTGGAGGAGTTTGACATTGAGCTTGGGGAGGAACACCATTATACCAAAGAAAAACATGATCAGTTGGAACAGAAGCTATCAGAAATATGGGGATTTAAGCGCTTGAATAAATGCCTGAAGCAATTCTCCAACATTATATGCAAGAGAACAACAGGTCATCTCCATGATAAATACTATTTTATTCAGGAATAAAGTGCAAGATGCGCGACAGTTTTTTTCTATTCCCTTTTAGGATAGAGTTTTTGTCGCACACTGAAAAGCAAATAGAAGACGGGCATCAGAACTGAGAGTTGACGCATGAAGAGGATGCACTGAGTATACTGTGCTGATCATGCTGTTATGGTATTTCTGTATTTCCAAAAGGATTTATCAAGTTCCTTATTCTACGACTCTTTGCCTCGAAGGGGCATTGAGGCGTAGGGAGGTCGGCTATTTATTGCCGACCGAGTATAAATAGACGGCTTTGTTGGCTTAAAGATCATATTCGATTGTAGATTGTAGATACTTTGGACAAAACAAATTTGGACAAAACAAATAAAGGACGGTAGTTCAGAAATTAGATCGAGTCTTCAAAGAGGTTGACTTCTGCTTATTACCTTTTTGTCGATCTGAAGATCGCCAAAAATCTGAAGGGTCTATCTTTACTGTTATGAACTCAGGTTTACGTTGATCTCAGAGGTATACAGATTATTCCTGAACAGGAAAAGAGGTATTGGTTACTGAGTTAATGGGCTTTACGGAGAATTCAGACTATAACACATAAGTTGGATAACGCCAGAGTTTACGTTACGATACCGGATTTGCTTCTACGGCGGAGGATTACCGTACAGTTCCTGAACAGGGAAAGAGATATTGGCTATTTAGTCAGTAGACGTTACAGATAGTAAAGATTATACCGCATATGGTGGGCAACGCTGGGATTTACGTTAAACCGTTGTGCTTTGTATTGCAGATGACTGGTAGATTAACCTGATACTTTCGGTAGGATTCCTTTATAGAGGGGTATAACTATCAGGTCTCTGAATCCCTGTAATAATATCAATTTCTCTTTTCGCCGCCGCTCTTAAGGCGCGGCGCGAAAAGGAGATATAGATGGTAAGCAAAGAGACAAGGCGTCCGGGAGGTGAGAAAGGGTATGCTTTTCAATTGGATTCATCAGCAACTGAACCAAAGGCTCGAAAAGAAGAAACAGGAAGTGATTCGTCTACGTTGGCAGAAGGCGCAGATGGAACAGGATCTCAAGCAGATGAAGAAGCTGAAGGTTTAACTGAAGCAGGGGTTAGCGGATCAACAGAATAATTGATTTGCGTTCTTTGGAGGTAAAGTGGAATGAAGAGATGGAAACGGCATTTGATGATTTTTGCAGTGTTTGTGTTCACGGTGTTTGGAGCGCAATCTGTGATGGCGACTGATGTTCTCAAGGTAGCGATTGTAGATAGGAGCGACCATACGAAGTTTCTCGCGGATGCGCAGATAGCAATTCTTGACAAGAGTGGAGTTCTAGTTCATGAATGGACGTCTACGACTAGTGCGTATGAGGTGCCGGATTCCGTCATGAAGAATCTGAAGACCGGAGAGGTCTACACGATTCGTGAGACGGTGGCACCGAAGAACTATAGCGTTGCTGCGGATACGACGTTCCAGATTGCTGAAGATGGAACGGTGAAGTATTCAGGAACGAAGAATGACAGCGGTGTGTTACTCGTCCAGGATGAAAAGACGACGAAGGGCTCTGGTGCGATTACAGTCAACAAGTATACGCTGAAGAATAACGGTGCATTCAAAGTTGACAACCAGACGTTCTATACAGCTCTGTTCTCCGATAGATACCTGACAAGGCGTGTAAGTGACGTTAAGCCGATCGTCCTGACGAATGCGTATACCGCGAAGGTATCCTTCTACGGACTGGCTTATGGAACCTACTATGTGGCTGAGACGTACCAGACCGGTAAGCCGATGACCTCTTTGTCTACAGTTTCGAAGGCAGAGGTTCATAATGGCACATGCACATTGAGCTCTGCGAACCCGAGTGCGGAAGCGATCATCAAGAATACGATGAAGGAAGGCGTACTGGGAGCATACGAAAGTGTTGATCTGAAGGTTAATTTGAACGTAGTTAACAACTCTGGAAATGCAAAAAATGTTAATGACACATTCTACTTTGCGCTGTTCACGGATCCGGGCTTTACGAACAGGGTTTCTGGTACTTTTATTCAGAAGGTGACTCTGAACAATAAGTCGTCTGGTTCTACAGTATTCAAGAACCTGCCGTACGCGGATACGTTCTATGTGGCGGAGGTTGACAAGAACGGGAATTTAGTTGATCTTGTTAGTTACGAAGGAAATGGTATCACCTACGATGTTGCCAGCAAATCATCTGTGAATGTTACAAACAAGTTTAATCCTGTTGACATTGACATTAGCGGAAAAGTAAAAACGACACCTAATGGGTATGTACATTATTATACGGGATCAGAGATCAGGCCTGGAGCTGTGGTTGTTCTATCCCCCGAAAACATGATACTTAAAGAAGGTGTTGACTACATGATTACCTATGCGAACAATGTAAATATCGGAATGGCAACAATAACAGTAACGGGAATCAACAACTATACAGGGACAGATACTGTCTATTTTCAGATAATTGAAGATCCAACAAAGAAGAAAGAAAGCACTGACTCAGGAAAAACTACGACGAAATCCAATACTTCAAAGAGCAAAACCGCAAAACAAGAAAAGATCACTATCTGTACGGCACCGAAATCTGTGAAAGCGAAAGCCAAGAAGAACAAGGTCACCGTCTCCTGGAAAAAAATCAAGAAGAATAAATCTGGAAAGAAACTTCTTAAGCAAATCAAGTCGATCCAGGTACAGTATTCTACCGATCCGAAGTTCAAGCAGAACGTCAAGACAAAGTCGGTCGGAAAGAAGAAGACAAAGGTTACACTGAAACTTCGGAAGAAGACAACCTATTATGTCCGCGTGAGATATAAAGGTGCGAATGGATTCTCAAAATGGAGTAAAGAGAAGAAGGCAAAAGTGAAGTGAACGTGAGAAAGGTGTAAATCGATATCAATCAATGCATATCCGATAACACTTTTTTTGTAGAAAAATAGTGAGATCAAGCCAGACTACAAGGACAATGATTCTCAGTTCAGGATCGATTATTCTTTGTACCTACTAAGGGATTTTCAACGATAAGGTGTAGTTTTTAAGAAGTTGAAAACCACCAGATGTATAACATATCGTCGGTATTCGATATATGAAGCGATAGGGGTTGCTGAACCATAAGTTACAGTTCAGCAGCCTCTTTTTTATACTTGTAATAGGTATTTCGGCTGACCTTGGCAGATACCTGCTTCGTGTTCCCCCTATCATCTTTCGATATTGAAATCATTTTGTCAGCTAAAATCGCCATTACTTCAGCATCTGTGTTGTTACCGTTGAAGTCTTTTGACTTTTCACGGATTATAGCGATAATAGGAGTCTTTTTCTTGATGTTGAACGTAACACCAGACTTCTGACCAACCTGCTTACCGTTCAGTTTAGCGGATAACAGTCCCTCGCGGGTACGCAGCCTAAGATCCTGCACTTCTTTCTCGGACTGTTCGAACGCTAGTCTGATCTGACGCTCCGCCAGTATTCTGAAGACCTTGTTTGTGGCATCAATGTATAGGTCGGCAATCTCGTTACCAGTCAAGTCAATAGCGGTGCTGATAGACTGCCTGTATGTGTCGGTATCAATATGATGTTCTTTCAGGAAAACCAGATTTACCCCTTTTTCGTATAGTTCGAAGTATGTCCTGACCCCTTCCTCGGTATCACGACTCATCCTCGATACGGAATCAAAGATAACGGTATCATTGGCTTTCAACTTCTTGCATAGTTTCATCCATTCAGGTCTGTCCATGCGCCTTCCTGTGTATGCTTCGGACAGAATAACCGCTTTGGGATATGCATCATGAATGTTTCTGATCTGCCTGTCAATGCTCTGTTGGGGACGGGAGATTCTAGCATAGCCGTATACGCTCATTTTATTACCTCTCAGTATTTGTTTTGATGTTCGTCAAAAAGAATACATTAATGATAGCATAGAAGGGCTGAAACGTCAATAAATTTAATACTTTTAGCGTATACGTCAAATATGGTACTATCTAGCAAAAGAATAGGGACAGCCCCAACCACGAAGCCGTCCCTGAATGAGGTACCGAACTTGAAGGTTCGATATCAATTATATGATAGCAGACCAATCCTAATCTTTCAATCTGCTCAGGTTGATTCCTATTTCTTCCTCAAGTAAAGCTCGTATCAATGCATTCACAGACGGTCTGTATGCTTTCCCGTTATAGTTACTGTATCTTAGGTTTTCAGGTTCCTCCTTGGCTTTTCGCTCTACATATTCTGTAATCACCGCTCTGGAACCTGTTGGTATTCTAACGATTATTTTGTCAACGGTCTTCTCAAAGTTCTTGCTTGCTTCAATTTGGCTCTGATATATTCCACTTTTAGTCTTAAGCCCTACCTTTTTTGGCATGATATCACCTCCTTCTAATATTATATGATAACATATAAAATGCAAATGTCAATGTTGAAAAGTGTAGTTTAACTGCTATCTCCAACGGAGGTTCTTGCTGTCCAGATATAAGATCCTCACAATCACATTGCATTGATCTGAAAAAGAAAAGCCACTAGAGATTTCTCCCCAGTGGCTCTGTAGGCTCCAGATCCTAATTACAGGTGAACCTCATGGAACTCGTCTGCTTAGTGAAGGCAGCATACAGATCTGCGTGAACCTTCTTGAACTCGGTGCTTGCGAACCTCTTGCTGAGAACCTCTCTGTATGTAACCTTACCCTCATCACAGTTGTACTCGTCAATCGCCTCAGCCCCCATGATCTCAATTGCTTCGGCTTTCAGTTCTTCCATCTGCTCTTTCAGCTGTGCTTCAAGTGTCTGATACTCTTTGTACTCTTTGATGATTGCGCTCAGTTCTTTCAGTGTCTTCATTTCGGATACCTCATTCTTTCTATAAATGTGTGGTTGGTTTGTATTTATATGATAGCATATAATCTCTAAATGTCAATAGCTTGAGTAGTTTGATGAAGAGTTTTTTCTGATCGGGGAGGTTGACAGCCTCCCCCGATTATTAGTGATTACTCGGTAAGAACAAACTGTTCATTGCAATCCATGCAGAGGACGTTGATGGATTTTGTGGCTCTGAAGCTATTACCGCAACAGGGGCAGATATATTTACGAGTACTACTCGGTTTTTTGACTCTCGGTATTGATGTTCCGCCATTTCCTGCCTTGCCACCGCTGACTCCGATCAACGAATAGCCAGTGTTCCTTCCGATCTGGATATCCTCGAACCCATTAGAGATGCAAAAATCAATGGTAGCTTCTGAAGGGCTTGTGATTGTCCAACCATAGGTGTCGTGTCGATCGATGATCAGATGACCCATGTTTTCCGCTACCTCCTTGAACCGCCGATTGTGATAGACCCCTCTGTTTGATGTGTCCTTGATACCTTTCTGCATACAATACAGATGAACTGCTTCGTGGATCATGGTTGCCACAACATTCTCTATTGGTCTAGTCAGGTAATCAGCGCC
Source organism: Lachnospiraceae bacterium UBA3711 (assembly GCA_002371345.1). Lineage (GTDB taxonomy): Bacteria > Bacillota > Clostridia > Lachnospirales > Lachnospiraceae > Porcincola. The sequence continues at coordinate 48,166 of DFHY01000007.1, forward strand.
AATATTCAGTTCATAGCTTTCATGATCTTCAGTACTCCAGACTTTTGAAGTTGTTACGTGCCCATAAGCGCCGACGGTTGACTGAATTGTGATTGTAGGGGTGTCCAATTCAGAATGGAAATAGTCTTCGTTGACAGCCTTAAAGATCTTGACAAGATAATTTGCTACTCGTTGATAATTTGTCATCGCCTTCATTGTTCTTTACCTCATTCTTTCTTTATAGATTTTTGTGGTTGTAAGTCAGGTGGTATCCCCTCGACCTGTTTATATGATAGCATATAAAACAAACGTTGTCAAGTTACTTAAATGTGCATTTTCGAAACTGTGAATGAAGAGCAGGGGAGGGGAGGATAAAACTATAGAATTCCAGGCTTTTCGCTAGAAGAAGGAAAGCTGGTCTTTTTTCTTACTGACCTGAGCCAATAAGGTCAAAGAAGAACATGAAGCGGAGTATGAGAGCTTGCAGAAACTGCCGGCATTTGATAAGCCTCATCGGATAAGCCCGAATAGGAAGAACAGGGAGCAGGAGTAGTTAACAGATAGTGTATTCCTGAAGAATCGCCTGTATCCAAAGCATTAACTGATTTGAGTAATATGATGAAATTGTTCTACCCTTCAGGCTAAGGGATTGCTCTGAGTTTGTTTTGAGAAGAAGGTACTGTAGCAGGGTATACAGGCTGGTTGAGAGGAAAGGCCTTGACATGTTGTTCTTGGCCCAGTATCCTACCAACGGAATCAGGAGTTCCAGAAAGAGGTTATCATGATGGTGAATGTATTGTAGGTTATTCTCAGTTTCTTCTTAGCCGAAGTTCTTGGCGATTACACTGAAAAAGAATCGAATAATGGTGATGTTAGAGCCGTGGGATCCGTTTAGGGTTTCAGGGTTTGTTGTGGTGTGCCCTTGGGGGAAAGGGCAGGTAGATCGCCGCCTCTCTCGAGGAATTGCAAATGGTATCATCAGTAGCTTAGGAACAGTAATGAAGGAGGAAAAACGGATGTATTACAGATAGACTGAACAGATGGAACAATCGGATAAGAACGCAGAATTATTGCAGTATGCAGTTGACAATGGTATTATCGATCTACAAAACGTGTAGCAACAGATCAAAATGAAAAAAAGACAAAAGATCTTAGAAGCACATCCATATGGCATCGTATACAACGAAAAGAGAGGGCGGTGGTTTACGAGATTTAAAGTCGATGGGTCGGTGATTCAAAGACACAGAGGATCGAAAGAAGAACTGGAGAGCCTTATTGTTGAGTTCTATCTGAACGGGGAAAGATTCGACGAAGAAGAGGACAAAGGAAGGATAATCACATTTGAGAAAGCCCATGATAGATGGGAAAAAGTCCAAGAGGAGTATGGCAAAGAGCCGAACACTCTGTACAGATACCATAGTGACTGGAACAGGTTCTTCTCGGGGACAAAATTCTCGAAGATGAATATCCTGACAATGACATCCTATGATATTGAATCATTTATGATCAACACCATCAAGGAGAAGAAACTGAAAAGACAGGCGGGGATCGACTTGTTCGGATACATTAAGGGGGTATTCTACACGGCGGTTATTGACAGGATCATACTGAAAGATGAGAATCCTTGTGATATGGTGGACAAAAAGAAATTCAAAAAATACTACAACCGTGAGAAGAAGTCACAATCCGAAAGGATTGTGTCCATACCAGAGATAAGAACTCTTGTTGAAAGGCTGAACAAAGACGTAACTGAAAGACCGACCAGTTTATCCCCCTATGGAGTGAGGTTGGCATTGCTGACAGGGATGAGAAGCGGAGAAATCTGTGGGTTGAGGTGGAGTCATATTTCCGACTATGACTTCCTGATCTGTGAATCAGAGAAGTATAACCAGAAAACCAAAGAATATTACATCTCTGACACAAAGACGGAGAAAGACAGGACAATCCCGATAACGGAGGATCTGAGTTCGTTTCTCGCTGACATGAAGAAACTTCAAGAACAATACGGTATGACTGAAGACTTTGTGATTTCAGTCGGGGATAAGAAGCTTCATACGCGAAATCTCTCAGATTACATGATCAAGGTTTCCAAGAAACTGGGGTTCGGTGTTTCAAAGAATATCCATGCGATCAGGAGAACATTCAACTCCTACCTGAGACAGAATGGAACATCGGCTACGTTAGCGGGGAGTATCATCGGTAACACGCCGGCAGTGAACGACAGGCATTACACATACGATATCTGCGACATGGATACAAAACACAAACTTGTGGCAAATGTCGAGAAGAAGATGCTGGCAAATATAAAATTTGCTTAAGCAAAGCACATAAAGTGCCGAAAAGCACACAAGAAAATCCAGTGTTTATGCGGATCGTCACGGGTTCAAGTCCCATCTTCCGCACTTAAATTCATCAAGTGCCGTCTGAGGTTGTCAGGCGGCACTTTTTATGTCAACCATGCGGGTTTGTGAACCTTCAACCTTGTCATCTCGTTTCGTCTGGCCCTGTATCATGATACCCATATTTACGGTCAAATGATGTCAGAAATGATGTCAGGTTTGATGTCAGAAAAAGCCTGTAGTTACAAGGATATATCACGTATTATCTTGTGCCTCCACCAGTGACTTTGAGGCTTCAATATCTACGACAGACAGTGTACAGTCGAGATAATCCCCATACTCCATACAGCCTTCCAGAAAGCTGTCGCAGATCAGCTCACCCAGCTGATCCCCGGACATGGAAGGCTCATTGCCAAGACCGCCAAGGAAAGCCTCATAATTCCAGCCGCAGCCAGGCTCTGTCTCTTCGCTGGCCACCAGGTATCCGGCATAGCCCTGCAGCATATTTGCCGTTTCCAGTGTCGCCATCAGGCATGCGTCGAAGCCGACCATCTCAAGCGGCGTGTTCTGCGAGTCTTCTCCGAATACCTGCGCAAACGCTTCCTGCATCTCCGCGAGTGTCAGGGTATCATAGTCGAACAGCTCGTCAAAAGCGGCTCCTTCGATGCTGCCGCCGCCGTGATCCCACAGGATCACAGCCTGCTTCTGAGCAGGATACTGCTGCGTACAGAAGGTTAGGAAATCCGCGAAGGTTCCGCTTTCTCCCATATTTGCGAGAGGCTGCTGGTCCACACAGGCCGAATCATCTCCGTCGATTAGATATCTTTCTATGTATGACGGGTCAACGACTTCATTCTGCCACTCGGAAGCACCGCCGGTCTCGACGACGACAGTCACGTCCTCTGGAAGATCCGGCTCCATCATCTCACTCAGATCCACCGTAGCCGCGCCGTTCTCTGATTCGAGATCACTTCCGCACATGTAGACGTAGATGCCCCATTCCGGCAGCGTCTCCTGTGCCAGTACATCATCCGGCAGCCATTGCGTCTGACAAATACACAAGGCTGTGGCAAGTGCCACAGCCTTTTCATCATAAACTGATTCATAGCGTTACTCGCATGAGAGCTCAGGAAGCTGCCTCAGTGGATTCTTCCGCGTCCTCCGGCTGAATGGAAGCGCCCATGAACGCAATGATCGACTGGAAGCCCTCGTCAGACATCGGGGCAAAGCTGAACTCCAGGATATAGCCGGCCTCTGTTGCAAGTGAGACGCAGGTTGTATCATTCTCAGGAATATCATAGGAGATGGCATCAAAATCATTGAGCTTCATCATCTCAACGTTCTCAACGCCGTCCATCCCTTTCAGTTCCTTCGCGTAGTCTGCAAGCTCCATGCCGTCCATATTCACGTACATGACCGCCGCAACGCCTTTCTGGTCGTCAGTGGAATAGTAACCGATATAACCGGCTTCCTTGTCCTCATCCGTAAGCTCCACTTCCTTCATCACATTCGGAACCCACATCTTGCAGGCAATCTCGTCGAACGTCACGAAATCCCCCTGGGAGATCACATCGTTGTCCGATGCTTCATTGATCGCAACGAAGTCTTCCCAGTTCAGATTCGTAGTAGCTTCTGTTTCATCCGCAAATACAACGGCGCCGCTCAGCAGCATGCAGGAAGCAAGAGCACATGCCAAAAATTTCTTCATAATAACGTTCCTCTCTTTCCTATCACTCAGATAATGAATATGGGATCTCTCCCGCCGTATGTTTCATTAGGTATTATACAAAATGGGACTGGATGTTCGATGTATATTTATCCCAGCATTTGTAAATTCGTCCCATCACAGGTAACCGAAATGTGCGTATGTTATAATCTTACCAACTATGCGATGTTTTTCGAATACTGTCATTACTGTTACGGCAGGATATATCCACTCAATGAAAATGTGAACCATGAAGCATTCAATCAGACGGAATCTTACATTGCTGCTTGTACTGACACTGTTCTTATCACAGCTGTCAATACAGAATACTGCTGTTTTGACTCCGGCTGAAGAGCTGTGGATGGAAGAAGCGGCGGCAATAATATCAGATGACGAGATTCTGATGGAGGAAACTGAAGAAACAGAGTTTGAAGTGTTTAATGACGCAGAGGTTTCAAATAATTCGGATGGAATTTTGGATTCAGGGGAAGCATTCGATCTGAGAAAAACTGATACTCAAAATGTTGCGAATTATATTCCGGGATTGATCGAGGAGGATGAGGACGGGTCAGGTATATCTGAGGATGCTTCATTTGAAACAGAGTCGGCTTCGGAGGCATTCACTGAGCTTGGGTCAGAGGTATCGCCGGAGGTAATCAGTGAGATCGAGACAGAAGCGTCCACGGAAGTGCTCACTGAAACCGAAACAGAGTCGGTTGTGGAAGCATTCACTGAGGCCGAGTCGGAGATACCCCCTAAGTTGTTCGCTGAGACTGAGGCAGACACTGAAACTGTACCGGTTGAATCGGTCTTCGAGCAGTCCAAAACGGTAAATGGTGTAGTCGTCAGCGTAAAGGCTGAACCCGGTGTGTTTCCGGTGGATGCTGTTCTTATTGTGAAGAGTGTTCCTGTCTATCAGCAGAGGCAGGCGGAAGCCGTCGTGAATGAGGCGTGTGATGAGAATCAGAATGTCGCTGTTTCCTACACCTTTGACATAAAGGCTGTCAACCCCGATACGGGTGAGGAATACCAGCCGGCCGAGGGCCGGACGGTCAGTGTCTCTTTTGCTTTGGCAGAAGTGGCGGACGAAAACCTGACCACCAATGTTTACCATGTGACCGAGGATGAGACTACGGGCAAACTGACAGCTGAGAGCCTGGAGGTGAACACTGAGACGACGCAGGAAACCGGCGAGGAGACCACTGCCGTTGTGGAGACGGACGGCTTCTCTCTGTATACCGTTGTGTTTACCTATAGTGATCTGCAATACATTCTTCCCGGTTATAAAACCGTCGCATTGAGTGAAATCCTTACGTCCATCGGTCTGACCGGAGAGGTCACGGCGGTGGAGATCAGTGATACGAGTCTGTTCGAAGCGAACAAGTTGGACAACGAATGGAAAGTCACTGCGCTTCAGGCGTTCTCCTCCAAGGAATGGATGAAGCTCACAATCAACGATGTGGTCTATGAGATTACTGTGACGGACGATCTGCTGGCAGCCGGCACAACCGTGTATGATGACGGCGAGAAGCAGACACTGAACAACCCGGATACCACCTATATCATCCAAGGGAATGGGTAGAACGGAGCGGGCTTGGATGGCAACGAGGATGGCGACTATTTTACAGTACCTGAGAACAGCAGCTCTGAAGGCAGACCGATTACGATTATTCTGGACAACGTTAACCGCAGCCAGGAAGGCAAAAGCCCGGATTCCTCTTTCCTTACGATTGAGTCAGGGAACTATGTCATCGTCAAGCTGAGAGGGACAAATTACATCAAGGCCGGGAAAGACGAGCAGTTTTTCTCTGTCTCCGATGATGGAATGGCGGCGATCCATGTGAGTCCGGGATCCACGGTGAAAGTAACCTCCGAAAACGGGGACGGGAGCACAGAGGGCACGCTTACTGCCATAGGTGGCGGTGCAAAATACGGTGGCGCTGGAATCGGCACACGATACAATGTTGATACGGGAACCATCATCATCGCAGGCGGAACAATCTATGCCTACGGTGCGCATTGTGCTGCCGGAATCGGATCCGGCAGAGATGGGAGAGCCAGCAATATTCAGATTACCGGAGGGGACATTCACGCCTGGGGCGGTCAGTATGCGGCAGGTATCGGTGCAGGCGACAACGTCGGCGGCGGAGAGGGCGGTGATACCGACAATATCACCATCACCGGCGGAACCATCGAGGCGTACGGCGGCGATGATCCGGATGGTGATCTGGAAGGCGGCGCCGGCATCGGCTGCAGCGAAGGCGGGACGCTCCATGGGACGATTCAGATTACCGGTGGGACGATCTATGCTCGTGGAACTGCACAGGCGGCAGGCATCGGCGGAGGAGAAGGAAAAGGATTCGATGATAACGGACAGATTGTAATCACCGGCGGGTCGATCAGGGCAGAAGGCGGCAGTGACGGGGCTGGAATCGGCGGCGGAAACGGCGGAGATGATATCCGGGTCACCATTGACCAGACACCGGGAAGCAACCTGTACATCGATGCGGCCGGCGGGAAAAACGCGGCCGGCATCGGCGCCGGAGATGGCAATGCAAAATATGTGAATATCACGCTGCGCGGCGGCACAATTTATGCCCGAGGCGGTGAAAATGGGGCCGGCATCGGCGCAGGCGATGATATCGACTGGCTTGAAATAAAGGGAAATGGTTCAATCAGTGCCACAGGCGGCAATCAGGGTACTGGAATCGGCGCCGGGAATAACAGCGGTGTAAAGGGTCATCTGACGATAGAGGGCAGCAAAGCCGATGGGTCCGAAGTCAGAAAAGGGGCCTGGAATCCGTCGACGGAATCTTTTGATGAGGGCGAATATCCTCTTGAAATCACAGCCTCTTCTTCCAGAGGCCTGTCCGATAATGACAGGGATAATCAGGCGGCTGCGATCGGTGGCGGCAAAGGAAGCAACGGGAATATCACAATCAGAAACGCGAAACTCACGACCCATGCCGGCGGCCAGGGCGCGGACATTGGTGGCGGGTCCTTTCACGCAACCTATGGAGGGACGATTGATCGGATCGCAATCGAGAACTGCAATATTACGTCCACAAGCACGAAAAAGGTCACTTCCGGGATCGGCAGCGGATACGGAACCTCGATCAATCATATAAGCATCAGTAATACATATTATCATGGCGGCGGGATCGGCGCGTCGCTTATGGATGCGAATTATCTGGGGCTGAACAGTGTTGATTCCATTGAAATTAATAACAGCGATGTTTACGCGGAATGGGATGAGAAGGATCCGGGCCATTGCACGGATGTGATGAATTTCACGGCTACGGATCTGGAACATGGCGCGGCGGGCATCGGCAGCGGACAGTACGGCTCCATGCACAGCATCACAATCAAGAACAGCAACATCTATGCGCATGGTTTCGGGAGCGGCGCCGGGATCGGGACAGGTGGCAGAGGCGCCTACACTCTTTGGATCGGCCTTGATAAACTCGATATCGGAGATCTTGGAACGATCAGCATCGATAGCTGTTCGGTTGTAGCCAAAAGCGGATATGCTGATTTCAGCGAAGGCGTGCCGACGACGGTCGGCGAGATCACGGTTGACCCGCTGGATCTCGGGAGCGGCGCCGGGATCGGTTCGGGCTGCGGTTCGCAATGCGGAGAAATCTGGCTCAGCAATTGCCCGTCGATCTATGCAAAGGGCTTTGCAGGCGCGGGCATCGGTGCAGGAAATGCAAGCGGTGCAAAGATCGCCGGAGCCGTGGACTTCATTATGATAGACAAGTGCAAGTATGTCGATGCATTTGGGGGAAGGTTTTCCGCCGGTATCGGTACGAGCGGCGGCGATGGCGGGATGAGGATTGCAAATTCATCGACGCTGAAAGGAATTGTGATCAGGGACTGCGAACATGTATACGCATCTGGCGGAAGCGACGCGGCCGGGATCGGCTGCGGTGCTTTCAGTTCCTATGAGACAGGGCATACGTCAACGGGCCACACAATTGTGATCGAAAACAGTGGTGTGAGCGCTCATGGCGGAGATAACGGAGCCGGGATCGGCGGCGGATGTGAGCACAACAGCCTGGGATTCGGGGGTGATTGTCCGCCGACGATCATTAAGGGCACCAGCGCGGTAGAAGCGTACGGTGGGAAAAGAGCGGCCGGGATTGGCGGCGGGTTCCTGGGCGGAGCAAAAGAGATCGTGATCGATCTGGAAGAAGATGACTCCTGCATTACGCAGGGTACTTTTGATAATCCTGCACCTTCCAGGTACTATGTGAAGGCGGTAGGGCAAGACGGTGGTGCCGGCATAGGAGGCGGCGGAGATGATTATGTCAGCGGGGAATATACAAAGAACAGTTCCACGGACTGCGAATTGATCTCCATCAAAGGCGGAGCAGTCTTTGCACAAGGCGGAGCGTCCATCCAGGCCGGATATATGAATGATGTCGGTTGGGGAAATACAGGAGATTTCAAAATGGGCGCAGGAGCCGGAATCGGCGGCTCGGCAGGCGCGTCCCATGCGGATAAGATCGAAATTAATCACGGTTACATCTGGACCCGCGGCGGTGCTTACACCAATAATTCGGACAAGGCCTGCGACATCGGGACCGGCGGAGATTATTCCAACGCGGCATTAAGCAATAATGATCTGAGTGAAGACCTGATTATCCATGACGGAACGGTTCTGACAGAGAAAATGGACCGGTTCCGGAGCGTTACGATCAGCGGCGGCAGTGTTCAGGCAAAGCTCACCGGGGTGAAGAACAGCAGCGGTACTCCGGTCTATCAGACCACTGGAAAAATCGACAAGGATTCTCCTGTATTTTCCGGAGTACCGGGAGCGGGAAGAATCAGTGTCAGCGCGATTAACAGTGATTCTGCATTCGGGAAATACCACATTTATACCAGTGATCTGGCCGGATATGCTTTCTGGCTGTATCTGCCGGAATACAGCAATTCAACGGAAAAAGGATTGACGGCGGATCTTTCCTTCGGCGGACAGGGCTTCCATTATTACGGATATACCGATACGAACAATACCGGCTTTGTGAAGATTGATGGCGGGACTATCGGCGGAAAAGTGTACGGGAAACCGGTCGAAGGAACAGATTTTGATGTGTATCTGCTGGATGATGGTTTTCCAGAAGGATCACGATGGTATGACTTTGCCGTGACCGGAAGCAACGGGACAATCACGGTGAAAGAAATCAAAAAAGAGACCTCTCCGGGGGCGGTGATAACGCTTCACTCAACGGAGGGGGGAACATTTACTGTCACAGCAAAATGTGACAATGTTAGCGAGGAGAAACAGGATTATTGCTGGAATTCCCGTTTTGAATTTTCAGGCACGATATTAATCCATGCGCAGGTCACCGTAAGCGGTGATCTTACAAAGCAGTACGATTCATTGCCGGTATCAAGTCCCACAGTTACAACAAACAGCGACAATCCGCCGTACTATTATTACTATACCCAAGACGGAACACAGCTTGACAGCGCGCCGGTCAACGCCGGAGAGTATTATGTTCAGGCATTCGTACAGGAGTCGGATAAATACACGAGGGCTGAATCCGAAAAATATCCATTCACCATCATTCAGGTGCCTACCACCGTTACGCTGGACGCAAAATATAATAATGACGGCACGGCTCATATTACTTCTGAAGTCGTAGGAATCTTTCCGGCTGATCGCTTCAATGCAGGAACCCTCAACATCAAAATTGAAAGGTTGAAAGATGATAACAGCTGGGAGATACTTTCTCAAAATGACTTTGATGTCATCTGTGATGCCGGAGCTCATTTAAAGGCAGAAATGAATACCAATGTCGTTGAGGGAGGACGATACAAAGTAACAGCCCATTATAATGGATTGGTCAACTATGCAGCCTCTGAAGTCAGCGAGATTTATGTCAGAGATTCGGGTAAGTGGATCATTCAAGGAGAAACAGAATATACGGTATCGGTTACCACCTCCGCCCTTACGCTTGATCTTGCCGTATCTCCGGAAATAGCGAATGCTGAATGGACCAGCAAAGTTGTATATGACAGTTATGGCTCCCTTGGTTTTGAGCCGACGATAAAGATTGATGAATCTGAACCGCTGAAGGTGAATATACAGAATGCCGGCAAAGCGATCATTAGGGTGACAGTGAAAGCCCCTGCAAGCAAAGAAGATCCAGCATGGACCTATGTGACAGTTACCGTGACAAAGAGAACGTTGTATGCCAAAGCCTTTGCCAAAACCAGCTCAGAAATCGATTGGAGTGACAATAATGCTGTCATAACAAATATGAACTATGGCTCTATAGAGACAAACGCGAATTATTATCAGGTGATGTACGCTTTTGATGATGATACATACAACAAGTATCGTAAAGAAAGCCTTTATGGTAGTTGGGTTGGGAATCGTTTTGGAACTTTGGAGCCGGTCATTCTGGACGAGAAAACGGAAGCCGGAGCCGCTCCGCTGACGATTAAAAAACAAGGGACAACAGTTTCGGTTGAGGGAAAAGAATATCAGAATATTTTCTTCTGGCGGAATTATGACATTACTTTACGCAAGAGTACGATCACCATCGACCCGGCAAAGGTCGTTCTGCAGGCAGATAACGTCACTGTAACCTACGGAGATCCGGAACCGTCTTATCCATGGTCGTATAACAGAAGTGAATCCCGCACATATGGGCACAGCGAGATACCTTCGTGGGATACACTGGACAATGTTGTGAAGGATGGTGCTAAGGTTACCTTGGATGATAATAATCGGACTTATCAAACGATGGCGGCTGGGGAGTATTCTGATGTTCTGATTCTTCATGCAGAAGCAAAGGAAAACTATGAGCTGGTTTGCCCAGATGGTGAGGTGAATCACGATCATTACATTGAATACAAGATAAAGTCTGGAACAAAGCCCGGTAAGCTTACGATTAACCGTGCGGATATTACGGACAGCAGCCGATTCAAGATCTCCGTGAAGGCTCCGGTATATGATGGCAGCACCGGGTTGACGCCGGAAGTTATGGTCGTTGACCGCTCCCGATTCGGGGAAAAATATACGTTGGTAGGAGACACAGACTATACGCTTACGACAGGCACGGATGGCGCCGGAAAATCATACGTCAAAATTACCGGAATAGGAAATTATACCGGCGAAATAACAGAAAATTATACCATGAGACCCGTTACAATCACTGTGACTACAGCGAGTGCTTCTAAAATCTATGATGGCACAGCACTTACGAAAACCGATGGCAGTTCTATTGAAGGGGTGCCGGCCAGTGATCAGGACAAGGTGAGTATCACGGTCACAGGCTCGCAAACAGAGGTGGGCAGTTCTACCAATACCTATGAGATTACATTTGACGAAGATCTGAATCGGGAGAATTATGTGATCAAGGAAAAGCTTGGCAAATTGTACGTTGCGCCGAATACCCTCCATGTCCAGTCTTTCTTAAAGGATGTGGTCTATAACGGCCTTGAACAGAAACAGGAAGATGCAATCACGGTAACCAATCGGCTTGGACAGGAACTCATAAAAGGAACGGACTATGAACTCATTTACAGTTATTCAGACGAAGAATCGGGCAGCGGGAATATGCGGGTAATCAATGTCGGAACCGTTTTGATTACCATTCAGGGAATAGGAGCGTATGAAGGTTCTACTACAAGAACTTACCAGATCACTCCGGCTCCTTTGAAGGTGGATACAGAGTCAGCCAGAAAGCTCTATGACGGAGCGCCGCTGACAGCGGACGGTGAGATGAAGGGGCTGGTTGCTGGTGAGAGTGCGTCTCTTGTCATGACCGGTACTCAGACAGAACCCGGAAGCAGTCGGAATACGTACAAAATCAGCTGGAACGGCACCGCGAAGGAGAGTAACTACAAGATCAAGGAGATGATTGGTACCCTGACCGTCACGGAGCCGAAGATCACTTACGCCTGTGTAAGCGGAGCGGACAGCACCTGGAAGAAGGGAAGCACGAATGGCCTGACCTTTGTTTATAAACGCAGTTGGAAAGAGGAGAAGACGTTTTCGCACTTTATAGAGGTCAAGGGAGATGGAGTTATGGTTCCCGCGTCTTCCTATGACGCTGTTTCAGGAAGTCTGGTGTTGACCTTGAAGAGCAGCTATCTGGAATCGCTTAAAACAGGGCAGCACACATTGAAAGTAATGTTCGATGATGGAGATGCGCCAGAGGTGAAGTTTACTACTACCGAAACGCAGGGAGAAGGAGACGATGATTCAGGAGGCGGATCCGACGATGAACCTGGTACTGAGCCCAGTTCAGAGTCTGGAGGTGGGACAGGTACTGAACCAAGCTCTGAAGCCGGTGGCGGGACAGGTACTGAATCAAATCCTGAATCCGACAATGGGAAATCGGGAGATTCGGGAACGAAGAGTAAGGAGACAGACTCTGCCAGAACTGCAGACCAGGGGAGTGTAACAAATACCAGTCAGAATACGAGCGCCCGGACTGGGGATGAGTCAAGCCCCGAACTGTTCCTTATGCTTTTTCTTGCAAGTGCAGCCTTCATACTACTGACTATCAGGCGGCGAAGAAAGACATGACGATGGGCGTCAGCCCGACAGAGGCGGCAATAGAAGCAGAGCTATCAGCAAATCACAGAAAAGACTTATATAAAATCAAAAACAGGCTTCAATGGAAAACCATTGAGGCCTGTTTCCGAATGATTACTAACGATATAGAATCAACCGAAATTACAACGGGATCTGCATATCTGCCGTAAATAACTGTTCTTCATAGGAGAAAGAGGCGCTTCCACCGTACTTTTCGACAGTGGATCGGATCGAAGAGAGTCCGATTCCGCTGCCCTCTTTTTTTGAGGATACGATTCTGCCATCATTTTCTTTTATTCTGCCTTTGTATGGGTTTGTAGCGATCAGGTAAAATACACTTCCATGCAGCGCCCTGGCAGACAGCTGCACCCAGCCGTCATCCAGTTCGCGACAGGCATTCAATGCATTTTCAAGAAGATTGCCGATCATCCCGCACAGATCCGGATCCTTGATCCGCAGCTGATCCGGCAGTTCAATCTCGACTTGAAAATCGGTTTTCTGACTGCGAGCCACTCCGGCATAGTAGTTTAGCAGGGCATTCAATACATTGTTCGGGCAGTATTGCAGGATTGTGTTTTGAGGCAGCTCTTCAGCCCATCCCTGCAGATAACTGCCGACAGATTCGATATCTCCGGCTTCATAGAGTTCCAGGAGTGTCCGGATATTCTGGCGGAAATCGTGACGGACTCTTGCGGATTCGTCCATATATCTCTGCTGGGACAGGAACTGGATCTCCTGCATCTCCAGCAGGCGCTTCTCTTCCTCGGTCTTTGCAGCATTCAGGATGCCCATGACAATTACATAATAGATCACGTGGATCAGGCACCAGAGCACAAGCAGGACAGATAGAATCTGGGGGATTACTTCCCCTACACGATTGACATGTAGGGTTTCGTATTTTTCCGGCCGAAGGAACAGGCTGGCACCAAGAAGCAGTACGGAGAAGGGGATGGTCCAGTACCAGACGCTGTCAAGATTCAAAGAGTCGATCAGCCGACTACCAAAATGTGCCAGCGGATACGAAAACAGCAGGATCGCAGCGAAGGAAAGAGCCAGGTGGAACAGGGCATATTCCATCGTATAAGAATCCGCGCCGAGGGCAGGATTTCTGTATGCATCAAAACAGGCAGAAAAGATACCCAGGATACCCTCGAGTGCCATGATGGAGAAGAATACAGCAAGCGATTTGCTCAGGGAAACCGTGAGACAAAGGTGGTATGCGGCAAACAGAAGGCATACCATAGGAAACAGCAGATTATTTGGTTTAAACGAAAACCGCACAGCCAAACATGCAGCGCCCAGGCTCAGAAGCACAGAGAGTACAGTCAGACCTGCCAGCGTTCGGAGCAAAGAAAAACGCAGCTGATTCTTCATGGGAAGAAGGCAAAGCATACCCGCCGGAACTACGATCAGAAAGGTGAGAAATGCGCCGGTCATGCATGTCCTCCCTTCCGAAGAGCCTCCCTTCGCAGCTTCGCGAAGTTGTAATTATGCCAGATCTGTTCCATCTCCCGGCCTTTGCGTGTGCGAACTAAGAGGCATGTATCGTCCGTCATGACACAGGCATCTCCGACAAAACGTTTCACATGATCCAGATTGACGATGATCCCGCGCACAATGGTAAGAAAGCGATTATCCGGCAGTACCTGCTCTGAAGCTGCGGAGAATGTCATCCTGACTTTGAGAACTTCACCGTCGCAGCTCCGGATATTGATGTAGTTTCCTTCTGACTGCAGGTAGAGGATATCGGAAAAACAGATGCTGCGGTCTTTGCCGCTGAGTGTAAATAGAAACCGTCCGGTATTCTGCTCGGTATGAAGCCGGCAGACATGATCCATGACAGAAAAAATGGTATCTGTAGTGAATGGCTTTTCCAGATAGTCATATGCGTGGGCACGAAAAGCATCTGCCCGGTGATCCTGGCTGGTGGTCAGGAAGATCAGGATCGTATCTTCATCCGTCTGGCGGATAATACCGGCAGCTTCCGTTCCAGAGATTCCGTCCATATAGATATCCAGGAAGATGACAGTGTACTTCAGCGGTTTCCAGGAAGACAACATCCTTTCCGCGCTCGAAAAGGATGTAAGTTCCAGATCCAGCTGATGGATTCCGGCGTATTCCCGGAGCATTTCCTCTAGGCGGAGCAGTTCTTCTGGTGAATCGTCTACAAGAGCAATGTTCATAGTCTTTCTTAATTCTGGTAACGTGTTTCTGGAAAAACGGACGCTCCTGAAAAACTCAGATCAATGGATCATAATACGTCATCGATATTATTTTGTCGAGGCAGGGGTTGGCAGTATCTTTTGTAAAAAGCCCTGCTGCATTCTGATTCTGGTAATACAATGATCATGTCATGGTTATTCTTAAATGTCAACGGTGGGGGAGAATGACAGAACTTGAACAGATCAATTTCAAAAATGCAATACTGGGATCCTTAACGAGCGTGGACGATCAAGCAATTGCCCTATGTAA
>DFHY01000007.1:63270-70386 GCA_002371345.1 Lachnospiraceae bacterium UBA3711
CGCAATGGTGACCTGATGCTTTATGGCTAAATATTCCGAAATATGTTATGATTCAATTGAAGATTGAATACCGTTATTGAATCGAAACGGAGGTGGGAATTATGGCTACATCTACTATCCTTGAACCCATAAAGGTAAATGATGAGAATGGTGCCAGAATTTTAGTAGAAGCACTCGAAAAAGCAGAGAATTCTTCATATACAAGAAAGCCTCGGAAAAAGCAATTAACTACAGATCCTGAAAAGGTTCGTAGAATTGCTGCAAAAGCTATGGCAGGGGTGACAAAGAGTTGATATGTGATGTAATCAGTATTGAGAATATGATCGCGGATTATGGAGAGGAGGCTACACAGGCGCTGCTCTCTTCATTTTCATGTGAGCGTGATGGAAAACAAAAGAATCTGGAAGTTGAAACATTTGTAAGAAACAACGCGATAGACTTCTATAAAAGAAAACTGGCGGTAACATATTTGGTGTTTGATGAAAACTCCGACTTTGCAGGGATATACTCTCTTGCACATAAGGCAATAGACATTCCTGCCGACAAGCTTAATTCTAGGCTTAGAAAGAAAGTTGCAAGATATGCCCGATTGGATGAGGTCCGTCAGGTTTATTCTGTATCAGCTTTCCTTATTGCCCAGTTTGGCAAAAACTATGAGGGAAACAAGGGAGCAACCATATCCGGTCAGGAATTGCTCGATAATGCCATGGGGATGTTAGAAGATGCTCAGGCTATAGTCAGTGGCGGTTTGATTTTTCTGGATTGTGAGGTTGATAATAAGCCGGCTCTTGAATTATATGAAAGAAATGGATTTACTGCTTTTGCTGAAAGAGTATCTGAAAGCGATGGACAAAAATACATCCAGCTATTAAAGTCCTTTTAGATCTTCAGAAGCCAGTAACGACACCGAAAGGGGTAACACTGGGGGTAACACTTAAAATGGACGGGCTGAAAAACCCCTTTCTATCGGTATTTGAGAGAATAGTATTTTGTTCAAGTCCCATCTTCCGCACATCTATTCATCAAATACCGTCTGAGGTTGTCAGGCGGTATTTTTTGTTGATTCTATGCGGTTTTCTGAACCCTCAACCCTTTTATCACGTTCCATCTGATTCTGTCTGAAATAGCCTGTTTTCATTCGGATCGGGGGCAAATCGGGGGCAAATCAGGGGCAAAGAAAAGCCTGTACTTTCAAGGAAAATTGAAGGTATCAGGTTTTTGTGTTCTAGGGATCAAGAATCAATGATTCGATTGAACGGTTGTAAAGCTTAGATATCAAATAAAGATGAGGTAATGTGAAATATTTACCGTCTCCATTCAGGATTTGTGACAGGTGGGATTGTGATAAACCTGTTTTTTCGAGCACTCTTCTTCTTTCTTCTTTGGGATTATCAGAGTTAGATATTATCGACATAACATTATCTCTACTGTTTTTATGAAATCGTTTTTTAAGTTCAACGGCTTCATCTATGGCCAGATCCATTTCGAGTGATTCGTCAAATCCATTGTTTTCATTTCTCCGATTTCGGCCCATAATAAACAGTCCTCTATGTGAATTTACTAATAGTTAACTGAATTCTCAAGATGATTATGCGACAATCGGTTTGACGCGTCAAGTAACACTTAACATATCAAAGATACAAGTGAGGACTACGGTATGCATAAAAGAGAAACTGGAACTTCTGCAAGCGTTAAGCCGCGTATGATCGGGCGCTCTGAATTACCAATTTATACAGGACTCGGAATAACTTCTGCCGTGAAATTTGCAAGAGAGGCGGGAGCAGAACGGAAATATGGTAGGCGTAGTTTGTTCGATGTGCGCATTTTGGATGAGGCCATCGACAATCTATCGAAATGACGTAGGAGGGCGGTATGGTAAAGCGAAGAATCACAGATCACATTCCATTGAGCCCAGACAGGATCAGTATGAGAAGCCTCGCGTTGAAACTTGGTGAGACAGAACGGGAAACACGCAAGCACATAGAAACAGCTCGGATGAATGGCGAAATCATTGGAAGCGATGAACAGGGTTATTATATTCCGACGAACGCGCACGAAATCGCCACATATTACAGGCGGCATCGCAAAAGGGCCATGACTACGCTTAAATGCCTTAAGGCCGTTAGAAAGGCTCTGAGGGCTGCAGGAATTGATGTTGCACAGATCGAAGGGCGGACAAATGGGAAAACTCAGAAAGTTACCTGAGTACTCGTATGATGACAATGGCTTTTCTGCATTTGGGTTTGTTAGTGCTGATTTGATGAAAAGCAAACAGTTTCAGAATCTTAGTCCTCCGGCAAGATTGCTATATATCACATGTATCGCACATCGGAATGAAGAAAAAGCAAGGGAATGCTTATCACTCCGGTTATCTGAAATCAATGAACAATGTGGCTGTGGGTGGTCGACAAGTGAAATCAAAAGACTCTCGAATGATCCGAAAGGCGAATACTTTGTTTTTCCTGCGTGCCAGTATCAGGAGTACGGTTTCAAGTATGGGTGGTTTTCAAAGTATATGAGTGAACTAATCGATGCTGGTTTCATATGCAGGAAATGGGGTGGCAGAAACCAGTACACCGTGACGGTTTATTCATTTGACAAGCGATGGAAAAGATAATTCTCGTTCCACTCTCGGTAGCAAGCAATATTTGCGGCTATAGGTGCAGAAAAACATAATAATTCTTCCCGAAAATCCGAGTTTTTTATACGTATATATAGAGAAGGTTTTTGATTGTACTTTCAACAATGTCCGCTATGGTATTATCTTTTGCATCTGAAGTATCATAACTGCTCAGATTGTTATGATTTTTTATATATTCATACTGGAAGTCTATGAAGTGTATCATTCATCGGTAACGATTGAGAGATCGTAATCCGATGAATTTACCAGACGAAATTGGACGCTTTTTTCGTTGGGGCGCAATTATGAAGACAGACCACACTGTCATATGGTATAAAGTAATCACGAAGTTATTACCGTAGTGTGTGATTATAGCAAGCTTTGCAACGTATGATCCTGTATTAAAAGGGATAAACCGATGCGCAGACGCTATTCTCTCTGCGTATTCGAAACATAGTAATGCCGTCTACGAATTCATGGACAGAAACAAAATAGGCCACAGCGAGTATGGACGCATAATGGATGCGGCTGTAAAGGGGAAACCGACGGCGGCTCATCGCCTTTATGGACACCACATCATCTATGACTTTCCTATCCATGATCCAAAGAATATTGCTCCGTTCTTAGAACACCTGGCCTCCGATTATTTCACAAAGATGGGACTTCCGATCATACCCGGAGATATACTGGAAGACGTGGGGATGTTGAGATGGTGTAATGACCTAACGCATAATTGGAATTTCGTAAATGGATTTGATGTCCTGTCTGGAACAGTCGTGATGATTCAGGGTATTCAAAGCTTTCAGAAGTGTTTCTCTCCAGAAGGAGATGAGCGGTCAGCTGTTTCGTTGGCGGCACAGGCAGGAATCGGGGCATTTGAATTACTGATTGCGGCGACAACATACAATCCGTTTTTGCTCATAGGCGCTATTCTGACAGTGACCTCAAGTGCGGTAGGGTTGATCAGACAGGGCACAAGAGCGAAGGTGAATCTGAGTGGGAATCGATTGTTGGTTTCGATATAGGAAGCGGAGACTGGTTAATGTGATCAGGAACACTCATTTTAGATTATTACGAGAGAAGACATTTACTCTGGCAGCGTTTGTGGAAGAGTAGCCACTTTGCGAGAAATCTGTCTTTAAGCTCTTGTTCATGTGTGGGATTTATAGAAAGATATATCGTCTGTACGAATTTGAAGCATAAAACAATGTGAGGGTGCGTACCTGATGTTGGTACGATATATAGGGAAGAAAGATACCATAGCATTAGACAGGGACAAGTTATATACTGTCTTGTCTATTGAAAGAGGGTGGTATCGAATTATGACGGAACTGGATGAGGATTATCTTTTTCCGCCAGACCTGTTTGAGATCGTGTACGAAAAGAAAGAATCACTGGCTGAAACCAAAACGGAGTGAATCACCAAGATTATGAAGAAGATATCCAAGATTGTGATTACCGGAGGGCCATGTGCCGGAAAATCAACAGCCATGAGCTGGGTTAGAAATGCATTCACGCAGCGGGGGTATTGTGTCCTGATCGTTCCGGAAACAGCTACGGAATTGATCACCGGAGGTGTTGCGCCCTGGACCTGTGGCACTAATACGGATTACCAGAAATGCCAGGTTGAGCTTCAACTCACAAAAGAACGTCTGTTTACTAAGGCAGCATCTACCATGGCTGCCGAAAAGATTCTGATCGTCTGTGACAGAGGCGTTATGGATAACCAGGCGTATATGAACGATGATGAATTTGAAGAGATACGCAAAACACTGCACGGAGACGTTGTATCATGGCGTGATGGATACGACGCGGTTTTTCATCTGGTTACAGCAGCTAACGGAGCAGAGGATTATTACACGCATGCAAATAATGCTGCGCGTTACGAGACGGTTGAGGAAGCAGTAGCATTGGACGACAGACTGCTTTCCTGCTGGGTTGGACACAGATATTTGAGGGTGATTGATAACTCCACAGATTTCGAAGGGAAGATGCGTAGACTCGAAACTGAGATTGCATCATTCCTCCAGGAAGATCATCCTTATGAGATGGAGAGAAAGTTCCTGATTGAATATCCGGATCTTTCCTGGTTGGAAAAGAATCCGCTGTGCAGGAAGATCGAGATCGAACAGGTTTATCTGAAATCGGCTCCGGAAGAGGAGATTCGGATCCGCAAACGCGGTGAGAATGGCCATTATATTTACTATGAGACGCATAAGAAAGCACTGGATGGAATGAAGCGGATGAGTACGGAACGGCATCTGTCCAAATCTGAATACCGCCATCTGATGAAGAATGCGGATCCTGGCCGGAGAAGGATTAACAAGACACGTTACTGCCTCACGCAGGGAAACCGATATTATGAGATTGATGTATACCCGTTTTGGTCAGATAAAGCGATTTTGGAGATCGAATTGCGGGATGAGAAGGAAAAAGTCTGGCTTCCTCAGGAGTTCAAAGTGATACGGGAAGTCACAAATGATCCTGAGTACAAGAATGCAGCACTTGCCAGAATACCGTAGGATGAGTATACTGACCTGTTTATTGAAAGAGGATGGTATCGAATCATGACGGAACTGGATGAGGATGATCTGCTTCCACCAGAAGCATTTGAGATGGGGCAGATAGCGGAACAACCTGTAATAGAGCCAGGATGAAAAGGAGTAAGAAGCGCGTATGAAACCGTTTACTGGAACGCCGACAGATTATTCTTTGAAGGAGCATTGGCTTGCAATGCCGGATCATCCGGACAAACCCGTAGACCTTGTTTTTCTGTATCCGTCAAGCTGTCATGACAGCAGGGCGGGTGTGATCTGTCCTGTAGACAACAGGAGTATGGTAAAAGGAGCCAGACGGAATTTTGCGCAGCAGGCTACGGCATTTGGACCGGTTGCCAATGTGTTCGCACCGTTCTGGAGACAGGTAAATTCCATGAAGCTTGCAGAAATGAGCTTTGAGGAAGTTGATCAGGCTGAATGGGCTGAGCCAAGAACAGATGTCTACGCAGCATTGGATTATTACTTTGAAAACCTGAATCATGGACGCCCATACTTCCTGGCCGGACATTCACAGGGATCACGGCTTAGTTACATGGTTCTGTCTGAATATATGAAAGAACATCCGGACTATTATGTCAACATGATTGCTGCCTACTGTCTTGGAGATTCTCTGACTCGTGATTATCTGAAAGAGAATCCTCACGTAAAGGCATCGCAGAGAGAAGACGATCTGGGTGTCGTTGTTTCATGGAATACAGAGGGGCCGGCAAATAAAGGACACAGTTCCCTTGTTGTCTCTCCAGGAGCCATATCCATCAACCCACTTAACTGGAAAACGGATGATACTCCGGCATCTGCTGAAAAGAATTTAGGCTCCTACAAACCGTATCTGCTGATTCCAAGATTGAAGAAACTTCCGGTAAAGGCTGATGCCGTGATTGATACCGAAAGGGGAACAGTGGTAGTAACAGAGCCCCGGCTGGAAAAATGCGCGATCACGAAGATTCCGGGTTTAAAGAAAATGGAACCGGTTTTCGGGCCTGCAAGTTATCATGGCTGTGATTACTCATTTTTCTATTTGAATATCCGAAAGAATGCCCGTATACGAGCGAAAGCGTGGTTGAGAAAACATAAAACTGTGATGAGCTGATAGTATGTGGAAAAGTGACTGAAGGACATGATCACCATTGAGAATTCTGCGAAATGACGAAAATGTCGTTTTATTATCACCAAATACTCGTCACATTACCCATACATATTTTCCGTATAAATTCACCAACATCCCTCTGTATCGAATACTTCTGCCTGACAAAACCTGACACGAGGGAAAGAATACGATGTAAACTATTCGGGAGAGACTCGGAAGCCTTGAAACAAAGGGATTCCAGGGCAGGGGGGCATTTGGATGAGGACAAATACGCGAACCGGCTGGTGGAGTCTGATCATATCATGGTTACTATTGAGGAAGGTTTCGTAACCATGGTTACGATAAATAGTAGACATAGTACGAGCAGCCGTAACCATGGTTACGATAAAATAGTGGGCATAGTACGGGCTACCGTAGCCATGGTTACGATAAAAAAGTGGACATAGTACGGGCTACCGTAACCATAGTTACGATAATAAAATGACCATGGTATGGGCTATTGTAACCATGGTTACGGCAGAAAAATAAGCTGATAGGGCTTTCTTCCGTATTTTCACAAAATCTTGGAAATTCGGAGGAAAGTCCTTTTTTTGAGTACCCCCTTGACCCTGACGCAACGTAATAGTTTATACTACCTCTATCAAAACCTGAAGGGGAGGTGATGAACCGTTGAAAACAGTTCATGAAGTCAGCGAGTTATCCGGTGTGAGCATAAGAACACTGCAGTATTACGACAGGATTGGCCTGCTGTCTCCGACAGACCGCACGGAGGCTGGTTACCGGCTTTATGATGACGCTGCCCTGGAGAAGCTGCAGCAGATCCTGCTGTTTCGGGAACTGGAATTTCCGCT
>DFHY01000115.1 GCA_002371345.1 Lachnospiraceae bacterium UBA3711
GCCTGCCTCACTGCTTTCTCAGCCTGCCATCTGCTCAGCCCCAGCTCCTGCGTCACTCTTAGGACAGAACCTCCGCTGTCAAGGATCGACCTGACCTGAAACAGCTGGGCAAACTGACGCATGAGGAGGATCAATATCTTCGTTTCAGACTCTTTCAGGGCCAGCAGATCGTCATACAGGTCAAGCGCGCCTCTTATATCTCTCTGCGAGATCATGTCCAGCATGCGGAAGATCTTTCCCTCAAGAATCTCGCTGGTAAGAGACATCAGGTCTTCTCTGCGGATCACTCCACCCTCTCCGGCATATGAGATAATTTTCTCACACTCTGTATTTATATGCGACATATCGGTGCCGGTCATCATGAGAAATGCATCCAGCGTGCTCTGAGTTATCCGTATCTTCTTTTCTCCCAGCTTTCCGAGCACCCATTTACGGAGCATCCCTTCATCAGGGGAAGTAAACTCGACGGCAAGCCCCTGCTTAACAACGGCCTTGTACAGCCTGCCCCTTTTATCGACGCTGCTTTTTCCCTTCTGTCCCCCGGCCTTTCTCTCGTCAGGACGCTCAGTAAACAGCACGACTGTGCTCTCCGGGATATTCGTCAGAAACTGAGCTATCGCTGCGCTCAGGTTCCCTCCGTTGTCGTCAGCGGCACCCGTCTCCTGTGCCATGTCGTCCTTAGAATCCGCGTCACGGCTCTCCTCCGCACCTGAGCTCTTCTTTCTTCCCGCCATGAACAGCTTCGTGTCATCCAGCACAACCATCCTCCGCTCTGCGAAGAAGGGCATGGACAGGATCTCATCCTGTACAGCGTTCCAGTCAAGGGTGTCGTCACGGTGAATGTTCAGGTTCATCGCGTTGTCTTCCGGACAGACAGCGCGTATCAGTTCTCTGCGGTACTGCCGCACAAGATAATCTTCGTCTCCGAACAGCAGATAGACGCGGCGGAACTGCTTCTGCCTGATATCATCCCTGAGTTCCTTCATTCCCGAAGTTTTTACGCTCTTTCCCGCCACTGCCATCAGGCCGGCTCCTTTCCCTGTCATCTTTACAAAAAACGCCAGCTGCATTTATAATCACTGGTATTGAAATATCAACAGAAGTATAACAGGAAAAGAGGAACCACACAAATGAGCAGTATCTATATCCCGGACGGCTACCGTCCTCTGCTGTCCATGTACGATACCCAGAAGGCCATCGGCGTTATCAAACGCCAGTTCGCTGATACTCTGGCTGCAACTCTGCAGCTGCACCGTGTCAGCGCCCCGCTCTTTCTTGAAGCATCCACAGGTATGAACGATGACCTGAACGGATATGAACGGAAGGTTACATTTGACATCAAGGATACCGGGGTATCCGCGCAGGTTGTCCAGTCTC
The DNA here is from genome assembly GCA_002371345.1 of Lachnospiraceae bacterium UBA3711. Taxonomy (GTDB): domain Bacteria; phylum Bacillota; class Clostridia; order Lachnospirales; family Lachnospiraceae; genus Porcincola. The sequence goes on from DFHY01000115.1 coordinate 1,378, forward strand.
TCGCGAAATGGAAGCGCGTGGCCCTGAAAGAATATAATTTTCATGTAGGCAAGGGGCTCTACACCGATATGAACGCGATCCGCCGCGATGAAGATCTCGACAATCTTCACTCTGTCTACGTGGATCAGTGGGACTGGGAAAAGGTTATAAATGAAGAAGACCGTACCATAGAGTATCTTCAGCGCACGGTGCGGGCAATCGTGTCCGCCGTATGCGCGACAGAGATGAATCTCCACGCACAGTTCCCTCAGCTGTATGAGCTTCCCCTTCACACTCCTGATGTCACTTTCATCACCTCTCAGGAGCTTGAGGATAAGTATCCGGAGCTTTCTCCCAAGGAGCGTGAGAACCGTTTCGTGCATGAGAACGGCACCACCTTCCTCATGCAGATCGGAAAGAAACTCCGCTCAGGGAAGCCTCATGACGGCAGGGCTCCCGACTATGACGACTGGGATCTGAACGGAGACATACTCTTCTGGAACAATACGCTCAACATCAGCTACGAGCTCTCCAGCATGGGAATCAGGGTCAGCCCCGAGAGTCTTGACAGGCAGCTTGCAGAGGCAGGGTGCGACGACCGCCGCTCCCTCCCGTTCCACAAGGCGCTGCTGTCCGGCTCCCTTCCGTATACAATCGGCGGAGGTATCGGCCAGAGCCGTCTGTGCATGCTGATCCTCGGGTCTGCTCATATCGGGGAGGTCCAGGCGAGCGTCTGGGACGAAGACACTATCAGACAGTGCCAAAAGGCCGGCATTCCATTGCTGTAGGTTGCCGCATTATAAGCCTCCGTCATAAGAGGCTAAAAATAGCAAAAACAGGAGCTATCACCATAGCCCCTGTTTTTTAAATTATCTTCTGTCATCCTACACGCGGCTTGTCAGACCCGGCGCTCTCCTGGGATTCAGTGGCAAGCTCCCCTGTGAAGCCCTCCGGGAACAGTGTACCCGTGCCCCCCGTCAGTTTCATATACTCATCAGTAAGCTCATACTTTGACGTATCCATATCATTGTCTTCATTATCGCTGATAGATCCGTCGCCGTAGATCGTCCGGTGCATCTGCGTGATCGTCTTATCCCAGTGCGGAACAAGCATGCCCTGTCCGCCTACGTCAATCTCATCATACATTCCGTCATAAGGCACACGGTCCATCACGATGTCGTACTTCAGAATTGACGGAGCGTCCCATACAAGTGACCAGATCTCGTTCTCCGGAAGATTATGCGTTACCAGCGGAAGAACTTTCTGCACAAAGCCAAGAAGCTGTGTTGAGCTCAGCGTCTTGATCTTCGCCACCATCTGCTGTATGACATAACGCTGTCTTTGTGTGCGGGTGTAATCCGAATTGCCCACAAACCGGTTTCTCGCGTACGCGACAGCCTGTACGCCGTCGCTGAGGATCATTCCCGGCTTCTCGAGAATCGCATGATCCTCATACGGTATATCGAAGACACGCTCGCACATATCCTTGATATATCCATTTGCGACTTCGATTTCATTCGCGGTCCACTCAAGCTCTACTCCGCCAAGGGCATCCACGATATCCACCAGGTTCTCAAAATCAACAGCGGCATAGCGCTCAACGGGGATCCGGTAGTTCTCCTCGATCGTATCGCACAGCAGCGGGCCTCCTCCGTATGCATAAGACGAATTCAGCTTATTGTAATCATGCCCGGGAATCTCAACGTATGTATCTCTCATCAGAGAGATGACACTCGCACGCTTCTTATCATTGTTCAGTGAGATAAGCATCACACTGTCGGCATTACCGTTCCAGCTCTTATCATCCCTGTCCACTCCTGCCAGCACCACGTTGTAGACGGACTGATCCATAATCACATCGTCGTTCTGGGCCTTCTGAGCCTGGTTCATCAGTACATGCAGATTATCCAGCTCTGATTCATTTAGTACATTTCCCGTAACTTCAGCTTCCGTACTGACCTCAGCGGCCTGCTCCGGAAGAGTCTCGAACTGTCTGACATCCTCATCCGCCTGGTAATTCATACGGTTGATCATGTTATGTCCGAAATAATAAATACCGATACTGCCTGCAACTACAATCCCGAGTATAACACACAGCGTGATGCCCCAGATCTTTCCCCAGCTTGGGCCCTTGCGCCCCATATTCATCAACGGATTGTCGTCTTCTCTGCGAGCCATCCGCTCACCCTCCGTACATGTGATTTGTTATATATTATCAGATTCATTATGCATGGATTTCAAACTTTTTTATGATAACACATAGTTATGTTTATAATCAATCCTTGTTTTCCATAACGGTCATGTCATTTCTGTCAGAAAACATGTCAATCTCGCCAAAAATCTGCGTCAGGTCAAAGCAGTCTTCTTCATCCTCGACCCATGTCCGGGACTTAAAGTTGTACAGGCTCCATCTCCTGTTTCCTTCATGTATATTATCGAGAGAATATATCTGATAAGATATCGAGATGCCGTCCTCCTCAGGTGATGCAAACTGGCACAGCGCGACCACGCTGTTATTCCGGTGCTTTATGTATACGATCTCCGCGTAACTGTTCTGCGGTATATCAGAATTGCCATACTTCATGGCAAAGAATTCTCTCAGATAAGACTCGCTCAGCACAAATCCTGTCGGATCCATTCCCTCCTGGGACAGGAAAAGCCTTGCCTGCATAACCATCTCTCCCAGGAGCCGCTTCTTGTCCTCTATCTCCTGCATATAATAACCGAAAGAAGCAGTAAGAAGATCCCTTCCTCTTTTTCTGCTGAAATTATGTTCTATTATCTTTGCCATGCAATCATTCCTTTCATGATATCGTCAAAAAGAATAAACTGCCAGAGCCGGTTTCCGGCCGTTTCACAGTACGCACATTTCACCCTGCGTATAGGTCAGGATTATATCGCTGCAGCTATTATCATACCACATCCGGTGCTTCATTTCGAATATGCGCTGTGCTATGATTATGAGGCTGCAATCATAGCATTAACCTGCCAAAAGCCGATTATGGAGGTTCATCATGAGATTCCTGATTCAGAGAGTGCTTGACGCATCTGTAGAAATTGAAGGCCGGCCAGCTGCCGCGATCGGCAGAGGATACCTGGTCCTGATAGGCTGCTGCGACAGTGATACCGAAAAGACCGCTGATCTGTATGTACGCAAGCTTCTCGGGCTTAGGATCTTTGAGGACGGGAACGGCAAAACCAATCTCTCTCTGAAGGATGTCGGGGGGGCTCTTCTTCTGGTCTCACAGTTCACCCTGTATGCCGACTGCAGAAAGGGCAACCGCCCCGGCTTCACAAATGCCGGCAGTCCGGATCATGCCAGGAAGATATATGATTATATCGTAGAACAGTGCCGCAGGAGTGTCCCGATAGTTGAGACAGGGCAGTTCGGCGCGGATATGAAGGTTCACCTCACCAATGACGGCCCGTTTACCATCATGCTCGATGAGCACATACTCCCGGCAAAGTGAATTTGACATATGACACGGCTGAATGTAATATGGCGTGGTAACATATTATTGTTCCTGACGGTTAGAGTTCAGGATACAGGAGGAGGATTCATATGGCAGCAAAAAGTGAACCGAAGGTAAACGTGGTTCTGCAGTTCGATGGAAAGTCTGTGGACGTCGCTGATGTTTCCAAGGCGGCGAAGGAGGACTGGAAGGCAGAGCATGACGGAACCGTCAGCCAGCTTCACCTCTACCTCAAGTCAGAGGAGAGCAAGGCGTACTATGTGATCAACGGCAAGGACGCAGGCGCGGTCGATATGTGACATGTCTGCGCGGTCTTCCGGCGGTTATCCGGATCGCGGTAAATGTAATTCGGGCAGGAGAGTTTCCTGCCCGTTTTTATTCTTCATCGCGCGGCCCCGGCCCACGGTGAATGTAATCCCTGTCCTCTCAGAAAAATACTTCAGCGTACCGCATCTCAGATATGTATCCATCCGAAAGCATTCGCGACCGAACTCAGGAAAATAACCACAAGCAGCGGTATCGCCAGATATTTTATGACGAAGCGGTAGAGCCCTCTCCTGCGGAAGGATGAACTGTACATTACCTCCTCTTCAACCTTGCCTATTCCGATTACCCTGAGCACCAGCAGGCAGATCATCAGAGCCGATACAGGCATCATCAGTGAATTTGTCAGGAAATCGAAGAAGTCAAGAATCCCCATCCCAAGAATATGGACAAAACTCAGTGTGTTGAAGCCAAGGCAGCTCAGGGTTCCCAGCAGCGCCATAATAACGCCCATGATGACCGTGGAGATCCGCCGGTTCCATCCAAATTCATCCTCGAATGTCGACACACAGCTCTCAGTCAGGGCGATTGACGAAGTCAGCGCCGCGAAGAATACCAGTACAAAGAACAGGATACCTATCACCCTGCCTCCCCCGATGCTGTCAAAGATCTTCGGCATTGTGATGAACATCAGGGAAGGTCCGCTGTTAAGACTGGACGGATCTCCTCCTGAGAAGGAGAAAACCGCAGGGATAATCATCAGTCCCGCAAGAATCGCTATCACAGTATCAAATATCTCTACCTGGACCGCTGAGGATTCCATATCGGTTTCCTTCTTCATGTAGGACCCGAACGTAATCAGAATACCCATCGCTATGGACAGCGAATAGAACATCTGCCCGAGAGCGGCTACAACAGTCTTGAGTGAAAACCTTGAGAAGTCCGGAATAAGGAAGTAGCGCACTCCGGCCATAGCGCCCGGCAGAGTCATCGAATATACAGCCAATATTACCGCAAGGACTGCCAGAACCGGCATGATCAGCGTTGAGACTCGCTCTATTCCGTTCTGAACCCCGAAGAATATAACTACGAGGTCAACAACGATAAACACAAAAAACCACAGGATCTGCTGGCTGCCGCTGCCAAGAAAACCGGTGAAATACTGGTCATCTGTCATGACACGGCTCCCGTCAGTGATATACGCGAACAGATACTTCAGTACCCATCCGCCGATGACGGAATAGTATGGGACAATCAGGATCGGTATGATGGCATTGATCCAGCCGCCTGTCCTGTTCATGATACCGCTGCCAAAGCTCATGAACGCCCCGACGGGGCTCTTTCTCGTCATTCGCCCGATAGCGGATTCACTCATGATCATAGTGTATCCGAATGTGACAGCAAGAATAATGTATACCAGCAGGAATATGCCCCCGCCGTACTGCGCCGCCAGATATGGAAAACGCCAGAGATTGCCCAGTCCGACAGACGCTCCTGCCGCCGACAGAACAAAACCGAGTTTCCCTGAAAATGAATGTCTGCTGTCCTTACTGCCCATAGTATCCTCTGCCTTTTTGTACCTGTCTGATTATTTTGCAAGTCTGCCGTCTGCAGGCTTGCGTTCGACAGCATAACACTGTTTGCCGCATTTTGTCCAGCATATATAAAGTAAGGCTGTCTCAAATAACCTCGTGGATTTCTTTATATAACCAGTCCGGAAGGGTTCTTTCTTCAGAATATCGGACAGGACGTGCAGACTATCAGGATAAAGAACTGCTACCTGGACCTCTTCATCTCGTACAGCTTCTTGTCAGCAAGAACCACCAGCTTTCTCAGCTCCGGCTCATCCGCCGGAGTCCCCCCGACATACCCGTAACTGCAGGAGAAGTCGTCTTCCTCCGGAAGCTCTTCCAGCCGGATGTTCCCTACCATCTCAGTCCATACCGTAAGCATGGTGGTAATCTCTGTCTGCGAATACCCCGTCAGTATTATGAGAAACTCATCTCCGCCGTAACGGTATGAGCATGTCTTCCCGAACAGGTTCATAATCTCATTCGCGAAGGCAATTAGAATCCTGTCTCCGATCTCATGCCCGTAAGTATCGTTGTATCTCTTGAAATGATCAACATCTGACATTATCACCCAGACCGGCTTCCCGCAGTAAGACAGGAAGTCATCCCTCAGGGCTGTGCGGTTTTTCATCCCGGTCAGTTCATCATGGCTGGAAGTATTCTCAAGAGACCTGGAATACTTCGTCAGGTCTCGTACAAGCTCGATGTTCTTGAGTTCCATACCATATCTAATCACTGTTCCAAAGCAGATCATAGCCGGCATCAGCCAGTATATCGCGGTATTGATCTGCGCCGCTCCGTCAGTGGTCAGAAGTAAAATGTACAGAAACAGGTATACCAGTATGATCCGGACTGCGCCCCACAGCGGATAGCAGCAGACAAGGACCATAAACCCGATCTGCACAGTATCCATAATCATCATCTGACTCTGATGGATATACATACGCCATGAAACCAGAACGCCCCAGACGGAAAACAGCCAGTAAAATACTTCTATTATCCGCCCGGTGCCGGCCTTCGACCCGGCGTCCGCATCCCTGTTCCAGTGCCTTGACGCACTCACCGCGCAGAAGAAGAACAGCGCGCAGACAGCGACACTCTGCACTGCCAGCCTGTATCTGTCTCCCCAGACAATATAAAAAAAGGAATAAACTACAAGAAGCACTGTCGTCAGAATAAGAAATATGGGCGACACTCTGCCGATGAGCCTTATATTAATCTCCGTTATACTTTTGCGCGATTCCTCTGTTACCTTTGGCGTCAGCCATTGTTTAATTGCAGTAATACTCATGAAACCAGTCTTTACTCTCTCCGCGTTTTCTGAATCTGTATTTCTTAAAACTCCATGATAATAATCCTTTTTACGGGAGAAATACAAGCGAATGTTCCAGATTGAAACATTTTCATCCAAGAAATGAGTAGTATTCATCAAACAGATTAAACAGCATATCGCCCGAGCATACCGGCAGCTGAGCCGTGCTGTGCGGCAGCTGCTGCCATGTATACAGGTCTGAAGCTCTTGTCAGAACAAGGGCCGGAATCACCTCGTATTCCGGTCCGAAGATAATATCCAGATATCTCGCATACTTGGCCGCCTGAAGCTCTTCCCCGGGGTCAATCACATCCTTCATCTTGAATTCCAGCGAAAACACTCTGTCCATAGTGATAACAAGAACATCCGCATATATCCGTACATGCCTTGATTTCCTGATCCTCAGTTCAAAGCAGATCTCCCATGAAGAAATATCCAGCGCCTCGAGATCACGGAACAGTCCCAGCATGACCTCCCTGGCATCCCTGAAAGAATGGAACAGTCCCCTTGTGTCGTTCAGATTCCGGCCTATCTGCCTGCATCCCGCCTTCAGCTCTTCCATCCACTCGTCTTCAGACTGCCCGGTGAAACGGGTCACGGGCCCATAATACCCGCAGAAATCACCAAGTCCTGTATGTGGATGCGCCTGACGTATCAGGCCATGCCATCTGTACCCGGAATCCCTGTAACACAGTTCATGAATAAACGGTGCGCTGTACAGAAGCCGGTTGATAACCGTCTTATCCGCGCCTGTATATCTGGCAATGTCCCTGGCTTTGATCCCGTCACTGCTGCAGATAAGCGAATACATCCTTATCTCTGTTTCATCCATCATATGATTAACCCGTAAAAAACGTCCGCCAGCAATGTTGAACCCGTGCCGTGTATAATGATATAGTTGAGCCGATAGTATTATGACAATTCATCTGCTGAATCACACGATGGAGGATCTGTACGGCGGCAAAGAGCAGTGCCAATACTGCGGTGAATGGTTTGTTCCGGGAGATGAATACCGTGAGCATCTGCTCAATCATGCGAATACCGGTGAGTGATACACTCTGTAAAAATCCTTTGGCGGGCACACATTTTATGCCCGCCAAAGGGTTATGAACACACCATTCAGTCTCTGTCCGGCTCCATCGACATATAATAACGCTTTCCGGCTATCTGAGACTCTTCTCTTCTGGCTGAATCAACTTCATCATAATGATCCTTAAGAAGCTGAAAGATGTCCGCGCATATATCTCCCCGCTTTACATTGTCCTCCAGGATTGCAAGAGTTTTTTCCTTGTGTAATAAGGATGCTCTTTCACTATATCGAACTCATCGTCTGTAAGCTTCCCCGGCTTCTCGAGGATAGAATTAGGAACACGCAGCTTCCCGACATCATGAAGCCGTCCGGCGATCTCCATCTTCTTACAGTCCTCTTCGCTCATACCGTACAGTCTCGCCAGCTCTCTGGCAGACGCGGCAACTCCTGCAGAGTGCATAGCTGTAAACGGGCTGCGGTAGTCGATGATCCTGGACATAAAGAGCGTATACGCAAGTGCGTCATCGAGGCTGACCGAATGAATCCTGCCGGTAAAGAACATAAGGAATTCCGGATTCATAGCAACATCCATCCACACATATTCGATCCTGCTCAAGGCTGTCAGTGCGTCAACCGCCTTCTGAGAGAACTCTGTCCCCTGATACTGTCTGATCACATCGAGAATCTCCCGCACCTGAGACAAAACAGGTTTGTCAGGATCCAGCATAGTGACTGCCGCGTCTGAAATATGAACCGCCTGGCACACATCAAGTACAGCCGTTTCCCCAAACAGAGCAATGTTCTCCTGATAACTGTTCTGCACAACCTCAAGGATACACGCTATCGATCTGAAATGCTCCAGATCCCGTATCATGTTGGCTCCGATCTTTGCCACTTCCCGGCGGTGTGATTCTATCTCACACAGATCCTCCGGATCCGGTGACACGATCGAACCTATATCGTGAAGAAGCGCAGCGAATATAACATGATGAAGATCCTCTCCCTGAAGTCCCATACGTTGGGCGACCATATACGCCAGATAAGCAGTCTGCTCGTGATGATGCTCCATATCCCGGTTAATAAGATTCATAGCCTTGGCAAAAGCCCCTACTAAGGACCGCAGGTTTGTGAATTCTTCCTTCATCACCGATCTCCTTCTATCTGTTTCTCTTTGGAAACCTCCCTGTGCCGATTTCACACATCCTTCGACAATGCTTTCTTCTGATAAATCCATTGGCCGCATGCCGGTCATCTGATGAACCCTTCAGCACGCATGAGCTTCTCAAGCTCGGAAACAGCTTTCTCAAGCTGCTCGATGCTGTGGGTTGACGAAATGGTAAAGCGGAGCCTGCTCTCGCCCACGGGAACAGCGGGATACATTGCAGGCGGTACGAAAACACCCTTCTCGAGAAGTTTTGCGGAGAGTCTGACTGCGTCGGCATCAGAGCCTATCATGATGGGCACAATGGCACTCTCGCCTGCAAGACAGGTATTCATGCCGCATTCCCTGGCGCGCCTGACAAAGTAGGCTATGTTTTCATGCAGCCTGGTGACGGCACTGTTGTCGCGCCGGATGATCTCGATCGCCTTCTTGCATGCGGCGGCAAGCGGAGGCGCGATACCGGCCGTAAACACAAAGCCGGACATGCTGTACTTCAGATACTCAATAATCTCCTCTCTGGCGGCGATGTAACCGCCGCAGGCTCCGAGCGCCTTGGAGAGTGTTCCATATTTGATGTCGATCGCGTCAGGCTCAAGGTGGAAATAGTCGTCACAGCCGCCGGCATTATTGCCTATAACGCCGCTGGAATGAGCTTCATCGACCATGAGGAAGCATCTATACTTCTTTTTCAGTCTGACAAAGTCAGGGATGGGGGCGATGTCGCCGTCCATGCTGTATACGCCCTCTACGATGATGAGAACCTTGTTGTACCTGCCGTTAACCTTCTCAAGGATACTCTCGAGCTGGGCAAGGTCATTGTGGGCGAATACCTTTTTATCCGCGTCGGAGAGCTTGATGCCCTCTGTCAGGGAGTTATGGGACAGTGCGTCGTAGACGATGAGATCACCTCTGCGCGCAAAGCAGCTGACAAATGCCACGTTGGTCGCCCAGCCGCCTGTACAGACTATGGCGTCATCGGTGTGCTTCCATTCGGCTATCGCCTTTTCAAGCTCCCTGTAGAGAGTCTTTTCACCGGCCAGAAGGCGTGCGCCGGAAGCGGAGGTTCCGTATTTCTTTATTGCGTCTATAGCGGCCTGCTCAGTCTCCGGATTGCCGGACATGCCGAGATAGTTGTAAGAACCCAGATTGATGACGCTCCTGCCGTGTATTGTGGAGATATCGCGCACTACACTGTCATGCGGAATGAAATAAGGATTTAAGCTGTCTTCGGCCGTCTCAGCCATCCTGGCCTTAAGCTCTTTGTACTCGCCGGACTCAGTGAAGTCCGTGATTCTCGATGTTTCCCCGACGTCCCTGCTCTTTGCCGGGGCACCGACATCGAGGCTGTGAATCAGTGAATAGATGTAAATTGCGGCGTTCTCGATATTGGTAAGCCTCGCGGTATCCGTATCCAGGATAACAACGTTGTACTTTTTCTCAATCTTGGCAACGCAGGAGAAAATGTCCAGACTTGTCATACCGAGATCCTCGACGAAAGCGTCCGTATCGGATATGGAATCCATCACCCCATCGGAACAGCTCATGGCGTCGGCAACGGTGTTCCGCACGAAGGCCTTTATTTCATTAAGTTCCCTTTCGTCTATACTGTTCTTTACAGACGGAGTGTTCATACTCTCTTTCATTCTCTCCGCCCTGCGGAGTTTCCCGGAAAGAGGCAGCTCCTCTAAGTCCGCCAGGCTGTCCCTGAGCTTTAGACGCATTACCTTCATACTGCCGGAGACCGGGAGTTCATCGTCGCTGACAAAGGCTCTGGTTACCCTTTCGCCAATAGGAAGCGACTCGTTGATCTTTCTGATCTGTCCTATGTAAGTAGCTTCATCGAAGTCAGCGGCACGCTGGGAAACGATCGCGATATCTTCATAGCTTCCGTTCTCTGCTCCGAGCAGGCAGGACTTTACTGCCCCTGGTATCTCTGAGAAGTGATCCTCCAGTTCATCAGGATATATATTCTCGCCATTTGCATTTATAATTACATCCTTAACACGACCGCAGATGAACAGCCCGTCCGCTGTCTTTTTAATGAGGTCGCCGGTAGCGAACCAGGCCGACTCGTCTCTGGGAACTATCTTCCCATCTATCATGCTGGCGGAGTAGAGCGCGCCTCCGCGGAGGAAAAGCTCTCCCTCGCCGGCCGTGCCGCTGCCGATTCTGTATTCGATCTGAGAGAAGAATTCTCCGATGCTCCCTTTCTTGCGCTGCACAGGATCAAGTGACTTCTCGAATGAAATGATTCCCGTCTCAGTCATACCGAAGCCGTTGCTCAGCGGATATCCTATGTCATTTAGTGTCTCCAGCGTCTCAGGGGGAACATGGCCTCCTCCGGTTATCATTATCCGTACCTTCGTTCCGAGTGTTTTACGCTTGATGACATTCCTGACAAGCGGATTGAGCTTTCTGTCCCCGAGGCTCTTCCTGATGCCGGCCGCGAGGGCGTTGAAGAACAGCGGCACACAGTAGATATGAGTCACGCCGTGTCTGCTGCAGGTCCCGAGTATCGTCTGAACTGACTTGTCGCGACAGTAGACAAGGGTCCTGCCCATACACGAGTAAGCCAGGTATACGGCAAACAGGCCAAACACATGATGGAACGGAAGGAAGGCGAGCAGCTTGCAGGGTTTTCCTTCAATATACGGAATATCAGGATTTGTCTTCCCAGCCTCGTCGAAAATCAGAGTGTTATTGGCTATGGTCCGGGCGTTGTAGAGGAAGATGCGGCTGCTGCCGGTCGTGCCGGAGGTACACAGTGCAATGTATTCTCCCCATCTCTCCTCTCCTGGCTTACCGCCGGCAAGCACCTCAGCCGCATCAATGAATTCTAATGGGCTGCCGGCCACGGGCTTTGCGGCAACATAGCTTGTCGCACCGGCATCAGCCATTATTCCATTGAGCTGCTCCGGACGTGAGGCCGGATTCAGCAGCAGAGGAATCTGTCCTGACATGAGGACAGCCCAGAAGAGTACCGGCCAGTCCATACAGGTGTCGTAAATAAGGCCGACGACGTCACCAGCTGGTCTCTTCTTCTCCATGACTCCGCAGGAAGCAAGAGACATATCAATGTATTCCCTGTACGTCCTTCTGACAATGTTGTCGTTATTGTCACTGACCTCAGCAGCGGTATCTCCTGCAAACCGCTCCATCAGGTGAAACAAGCCGCGGTAGGTCGGGTTCCTCCTGAACGGTTCCAGTGTGTCCTGCCAAACATTCTTCATCTTTGAAAGCTCTCCTTCTTCTGCGCCTGTTCTGTTTCTTCAAATATCATTTTACTACAACTGCCGCAAATGAAACACAGGAATGTTCAACTTGTCAGATTGGCAGGCCGGTGTGCCTATTCCACCTGAATCACCCGTTGCAATCGCCGTTTTCTTTTCCGGTCCATTCAATCTCCCCTATTCTCCGAAGCCCCACCGATCCATTACAACCGGAATTCGGCAGATAAAAACAAGGGAATCATCTCAAGCGCTATTATTTTTTAGCCCCGATTATTCACTCTTTTATTCACGTTTTATGCGTCTCTTCGAAAAAAACGGCCTGTTACAAACTGTTACAAACTGTTACAGTCTGTTACAAACCGTCAAGAAAACTGAAAATTGCAAAGAAAAACCCTGCATGCTCAGCTTATCACCTTGCAAACAGGGCTTTTCCGTGCGGAAGAAGAGACTTGAATACCATTGGAAACCCCGATTCAGCTGTCTATTACAGCATTTTTAATACTTACAATCACTTGACTTCATTTGACCCGTGTGTGTTCTTGCAAAATCTGTGTTAGCCATATGTTATGGCCTGTGCGACCTGCTGACGCTTGCTATCTTCTGAAGCATTACAGAAATAGTACAGCTTCCTGGTCGTTGCCACATCCTTATGACCCATCTGCTTTGCAACAAGCGCATCGTCCACTTTCGCATCCAGCAGAGTTGTTCCATAAGTCTTACGGATTTTGTGGCTGCTTCTCCGACTCAGGCCAAGTTTGTCGCATACCAATCTTCCGATACAGCATTCCATCGTAAAGCTACTACTTCTCCCACTCGCATCCCCGTCAAAAACTGCAGCAACAGTGCAAGGTTCCAAATATCAGGGTTATTCGACAAATACGATACAATAACGGGAATCTCAGCAACACTGAAGACTTCTTTTTCTTCAGTCTTTATCGTCTTACGAAACGCTTTTTTCGGAATCTCCATTTCGTCAACAATCTGAACGATACGGTATAACTGCTTTCACGACATCCGTTTCCCACTCACACAACACTATAGCCGCCTGTGTGGCTGCCGTCGCTCTTCTTCTGTCCGTATGTCTTATAGTGCTCCATGGCAACTTCCATCTGCTCATCCGTCAGGACATTCATCTTTCCGGCGGCCATGCAGTGCCACTGCACCTGCGCACACCATTCCATGGTCAGGGCAAGCCCGTAAGCGCTCTCGATCGTGGGACCATAAGCGCACATTCCGTGGTTCTGGAGAATCAGGCCATGGCCTTTCTTCTTAAGCGCCTCGGCGGCAGCGTCCGCCAGCTCCGGCGTTCCGAAGGTGTGATACGGCACCAGCGGGATCTCGCTGCACTGTGCTTCCGCAAGCGCGTAATGCACGGACCGCAGCGGCTCTCCCATGCACGCAAGAATGGTGCAGTACATGGAGTGATTGTGCACAACCGCCCTTGCCTCCGGATCTGTCCGGTAAAACACGGCATGCAGGCCGTGCTCACTGGACGGCTTCTTATCTCCGTCGATCACATTTCCATCCAGATCCAGTATGACAACGTCCTCCGGCAGCGTCTTATCGTACGGAACGCCGGACGGACTGATTGCCATATAGCCTGTCTCCGGATCATAGATACTGATGTTTCCGGCAGTCCCCGGCGCCAGCCCGTCCGCTGACATCCGCTTGCCGAATTCCACAATTTTGTTTCTCGCTTCTTCCATTAACATGTGCTATGTCTCCTATTGTGCTGAGTCTCCTTTCAAGAACGCCAACGGCGTTCTTGCCGCGCTGCGCTCGGTGCGAAGCACCTTCCTCTGAGCGCGGCAGTGATCCTCCGGAGGCTTTATCTCAGTGGGGGGATTGACACCCGCCACTGAGACAGAATAGTTACTCACCGTCTATAGAGGCGGGAGTCTCCCCCACTGAGATCAAGTCAGAAGGCACAAAGCAGGGCGCATCGACCGGTCAGCCGACCTTCGCAATGCGCCCCGCATATTCAGTTAACTATCCTGTTTCGCTGTCACGAATTTCCGTTCAGGAATTCATCAGTCATACAGGTTCGGTGCGATGTTCTCGTCATCCATGTTGGAAGCATCATACCAATAACCATCGGTCGGGACATCGATCAGCTCCTCGCCGTTTGCAGCAGCGGTCAGAGCATAGATGCAGTAGTAGCCCATCATCAGCGGAGACTGGGTCACAGCGCCAAGGAAGGTGCCATCTTCGACAGCAGCCTTGATGGAGGTACCGGCATCGAAGCCTACGCCAACGACAGTGTCGCCAAGAACTTCACGGTTGTCATTCGCGACCAGCAGACCTTCCGCAGCAGTCTGGTTGGAGCCGAATACCGCGATGGTGTCTTCCTTATCCAGGATGGTTCCAGCCTCGGTGGAGCAAAGGTCAACAGTGGTCTGCGCCGGAACACGGACTTCAAGGATGATGTCAGCATCGCCCTCGACAGCGCCCTCAGCCGCGTCAACATAGAACTCATTACCTTCCATCGCTACGGTGTAGCCATCAGCTGCAGCAAGCTCGATGAGCTTGTTGATGAAGCCAAGGCCTCTCTGCTGGATGTTCAATGCATAGTTGTCCTGGTTGATCTCACCGATACGGACAGTGCCGTTGCCCAGCTGGTCCTTAACTGCCTCATACAGGTTAACAGCAGCAACTTCGCCGGCTGCGGTATTGTCGGTCACAACCGTGCAGACAACCGATCCTTCCGGCGCATCCGCGATACCGGTATCGAACGCAACGATCGGAACACCGGCGTCAGCCGCATCCTGAAGGGATTCCAGTACGGAAGAGGTATCACATGCAGCAAGGCCGACACCAGCCGGAGCGCCGTTGATGGCACTATTGAGCATGTTCACCTGGTCAGCGATATCAGACTCAGAAGCCGGGCCCTGTGCGGAATAGGTGACACCGAGCTCCTCGGCTGCCTGATCCATGCCCTGCAGAGCTGCCTGCCAGTAGGTGGACTGGAAGCTCTTGACAACGATCTGGAAATCATACGCTTCTTTTGCTTCCAGACCATCGAACTGTGCGATACCTTCCGTGGTGTCGGAAAGGTTCTCCGCCGCGAATGCCGGAACTGCCATCAGGCTTCCAACCAGCATAGCGCTCATCATAACTGCCAGCATTTTCTTCTTCATTCTCTTTTCCTCCTTTTGTTGGTTGAATGAATCTATTGATACAGATCCGGCTGTGTTGCCGATCTGCAATCATTACCCTTTACTTAATAACCTTCCTCTTGATGATATCGATCGTGACCGCGCCGATCAGGACGAAGCCTGTTATGATCTGCTGCATGTTCGCATTGAATCCGATATAGGGAAGGCCCTGTTTCAGGAACAGGATGACATACGCGCCAATTACAGTTCCGTATATGGTTCCATAGCCGCCGGAGGCGGACACACCGCCTACGATCGCGCCTCCTATGGCATCCAGTTCCATGCCGGCGCCCGTGCCCGGCTGCACCGTCTTGATGACAGCGGCGTACGCGATGGACGCCAGTCCGGCGAACAGTCCGCTGACTGCATAAACCATGATGTGGTAGAACTTCACATTGATACCTGACAGAATCGCCGCTTCTTTGTTGGACCCGATCGCGATCGTATAACGGCCGAACCGGGTGTGCGCCAGCACAAACTGCATGATCAGCATCAGCAGGATGATCCACACAAGGCCCAGGGGAAGCTTGGTTTTGTCTGCCAGCGTTATCTTAAAGATCGAATGGAACCAGCCGTTGTCCTGCTTGGCCGTCGGCCACGGAATCGCGAAGGATCCGGTCACAACCGAACCAAGTCCGCGCGTAATCATACAGGTACACAGCGTCGCCAGGAACGGCGGAAGTCCCATGACAGAGATCAGCACTCCGTTGGCAAGGCCGATTCCCAATCCGAACAGGATGGATACCAGCATCGCCAGACCGGTCGGCACATTGTAGAAACGGATCAGGCAGCCGCCCGCAAGCGCGTAGCAGATCATGCCGGTTCCGATGGACAGATCCACGCCGCCGGTAATCAGCGGAAACGCGACACCGATCGCCATCAGGGCGTAATAGTAGGAAATATCCATCATGCTCAGGAAGGTCGTGTACTTTCCGAAGTCTGAACTGATCGTGCGGAATATGAAATAAAGGGCAACCAGAACGATTCCAACAATCACTTCCTGCGTAAAGATTGATTTCTTCTTCGTCATCTTCTATTTCTCTCCTTACTTGATGTCGCGGGTTGCCTTATCCATGATCGCTTCCTGTGTCGCTTCTTCAATCGAGATCTCACCCGTCTTCTTCCCTTCGCACATGACAATGATGCGATCGCTCATACGAAGGATCTCCGTCATCTCGGAAGAGATCATGATGATGGATTTGCCTTCCGCGGCAAGCCGGTTCATCAGCTTATAGATCTCGTTCTTCGCGCCGACATCGATTCCTCTGGTGGGCTCGTCAAAGATCAGGATATCGCAGTTTCTGACCAGCCACTTCGCGATAACGACCTTCTGCTGGTTTCCGCCGGAAAGGTTGACAACCAGCTGGTCCGCGCTGGGTGTCTTGGTATCCAGCTCTTTGATGTACTGCTCCGTTACCTCTTTCTCTGCGCCTTTGTTGATGAACAGTCCGGACATATACTTTGGTAGCGTGGCCAGCGTGGAATTCTCCGTGATCGTCTTCTGGACCACGATGCCGAAACGCTTACGGTCCTCGGAAAGATAGCCGATTCCGTTCTTCACGGCGTCCTCCGGAGAGTTGATCGTGACCTTCTTTCCATTGATGTAGATGTCGCCGCCTGTCTTCGGATCCGCGCCGAACAGGGCTCTTGCCATCTCGGTCCGCCCGGCGCCCATCAGTCCGGAGAAGCCGAGGATCTCGCCCTTGCGCAGCTCGAAGCTGACATCCTGCACCATCTTTCCTGCATTCAGGTGCTCCACCTTCAGCACCACCGGCGCGTCTGCCGGTACCATGCTGTGCGTCTTCGGATCTTCATAGATCACACGGCCGACCATCATGTTGATGATGTCTTCCTTCGTGCACTCGTCCGTGATCAGTGTGCCGACATAGGCACCGTCACGCATGACCGTCACACGGTCCGTGATGACCTTGATCTCGTCCATTCTGTGAGAGATGTAGATGATGCCCAGGTTCTGTTTGCGCAGATCGCGGATAATCGCGAACAGATCCTCGATCTCCTTCTCCGTCAGCGCGGCGGACGGCTCATCAAAGATGATGACCTTCGCCTGGTGGGAGATGGCCTTCGCGATCTCGCACATCTGCTGCTTTCCGACCGTCAGATCGCTCATCTTGGCCTTCGGGTCGATATTGATGTGCAGCTCGTCGAACAGCTTCTTCGATTCCTGGATCATCTTCCGGTCATCGATCATGAAGCCCTTCTTGAATTCTCTTCCGATGAAAATGTTCTGCGCGACAGTCAGGTCGCCGACCATGTTCAGCTCCTGATGCACGATGACGATACCGGCTGCCTGCGCGTCGTGGGTATTGTGGAACTCTACCTCACGTCCCTCGTAGGTGATCGTTCCGGAGTCCTTTGTGTAGATTCCGGTAAGCACTTTCATCAGGGTTGACTTTCCGGCTCCGTTCTCGCCCATCAGCGCGTGAACTTCTCCTCTTTTCAGCTCGAAATCGACATGATCTAGCGCGTGGACTCCAGGGAAGGACTTGTCGATGTTTTTCATTGTAAGAATCACTTCACCCATCTTTTCCTTCTCCTTTCGTCAGTTCCTGCGGCGTCTTGCTGAAACGTCCGCGTAGACAAACACGATGACTATGATACCGGTGATGATCATCTGTACTTCCTTGGTCATACGAAGTGCCATGATGCCTTCCTGCAGAAGGGAAATGACCAGGACTCCAATCACCGTTCCGCCGATCGATGCCAGCCCGCCTGCCATGGAGGTTCCTCCCATGACGCAGGAAGCGATCGCCTCATTGTTGTAGGTATCGCCCAGACCCGGCTGAACCGTCGTATACGCCCCGACAAAGAAGATTGCCGCGATGCCGACCAGCGCGCCGCAGATGACATATGCCAGCATCTGCCACTTGCGCACATTGACGCCGGACAGGCGGACCGCCTCCTTGTTGCTTCCGAGGCAGAGAATGTACCGGCCTGCCTTCGTGTTGTTCATCACGATGTACAGGATCACGATCGCGACCGCGAAGATGAGGAGGCCGACCGGGAAATCGCCAACCTTGACCAGATTCCGGAACCAGCCCTTGCCGGACGGGTCATTGCCCTGCGGCCAGCTGACCGACTGTGTCTTCGTGAAGACCGAGCCCAGACCCTTGGCGATGTTCATGGTCGCCATGGAAACAATGAAGGGCGGGACCCCGACAAATGCCACAAGGTATCCATTGAAGCAGCCGAAGCAGAAGCCGATCACGATGCTCATGATCAGGGAAACAATGACCGGCGCTCCATGGGTGTTCAGCGTGTAGCCTGCCATCAGCGCGCAGCAGAACATCACGGGACCGATCGAGAAGTCGATTCCGCCTGTCGCGATGACAAAGGTCACACCGAGCGCAAGAAAGCCAAGGAAATAGGTATAGTTCAGAATGCTCATGATTCTGTCCATGCTGGCGAATCCCGGGATGATCACCGAGAACACCCCGTACATCAGCAGCAGGATGCAGAACAGTATGATCCGGTTAAATCCCAATTTCTTTACAACTGGGTTCTGCTTGATATTTTCCAACGATTTCTCCCTCCTGTCTGCTCCGGCCTTTGAACCGGGCTGAAAATCACTTCATCCGCGTTCCATGGACCGGGACATTTCCTGCAGTTGCTCTGACGCGCGCGGATCTGTGAGAACATACTCATCGTGCACTGCCGTCGTCCAGAGTTTCAGTTCATCGGACAGATCGAACCGCTTCTCCAGACCCAACGTCATCCTCCACACATCCTTGCACATCTGTTTTTTCTGATCCGCCCCGTTGGGACTGAGCAGTCCGAAGAGCGATCTTCTGTATTCTGATCCCATACAGGTCTTAAAATACCGCTTTGCCGTATTCCGGATCTCCCAGTACAGCGCTGCTTCACCCGCCTCGCCGTAAGAGGCTGCCTCCAGATACCCGCTCTCTTTCAGGAACTGGCTTACCTCTTTCTTTCCGCCCCGCCGGAAAAACCGGGACGAGCTGTAAACCTGAATGAAATTCACGCATGCCCACAGCCAGCGATCCACAGACGGCTCTTTCTTTCCCTCCTCCATATAACGAAGGGAAAACAGTCTTTGGCGATATGCATTCGCCCCGTCTTCCGCCTCTTCCCGGAGGTTTCTCTGAAATATCTGCGCGCGCCGCTCCGGCTCAAGCTCCGCATAATAATCCCGCCATGCCGGGCTGATCGGAACCATCGGTACCACCTCCTGCCCGGCTTACTTCTCAGCGAGAAACACCTCGATCTCGACGCCGCTCGGATCAACCAGCAGCATATTGTGCCTTCCGAGCTTCTCTACATAAGCCGGCGCCGACCGAACGGTCACACCCTTCTCCCGGCAGCGCTGATCCAGCTCTTCCAAGGAGTCCGTTTCCAGACACAGGTGACGGTAGATTCCCGTATCCGTCTCACGGTGCACGGCTGCTTCCTCCTTGTTCTCATAGTCGATCAGTTCCAGCAGAACGCCCTGCGGCAGCTGGTAATATGTCAGCGTGTGATCCCCCATGTCGGTAAACCCACACTGTTCCAGGCTGAAAACCTCCTCATAGAAGGCTTTGGAGTCTTCCAGGTTTTTTACATTGATCGTGATGTGATTCAGTCCTGTCAGTTTCATCCATTCGTCTCCTTCATCCACAGCGGGCAATCGACTTCCCCTCCGCAATCTTTGCCGGCAGAACCAGTATCTCGTGTTCATACTGTCCGTCTTCTTTATCCGTCCCGTTCCGGTTCTGATCGATCCGCTTCAGAAGCAGTCTGACCGCTTCCTCCGCCATCTTCCGAAGCGGCTGGACAACCAGGACAAGCTTCGGCTTTGACAGGTTGGAGATAATCAGGTCGTCGAATCCGATCAGGGACAGATCCTCAGGACACTGGTACGGGGATTCATTCAAAGCCATCACCGCGCCGAGAATGATCTCAAAGTTTCCCAGGAAAACCGCTGTCGGCCGTTCCTTCAGCTTCAGCAGCTCCTGCATGCTCCGGTACCCATGCCCGATGCTGTGGTCTCCCACCTTCATGTAGCTGCGCGGAATCCGGATCTTCCGATCCTTCAAAAGCTGCAGACAACCCTCCAACCGCTCCTGTCCGGTGATCACTGTATCCGAGCTGATCAGCGCGATCCGCCGGTGTCCGTGATCCGCAAGCAGTTTCACAGCATCATAGGCTGCCTCCCGGTTATTGACCTTCACACAGTCCAGCCTGGAATCCTTCAGCGGACGGTCCATCAGAACCACCGGAATATGATTCCGCAGAACCGGCTCCAGAAAACCCGGATCCTGGGCGACCGGCATGACGATCATGCCATCCACTTTCTTTCCCAGGAGGAAGCGGACATTCTGTTCTTCGAGCACCGGATCGTTCTGCGAATCGCAGATCATGGCCGCGTACCCTTCCTCTCTCAGGTACTCGCCAAGGTACTGAAGAACCGTCCCGGTAAAAACATTGGAAATATCAAATACGACGACACCGATTGTCTTGCTCTGGCTGGTCACGAGTCCGCGCGCCATCTCATTCACTTCATAATGAAGCATTCTGATCGCTTCCTCGATCTTCTCTCTGTTTTCCGGAAGGAGGTTTCCCCCGTTCAGGTACTTCGATATTGTCGCAAGCGACAGACCTGTCATATTCTTGATGTCACGTATTGTTGCAGCCACACCGATGCCTCCGCTATCTGACAAATTCATCCAACGATTTCATGGGTGAAACGTTTCGCTCTATGTACATTATGATGCCGGCGAAACGTTTTGTCAACAGCTATTTTCGGCGTTTTACCCAATTTTTGGCTGCATCCGGCCTGCAGACAGAGACTCTCTTCAGGACACGTGAAAACCACCGCCGCGGCGGCAGAATACAGGTCTGCCGCCGTCAGTCTCACTCAGGCACGGCCGACGCTTCCGACCA
This sequence comes from Lachnospiraceae bacterium UBA3711, assembly GCA_002371345.1. GTDB lineage: Bacteria > Bacillota > Clostridia > Lachnospirales > Lachnospiraceae > Porcincola. The sequence continues at coordinate 22,452 of DFHY01000115.1, forward strand.
CTTCCATCTTCTGCATGACGTACTTCTTCACTTCCTCCATCCCGGGGACTCCGTACTTCTTCGGATCGTAGTCTTCGGGGTGGCTTGCCATATGCGCCTTCACACCATTCATGAACGCAATGCGAAGATCCGTCGCGTAATTCACCTTGCAGATTCCCCTGCTCACACAGTCTCTGACCTGCTCATCCGGAACGCCTGAAGTTCCGTGCAGGACAAGCGGGATCGGGACGACCTCGCGGATCGCTGACAGGACATCCACATTCACCTTCGGGACTCCTTTATAAACACCGTGGGAGGTTCCTACGCCCACCGCAAGGGAATCGACCTGCGTGCGCGCGACGAATTCCTTCGCCTGATCCGGATCCGTGTACGGATTCTCTCCCTCTCCGTTGTCCAGATCATCTTCCTTGCCGCCTACCTTGCCGAGTTCGCCCTCAACCGGCACATTGCCCGCGTGGCAGACATCGGTGACCGATTTTGTCAGCGCGATGTTGTCCTCGAACGGCTTCTTCGATCCATCGATCATAATCGATGTATATCCGGCACGGAAGGCTGCGCATGCCAGATCGAAGCTGTTGCCGTGGTCCAGGTGGCAGACCACCGGAATCTTCGTCCGCTCCGCGGCCGCGCGGATATTCGCAAAGTAGAAATCAAGTCCCGCATACTTTAACGTCCCGGGGGTTGTCTGCATGATGACAGGGGAGCCGGTCTCTTCTGCCGCGGCCAGTACCGCCATGACCATCTCCATGTTTTCCACGTTAAATGCGCCTACGGCGTATCCTCTCTTCTGTGCGTCAAGCAGTAATTCTTTTGATGTGACAAGCATTGTTTTGTCCTCCTGAACAAGTCTGTTTCCTGTAGTGCAGCGCCTTTATCCGCAAACCTCCACCACAACGTCTCCTGCTATCTTCTCATACACCGCCGTGGCAAAATGCCCGGTGAGCGGTGACATGGCCGATGCTGCCGACACCGCGACGGCGTAGCCGAGCGCTTCCTCCGGTTTCATCTTCCGCTCCATTGCCACGGCAAAGGCCCCTGTCATGGAGTCGCCGCAGCCGACGGTGTTCACCGGCGTCAGGACCGGCGGCTTCCCGTGGAAGATTCCTTCCTCGCAGGCCAGCACGGCACCATCGGCGCCGAGGGAAATCACAACCCAGGGAATCTGATACGTATCATGCAGCTCCTGCGCGGACCGCAGCACATCCTCATAGCCGTTTACCCGGATTCCCAGGAGGGCCTCGATCTCGTCCTCATTCGGCTTGATCATATCCGGACAGCCGCTCAGGCTTTCCGACAGGTAACTGCCGCTGGTGTCCAGAATCACCTTGATCCCGGCCTGCTTCATGATACCAGTCAGTTTCTTGTAGATATCCGCAGGAACACCCCGCGGCGCGGATCCTGACATCGTTACAACCGAGCTTCCGTCAATGATGGAAGGAAACTCCTCCAGGAACCGGTCCACGTCCTCTGCTTTCACGTCAAATCCCGGCTCCAGATACTCCGTGGATCCGTACTTCGGATCCAGAATGTTAATGCAGCTGCGGGTCTCTCCCTCTATATGGAAAAACCGCGTTTCCACATCGCTGCGCCTTGCAAGGTCCTCAAGGTACTGTCCGTTGAACCCGCCGGCAAATCCTGTCGCCTGCACGTCGGCGCCGCAGATCCGTGCGACCTTTGCCACATTGAGGCCCTTGCCTCCGGCGGTATTCCGCACCTCCTTCACGCGCATGACCGTGCCGTTCTCAATCGCCCGCTCCATCACATAGGCTTTGTCGATGGACGCATTCAAAGTGACTGTCGTGATCATGTCTTCCTCTTGTCTGTTATGCTTCGCTGTCGATCAGAATCTTTCCCTTGACCGTTCCCGGTGTCTTGTACCACTCGAAGGCTTCCGCGATCTGTGACAGCGGTACCTTGCGGTAGATAAACGATTCATCGAATTTCAGCTGTCCGGTACTGAAGTAGTAGGACGTCAGCTCCCACTCCTTTCCGGGGAACGGAGCCGAGTAGGACATCCAGGATCCCGTCAGGGTGAACTCCTTGCGGTTCATGCACTCCCACTCGTCCACGGTGAAGGAAAGCTCCTTCGTCGGGGTGCCGATAAAGCACACGCCTGCCTTGTTCGCCGCCAGGCGGAACGCCATCTTCATCGTGATCGTGTTGCCCGCTGTTTCATAGACATAGTCAAAGCCCCTGCCGCCGGTCAGCTCCATCGCCCTGTCCATGAATCCCTCTTCCAGCGTATTGATCCCGGCATCTGCACCGAGCCGCTTGCCAAGCGCCAGGCGTTCCTCGACAATGTCAAAAACCACAACCTTCTTCGCGCCGAAGATCTTCGCCCACTGCAGCGTCATCATGCCGATCGTCCCGCCGCCAAGCACCGCCACGCAGCCGCCGCCCTGATAGTTCAGGCGCAGCAGTCCGTGCAGTGCTACCGTCGCGGGCTCGAAAAATGCGCCTTGTTCGAAGCTGACATTGTCGGCGAAGGGAACCGCGTTCAGCTCCGGCACACTGACATATTCCGCGAAGCTGCCGAATTCGCGTGAACCGATGAAGCTGTAATGCTTGCACAGGGAATAATCGCCTCTCTGGCAGTCAAAGCACTTCATGCAGGGAACCAGCGGGATCCCTGCCACACGGTCGCCCGGTTTCAGACGTGTCACGCCTTCCCCGGTCTCGACAACGGTTCCGGAAAACTCATGGCCAAGCACATTGGGGAAATAATGGCAGGCATCCGCATTCACCCGCGGTACGTCAGACCCGCAGATGCCGGTATACTTGACCTTGATCAGAACCCTGCCGGGCCCGGCCTTCGGCGTCTCGATCTCTTCATAACGAATATCATTTTTCGCGTGCACAACTCCGGCTTTCATGATTGTATCTGCCTCCTTCACATATCCGTCCCAGCCGGCTCCTTCACGCATGGAGCCGTATCCCGCGTCCGCGCCGGACGCGTCTGGCTTTTTCTCGCCTGTCATCTTTGATGCATCAGATCCTTCAGGTTCTCGTACAATGCCCGGTAAGTCTGATACCCTTTCTCGTACGCTTCCAGATCCGCCGTCCCGGGTTCATGTACCCGTCGTGTCGCGATGGTACGGCCGATCACCTCTTTGTAGGAGGGGAACAGTCCGACGCCCACGCCGGCCAGCATACACGCGCCCCATGTGGTGGCGGTGTCGGAAGCTGGTACCTCGATCTTCTTTCCCGTGATGTCTGCCTTGATCTGCGTCCAGAGCAGGGAATTCGCGGATCCGCCCATTGCCTTCAGGACCTGTACTTCAGCCCCGGCATTCCCGGCGACCTCCAGATTGTGGCGGAGCGCGTAGGCAACGCCCTCCATCAGCGCGCGGACAAAGTGTCCTTTCTTCTTCGTGAAGTCAATCCCGTAGAAAACACCCTTCGCTTCCGCGTCCCAGATCGGCGTCCGCTCTCCGGACATGTAGGGCAGGAACACCAGGCCTTCGCTCCCTGCGGGAACCTTCGCCGCAGCCTGGTTCATCTGGTCGAGCGAGCTCATGCCAAGCTGCTCCTTCATAAGGCGTTCCTCCCCGCCGAACTCACTCTCAAACCAGCGCATCGCGCCGCCACCGCCGGTCGTTCCGCCCTGAAGCAGCCACCTTCCCGGCACGACATGGTATCCCAGAATCAGTCTGGGATCTGCATGGTACTGATCCATGCAGATGCTCATGCCGCCGGCCTGACCGCCCTGTTCCTGGGTCTCTCCCGGCTCAGACACGCCGACGCCCAGAGTACCGCAGCAGGCGTCCAGCCCGCCCGCCACAACAGGGGTTCCTTCCAGAAGGCCGCACTGTGCGGCAGCCTGTGCCGTCACGTGTCCGACAACCGCGTCACACGCCGTGATCTCCGGCAGGAAGCGTTCCGGTATGCCCAGTTCCGCGGCCATCTCCAGATTCCAGCAACCCCTGCGCATGTCAAAGCAGTGCCAGCCATAGCCCTGTGAAAGATCCTGCGTCACCGCGCCGGTCAGCCGGTAGACGATGAAGCCGTTGCACTGGAGAATCTTATCGATCCTGCCATACAGCTCCGGCATGGTTCTTTCATACCAGAGGACCTTCGGCGTAGTATACATCGGCTGCAGCGGATTGCCGTCAACCGCGAAGATCCGCTCCGCGCCGATCTTCGCTGTCATTTCCTGGCAAATGTCATTGGAGCGTGTATCCATCCAGATCGGAGTGGGACACAGGACCTTTCCTTCCTTATCCACCGCCACCGCAGACCAGCTCTGGCCGTCTACACCGACACCGGCAATCTCCTCCGGCGAAACATCCGGGCTGTCCATCAGCTTCCGGATGCCTTTCGCGACGCCTTCCCACCAGTCGTCCGGGTTCTGCTCCGCCCAGCCGGTGTGCGGATAATACACCGGATAATCCTCGGTTACGGACGCGGCTACATGGCCATCCTTGTCAAATACAGCCACCTTGCATGCGCTGGTACCGATATCGATTCCAAGCAGTAACTCTCTCATAATTTTGATCTCCTGATCCCGCTCAGCTTCGCGGCTGAAATACCTTTACCGGGAAGGACGCGCCGACGATCTGCCGGGCTTCGTCCAGGCTGCCGATCCCGCCTCTTCCCCACATCTGTACGATGATATTGCCGATCGCGGAAGCTTCCGTGGGGCCGGCATATACCGTCTTCCCCAGCGCGTCAGCCGTGAGCTGGTTCAGGTATTCCGCCTGTGAGCCTCCGCCCACAACCTGCACAACCGGATACGGTTTCCCATTCAGCGTCTCCAGCTCCTTCGCCGTCTGCGCGTAGCACGCAGCCAGGCTCCGGTAGACCACCGAAGCAATTTCCCCTAACGTCTGCGGTACTTTCAGGCCATGTGCCTCGCACCATGTCCGGATACTCTCACACATGCTGTCCGGAGACAGGAAGCAATTGTCCTGCACGTCCACCAGCGACGGGAAGTCTTTGCTTTCCTCCGCCATGCGGCAGATCTCATCAAAGCTGTACCGGTCGCCGTACTCGTGCCGTACAGACTGAATCATCCACAGGCCCATGATGTTCTTGTGGCAGCAGATTCCTCCGTCCGCGCTTCCCTCATTGGTCAGGTTCGCCTTCCGGCTCTCTTCACTGCAGTCCGGCTTCTCCCGGCGCACACCCATCAAAGACCATGTGCCGGAGCTGATGTAGATACTGTCACTCTCCACCTTCGGCAAGGCTGCCACCGCGCAGGCCGTATCATGGGTGCCCGGCAGATAGACGTCCAGGGAATACCCGGCCTTCTTTGCCCAGTGCTCTGCCAGCTTCCCGACATAGGTTCCGGGAAAGCTGACCGGACCGAAGAGTTTCTCTGGAAGGCCCAGAGAACGGATCAGATCAAAGTCCCAGTCCCTTTTTTCCGGATCCAGCAGCTGCGTCGTGGAAGCCTCTGTGTACTCCCATTTCTTCACGCCGGTCAGCAGGTAGTTCAGATAGTCCGGCGTCAGAAGCATACACTGCGCCGCTTCCAGGTGCTCGGGGCTTCGTTCCCGCACAGACATCAGCTGGTAGATCGTGTTGTAATCCGCCTTGAGCGTTCCCGTCCTGCGGTACAGTTCCTCCGGAGCAATGATCTTCTCGACCACGCGGTCCATGCCGTCGGTCCTGTGATCCCGGTACCCGTAGCACTCTCCCACCGGGTTTCCGGCTTCATCCAGGAGGACATAGTCCACGCCCCAGGTATCGACACCCAGGCTGATCGGAATCTTGCCGGCCTCCGCGCACAGCCGCAGGCCTTCCACGATGTTTTCCGCGATCCTCTGATAATCCCAGCACAGGGCATCGCCGCGCTTCTCCATCCGGTTGTCGAAGCGGTGGATGGTTTCCAGCGTCAGCTGCCCATCCTCCAGCGCGCCCAGGATCAGACGGCCGCCCGAGGCCCCGATGTCTGCCGCCGCATAGTATGTCTTCATGTATGCCTTCCTCTCACAGCAGCCCGCCCGAAGTGTTCTGATTCTTCCCGAAACAATGCTTCCTGGAAGAACACCGCGGGCAGGCTGCTACGCTTTGCGATTCAAACAGATTCACATATTATCTCACGGTCCTGTACAGCGGTCCGTATGCCTGGCAGGCACGGTAATCCTGTCCTTCCTTGTCCATGCCGAATGCGTTCCATGCCGCCGGACGGAAGATATCTTCCTCAGGCACATTGTGCATGCTGACCGGAATCCGAAGGATCGAACACAGGGAGATCAGGTCCGCGCCGATGTGGCCGTAGCTGATCGCGCCGTGGTTCGCGCCCCAGTTGTTCATGACGTCATACGCCGACTTGAACGCGTTCTTGCTCTTGTCCACCCGCGGGGCGAACCAGGTGCAGGGCCAGGTATAGTCGGTTCTCTTCCAGATGATATCGGAGATCTCATCCGGCAGCGCGACCGTCCAGCCTTCCACAATCTGAAGGACCGGGCCAAGTCCCTTGACCAGGTTCAGGCGGATCATGGTCGCCGGCATCTCGGCACGGGTCAGGAATCTGGACGAGTATCCGCCTCCGCGGAAGTATCCGTTGTCCGCCGCGCACCATTCGGTGTGATCCATGACCGTCTTGATGTCATCCTCGGTCACGTCATACCATTCCTTCATCACCGGATTGCCCGCTTCATCGCGGAGCTCTCCGCAGGCATCCAGGCAGCACGCGCCGGAATTGATCAGGTGAATGAACCCGTCTGCTTCCTTTGCCTTGCCTTCCAGCTCATATCCGGTTGCCCGCTTCACGGACTCGCCGTTCCAGCAGGTTCTCACGTCCGCGAACATCTGTGGACGGTTGGTCAGAAGCTTCATGAACAGCATGCCCAGTCCGTTCAGCACGTCATTCTCCGTTGCCAGGATGTACGGCTCTCTTGCGCCTTCCCAGTCAAATGACGTATTGAGGAGTGCCTCGGCGTAGTCGCCGTTCGGATAGAAGTCGGTCCACTGACGCTGTCCCTGGAAGCCGCCGGCGATGGCATTGTGGCCGACCGCCTCTTCCTCACAGCCCTTGGGCAGGTTCGGATTGCCGTTGAACAGATCCTTGATGATGCACGCCATCTTGACGACGAACTCCCAGTCCTTCTCCTTCTGCTCCGGGCTCTTGCGGATGAAGTCCGGATTCTTGTCCAGGCCTTCCTTGCAGTACTTCTTCGTCCACTCCATGGCCTTCTGGAAGTCTTCTTCACAGTAGATCTTCTCTTCCATGCGGCGTATCAGTTCGACCTCGTCGATGGATTCCACTCTCATGCCCAGATAATCCTCGATGAACGTGGAGTCGATGATGGAGCCGCCGATTCCCATGGTCACGGAACCGATCTGCAGATAAGACTTGTCACGCATGGTCGCCGCGGCGATGGCTGCTCTTCCGAAGCGCAGAAGCTTTTCCTTCACGTCCTCCGGAATGGACGTATCATCTGCTTCGCAGACATCATGTCCGTAGATGCCGAACGCGGGAAGTCCCTTCTGTGCATGGGTGGCCAGCACGGAAGCCAGGTAGACCGCGCCGGGGCGCTCTGTTCCGTTGAATCCCCACACACCCTTGATCGTGAGCGGATTCATATCCATCGTCTCCGCGCCATAGCACCAGCATGGTGTGACGGTCAGTGTGATCGCGACGCCTTCCTTCTTGAACTTTGCCTCGCAGGCTGCCGCTTCCGCAACTCTGCCGATGGTGGTATCCGCGATCACGACCTTCACCGGATCCCCGTTGACATACTTCAGGTTCTGCTCAAACAGCGCCGCTGCCGACTTCGCCATGTTCATGGTCTGCTCTTCCAGGGATCCTCTGACGTCCAGAGCACCGCGCCGTCCGTCGATCGTCGGGCGGATGCCAATCACCGGAAACTCACCGATATATCTGTTCTTGCTCATATTTTCTCCTCTCACTTGGTGATTCTTGTTCTGTCTGCTCTCCAGTTGATTCTTCTATTCACTCTCAGCGGATTCTTCAATCCGTTACAACACCCTTCTGCAGCATGATATTCGCATACAGTGCGGATTCTCCGGTCGCGATGATCGCATAGGACTTCTTTGTCTCCTCGTAGAACGCGAAGCGCTCGATCGTCCCGATCGCCTTCTCACCACGCTCGTCATGCTTTTTGACGATCTCCTTGTATGTATCCCAGATCGGTGTCTCCACGGGATCTCCGGGCATGACTTCCATCAGGCTCACCGGGTGCTCCACATAGGTATCCAGCGGGAATACCTGAAGGATCGCGTCCAGAATCTCCGGCACGCCGTGCCCGTCCATACGGATGACAATCGCGTCCTTTCCCATGGATTCCGCCGGGAAGTTTCCATCCCCGATCACCAGGCGGTCGCTGTGTCCCATCTCAGCCAGAACCATCAGAAGCTCCGGTGAAAGAATCTTCGGAATTCCTTTTAACATGCTTTCTTGCTCCTTTCTCTTGTGTCTATGTCTCTACAGGATGCTTCCATTCTTACTTCTTACGCATCCGGGCAGTCGACGATCTTTCCGTCTTCGTCCCACAGATCATGCCAGTCATTCGCGCCCGGCCACAGGAAGACCTGCCCCTTGACCAGACGATTGTCCTTCTCGAGGGTGGAGATGATCTGCATCTCCTCATCCGTCAGCGGATCCGATACGGTCGCGGCGAGATTGCTGGTGTACTCCGCCTCATGCACCGAGAACGGAATCGGGATCTGTCCTCTTCTCACTGCCCACTTCAGGCAGATAATCGCCGGATGGACACCTCTCTTCTTCGCGATCTCCACGATCTCCGGCACCTTCATGTCTGCGATGTCAGTGGCGACGATATCTCTCTCCGGTCTCTGCGGAGATCCGAGCGGCATGAATCCGATCGGCTGAATGTCGTGTGCCACGAGCCAGTCGAAGAGCTCCTGCTGCTGGAAGCACGGATGAAGCTCCATCTCGCAGGCCGCCGGCTTGATCTCGAACTTGTCATACACGGCCTCCAGCTTCGGGATGGTCATATTCGAGATACCGATGTTGCGGATCAGGCCTTCTCTGACCAGTGCTTCACACTGCCGGTAGGTATCCATGAATTCTGCAACGGAGAACGGCTTGGAATCGGGATTGCGGGAATCCACGTCGCATCCCGGTGCGTGATAGTTCGGGAACGGCCAGTGGATAAAATACATATCCGCGTAGTCACACTGAAGATCCTTGATGCTCTTCTTCAGCGCCTTCGCGACTTCCCGGTGCTGGTCATTCCAGACCTTGGTCATGATGAAGAGATCCTTTCTCTCGACCACGCCCTCTTTGAAAGCCTGGGCAAACACTTCACCGATCTGATCCTCATTCTGGTAGCAGGACGCGCAGTCGAACATCCTGTAGCCGCACCGGATCGCCCCGGCGACAGCAGCGGAAACCTGATCCGGCGTAAAACGGTCCGATCCGAAGGTTCCCATTCCGATACATGGGATCTGTTCCCCTGTGTTCAGTGTTACTTTTGGAATCAGCGCAGCATCGATTTTCATAATCTTCCTCCCTTTTTATAAAACTGCTTCCTGCAGTGATTTACCGGTTTCAGCGCCTGCAAGGGTTCTTCCGCCGGAGACATTTCCGCCTGGAAATCCCTGTATTGCAGCTTTTTTCCGACAATCTGCCAGTTATACTGAAAAAACCACTTCGTCAGATTAATTTCATTATAGGCTCCCAAAAGGCCATAACAAGTGCTAATATTAACTCAAAACAGGACAATCTTCAGGTCATTGAAGGAAAGACATTCTGTGCGCAGCACTGCCGGTCTGCCTGCCGGACAGGCACTGAGCGGCAGCGGCTGGCGGAAGAACGAAAGCGGAAAACGTTATGAAGTATCTGGATTACAGGGAAAACAGAAAGCATGGCTCATTCCGGTTCCCGGTCGCGTGGTACGGTGAAAATCCGCGGACGCCCCGGTACCTGATGACCTTTCACTGGCACAAAGAATACGAGATCGTCCGTGTCCTGAAGGGCACATTTCCTCTCTCACTGGACGGCTATCTCTACCATATCTCGGCGGGGGAATGCATCATCATCCCGTCCGGTGTCATTCATGGCGGGACGCCGCAGGACTGCTGGTACGAATGTGTCCTGTTTGATCCTGCCATCCTCGAGGTGGGCAGCAACCATATCAGCACGCCGCTTCTGCAGAGAATCATCAGCCGCGAGGAAATTCCGGAGCTATTCGTCTGGCCGGCCGGATCCATGATCGCTACGATCGCGGGGCATCTGTCCGGGATCATGACCTCCCGTCCGCCGGGCTATGAGCTGGCCGCGCAGGGGTATTTCTATCTGATCTTCTCCGAGCTGATCCGGAGCGAAGTGCTGGTGCCCGCGGAAAAGGAGAAGCTGAATCCTTCCGGAAAGAGTGTGAAGAAGGTCCTCGACTACATCTCGGAACACTATGTGGAACAGATCCGGCTGGAGGACATGGCGTCGCTGGCCGGTATGAATCCGAACTATTTCTGCGGGCTGTTCAAGTCGTTCACCGGACAGTCTCCCCTGTCCTACTTGAACTACTACCGGATCGAGTGTGCCAGTGAAATGCTTGCGGCGCGCGATATCACGATCCCGGAGGCTGCGGAGCAGTGCGGGTTCCGCGATGTCGGTTACTTTACGAGATGCTTCAAAAAACAGAAGGGGATGACGCCGTCGAAGTACATGAAACAAAGCTTCTGAGCCGGTTCCTGATACCGCGTGTCAGCCCGTGCAGAAAGCAGGTACAGTATGAATCATATACTGCTGCTGGCCTATCCGGCCGCACTTGTGATCTTCACATGCTTCCATGCCCGCCTGACCAGGGGCGGCAGGGTCTCTGACGGCTTTCTGAGCCTGGAACAGACGCACATGATCCAGGCCTTCGCGTGCATCGGAGTCATCCTCCACCATGTCACCCAGCAGATCACGGCTTATGGGATATACGACAAAGGCCCCATCTCCCTGTTCAATGACATCGGCATATTATTCACGGCGCTGTTTTTCTTCTTCTCCGGATACGGGCTGATCACCAGCCTGCAGGAGAAACCGGGCTATCTGGACAGCTTTCTGTACAGGAGACTCCCCACCGTCCTGATCCCATTCTGGATCATCAACGCGCTCGGTGTTTTGCTGGAAACGTTCGGGGGCGGCATCCACACCACCCCGGCTGATGCCCTTCGTGACATCTTCGGCCTGACACTGGTCAACTCCAACGGCTGGTTCTTCGTGGAGATCACGATCTTCTACCTGTTTTTCTATGTGATCTTCCGGCTGGTCAGAAACCGAAACGCTGCCCTGGTCCTGCTCTGCCTGGCCGTGCTTGGTATCATAATCTTCAGCTTCCATCAGGGACATGATCCGCAGGGAGACCAGTCACACTGGTTCCGGGGCGAGTGGTGGTATAATTCCACGATCACATTTGTCTTCGGCCTGCTGTATGCCCGGTTCCGCCAGCCTCTGACCAGGCTTCTGAACCGGCTGTGGCTTCTCTTTCTGCCGGTCAGCTTTCTCCTGACAGCATTGTTTCTGCAGCGTTCCATCGTCTGCGTCAGGCGCGGCGGATACTATGAGGATATGCCCTCTCTGTATGAAAGCGCGATGTCTGCGTCAGGCACCCTGGGCGCAGGCGGAAGCGAGTTTTCTCTGTCACGCTTTTTCGACACGCTGAGCCGCAGCATTCTCTCTCCGTCAGGGCTTTTCACAACCCTGGCCGGACACACCCTCCTGTGGCAGTCCGCCGCCTGCATTGCATTTACCCTGCTGATCCTGCTGCTCTCGATGCGCATCACACTGGGAAACAGGGCACTGCGCTTCATCAGTACCATCAGCAGAGAGATGTTTCTGATCCATGGTTACTTCGCTTTCTGGATCTTCGGCTCCGTCCGTATGAATGATTTTCTGCGCTACGCGGTGCACCTTGATATGCAGCCAGGCACCCATGCGGAACCACAATCCTGGCATCCCCAGGTATCTTTTGGAATGTAGATGCCGCTATTACCGGTGGGATCCTGGCATTGATGATCAGTAGTTTAAGTCCGGTTTTCGAATTTCTTCACCGATGATTTTGAGAGAAGCTGCCGCAGCTGCAGGACCTCTTTCACGTCACCGGCCGCTGTAGTGAGCAGTTCCTTCACTTCTTTTTTCGCAAGGGACTCCACGTCAGCACCCTTGCTCTGCAGCCATTCCTTTATAAGTGATACCTATGAGACCAGCTCGATCATCTTTACGACGAACAAGGAGATCACGGAATGGGCAGAGATGATGGGGGACCCTGTCCTCACCACAGCCATGCTGGATCGGATCCTTCACCATGCGGCTTGCTTTTCTCTCCGTGGAGAGTCCTACCGTCTGAAGCATCCGGAGCTGTTTACCTGACCTGATATAAAGTTGCCAAGGAACATCTATGGGATTGGAGTTACCTTACCCAAAAAACTCCTTACCATACCACTGAAAAAAGTGCTTACCGCAGATTGAAAAATCTACCGTAATAGTATAAAAACTGCTTACCAGAGTACTAAAAAAACTGCTTACCGCATCACCAACAGAAGAATATCATGCATATCCCGCCTTATCCTTTCAGATTGGGCTTTTGCCCTTACAGATGCAGGAAATCCCATGCAAAAGTGTTTGATTTAGAAGTGTTGCACATGATTTGGCCTGCTGAAAAGAAGAATATCCGCCCTGAGAAGTAAAGTATCTTTCCCTCCATATAAACAGGATTTTGATACAGAAGAATATCATTGGGCTGATATTCTTCTGTAATTCCACTTAATGAGACCACCTCCGGCAGTCCGGGCGGGAAAAATATACCGACAGCTGCGGTACTTTCTCACCGTCGGTCCGGTATATTCATACCGTCATATCGACGGTTCATTTGCACCGCAGGTGACGGTTCATTCGCACCGCAAGTGACGCTTTATATATAACGTCAGTAATTCTTATCGCCATTTCCGGAAATCCAGGAAATGATCACATCTTTTCGGAAACATATTTTTCGATTGTCGTGTCGTTCACAAACTCAGCCTTCAGTTCTCCAAGCCTCACATAGTGCGGCTGCCTTCCATGCCTGGCAAGTGCATCAGCATCCCGCCATTTCTCAATCAGAAGCAGCTCATCGCTGTCTTCTGCAGCAAAAAAATAGTCGTACTTGATGTTGCCATCTTCCACACGGCACGCGACATCTATCCCCTCCGTTATGATCATCTCCAGAAAATCTTCTCTTATTTCCGGCTTGCATTTATATGATACGTTCAGGACTATCATTCTCTTACCTCATACTTTTCATTATTTTGTATGTCTTTTGAAGCGTCGCTTTTCTCTGCTGTCACTCCTCCGTTCGTTCCTCCAGATACCGCACCGGCTTTCCAGCCGCCATTGCGTATCTGATTTCCGCCTTCGTACTGGACCCGATATAACCTCCCACATTGATGACGTATACTTCGTCAGCCATGTCGATTTTTCTAAGGTGAATATCATCCAGCATCTCCTTGGTTCCTTCTGTCCAGACCTCGTTATCGCCGGAGTGGCCGAACAAACCGACACTGATTACGATATTACCCTCTAATGTCAGGCGCTTCTGTGCCTCGATGAAAGCATCCTTAAACCGGGTGCTGCCGCACAGCGTTATGACCTTGTACTTCCCGACCATAGTTTATTCTCCGTTTTATAACAGTTTCTCCTTCCACTCCTCTTCCCTGAAACCGGTCAGCACATAATTATCCCCGACCAGAAGCGGACGTTTCACCAGCATCCCGTCTGAGGCAAGAAGCGCAAACTGCTCGTCTTCGCTCAGCCCCGGCAGTTTACTCGACAGTTCAAGTTCGCGGTAAGGCTTCCCGCTTGTGTTAAAGAAACGCTTCAGCGGAAGGCGGCTCATGGCATGGTACTTCCTCAAAGACGCCGCATCCGGATGGTCTGTTTTTATGTCCACAGCCTCATGGGCAATCCCGTTTTTGTCCAGCCATTTTAAAGCTTTCTTACATGTATTGCATCTGCTGTAGCAATATACTTTGATCATAATCCAACCCTCTATTTCTTTGTTTCCTGTTCAGAGTGCAACCCGTTTCCTCCTGCAACACAGTATAGCAGATACTCTGTCCATTTTCAGTTCACCAGATCGTCAGAAGCCCGTCAGACAGTCCATTCTCCGATTCCGGTTTTCCTTCGTCATAATCACACAAAAAACATTCCTCCATTCCGGCACTATGGAATTAAGACCTGTCAGAAAATGCATACCGTTTTCCAGCACAGAAGAAGGAGGAATATCCGAATGAAAACCTTATCCATCGCACAGAGCGTCTGTATCGAATATGACGAGATCATGCTGCACCACCGCAAATGGATGGAGTTTAGGATTAGAACCTGTTCATCGAAGATTGTTTTCATATTACGCTGCGGACAGATACTTATACAGGCATGTCGTTCCTGGGTTGCCTCCGCAATGCTATATTCCCAGCCCGTCTTCGATTCCATTTGAAGACGGGCATTTTTCTGCATACCAGTTGAAACCGCACCTGCAAAAAAAGAAAGGGGCTCTTATGAGTACCAGAGATTATGAGGATCTTTCATCCGCCGTAGTGAAACTTGCCTGTGATGATTACAGAGCCGTGCTCAAATCCGGAACACCCTCATCCCAAAGCTGGAAACAGACACTGGAAGCATTCTTCTGCTCTCCCCGCTTCGAGCTGTTTACTTCGCTTGACGGACCGAGCCTGATGCGCCGGCTGCAGAGAGAGACTGCGGGATAACAGGACAGGTTCTGTCTTTGACAATGGAGTCCGAAAGGGCTCCATTTCTGCTGTCATGCTTTCTAATCTGACTGTCAGTTCTTGTAATGTTTCGAAAAGAAACATATAGTGTGTCATGTAGATCATGAAAAGGAGCGAAAAGGAAGCCTTCCCGGATACTCCCATACGGACTTGCATCAGGAGAAATCAGGAGGTAGCAGGCACTCATGAACTGGACTGCGAGATACGACGCGTAGTGGTCATCAACGTCCCTGTCCACCTCGATCCTCATAGGATGTTCCGGCATGACAACAGCCTGGATCTGTCCGTTCGTAGATGACTGGTACTGAAAATAAAGAATCTGTGTTCCGTCCTCCATATTCAGCAAAGCTGCCTTCAGTTTTCCTGACATGAGGTTTTCCAATGTGATTGCCGAGTGGTTGTAGATGAGATCCCTGTCCGTTCCTCGTTTCGGATACCTGCAGGCAGGATTGTCGGCTTTGTTCCCGACATGCCAGCCGCCCGCGATGTCGATCCTGGAGCTCTGAAAAAGAATCTTTTTGAATTGGTAGGTAGTCTTTCCTTTCATGGATATGTCCTCCTGTTCTCAGAAAATGGTTTCACTTCCATAGTGCCGGAACTGGGGCATCTCCAATTTAAAACGCCACCCGAAGAGCATTGCTCTCTCAGAGGCGGCGTCAGATGACTATCAGGTGTATATGAAGAAAGCTCCATCCGTATGGACAGAGCTATCCTAAAAGGAAATCTGCTTTGCTGTTTTTATTGACCGTTTGCCGCTGCTTTTGACGGCTTAACCCTTCTAAATCTGGCAGCCCGTTCAGGAGTTGTTTCCGGACTGTCCTCATCATAAACAATTGGTTTATCCTTTGCCTGTTCCAGACATTTCAACTCTTCAGCAGTAAACAGCATATTTACTACTGGAACTTCCTTACCGTCGATTCGCATAGTACACACCTCTTTCAAAACTATTGGCCAGACGTACTGATATTAATCTTGTTACTTCGATCTCCGATCCTTGTGGCATGTAATTACTCCTTGTCCTGAATGATCATCCATTCACTATTTTCATGATTATTTTACCATATAAATTGTGCTTCCTCTACCATCTGTAAAGCTCTCTTCTGTATCCTCTCTCCTTAATCTCGGCTATATCTTTATTTTGAATGGAAAGCCCCGTCCATATGAACAGAGCTTTCCTTAAACAGATCTGATATTACGCTGATTCTCTTCTTATTCTCAGTTTCTGACATTCATTCCAGGCTCTTCTCAAAACATCTCCCAGTCCTTCCGGATCCATATGGAGCCTTTCGTTCGGATCTTTAAACGGGGCGGATAAACCATTGGACATGGCACACTGAAATCCGTCCGTATCGAGCAGCCTGGAAAGATCCATCGCGCGTTCTTTCCCTGCCTTGTCATCGTCAAGGCAGATCAGGAAAAATGATCCTTTCGCATTGTCCGGATTCAGCCGAAGGAAATCCGAAAGCTTCCTGTACTGAGAAGCACTTCCGAGACCAACACAGGGGATGCCGAACTGGACAATGGACATCGCATCAATCTCGCCTTCCACAACAAACACCACGCTCTGAGGACGGATCGCGCGGCTGTTGAACAGGTGCTGTCTTCCGACCTTCATTTTTGGATGATCATACTCTCCAAGTATCAAGGTATCATCCAGAACTCTTGCGAGATAGCTGTTTGAACTGTTTGGAATAATGATGCGTTCTGTGGGGCGGTTCCTTGTTCCGGGGTGATGCCAGGAGGGATCATATCCGATTTGGAAGTAGTCGATCGTCTCTTCCTGAAGACCTCTTTTTGCAAGATAACACATAGCCTTCTCAGAGTGTTTTCTCAGATCTACGCACCTTCCGTAATATGACATCTGATCCGGAATCTCCCTGATCGTGCCTGACGGCCGGCGGAATTCCTTCCCGTATGGCATACCGGAAATGCCTGGATGCTCACTGCATCTTTGTCCGAACGCCTTCTGGTAATCATTGTCCTTTCTGACATAACGGGCAATCTGAACATCATACAGATCACACGCCTTTTTGAAGGTTTCATCAAATCCGCTCAGTCCGAAGTCTATCCTGATAAACTCAAAAATATCATAGGACACTCCGCACGCAAAGCATTTGCACCGGTTTGAGTCCGGATAAAAGTGCATCGACGGGTTACGGTCTGCGTGGGCATGCGCTGACGCATTCACGCATTGGAAATTGGTTCTCAGGTTCCTTACCTGGTGATGGGTTACAAGATAGTCCTGCATTCTTGATCGAAGGTATTCCTTCGCGTCATCGTGGTCCATAAGCATAGTGTCACCTCCATTGTCTGTATCAAATCTGTTCATCTCCAGCACACAGGCCGGAGTATTATTTTTCTCCAGCCATCAGTATGTGTTTCTTCTATAGTGCCGGAATGATCTGAACCCCAAAAAGGTA
>DFHY01000117.1 GCA_002371345.1 Lachnospiraceae bacterium UBA3711
ACGTCACCGAGGATGACCTGAAGAGACTGATGGTCGGCCGTGAGGTCACAGGCGATTACTACCGTTCTGACTACGATGAGAAGGTATCAGATGAGGTGGTATTCTCAGTGAGAAATGTGAGCGTTCCGGGACAGATCAGCGACATTTCATTTGATCTTCACAAGGGTGAGATCCTTGGCTTCGGCGGACTGTCCGAGTCAGGCATGCATGAGATCGGAAAGGCGTGCTTCGGCGCTTCCTTTGAGCGCACCGGCAGCGTGACACTTGCTGACGGCACATCGATCGACTCTATCCCGAAGGCGATTTCACACAGTATCGCATATACCTCAAAGGACCGTGACAATGAATCTGTTGTCATGAACCAGAGCATAGGCGACAACATCTGCCTGCCGTCTCTGGATGCTCTCAGGTCCGTGCTGTTCTTCCTGAGCGGATCGAAGATGAAGAAGTTCGCGAACGATTACGCGAAGGAGATGTCCGTCAAGATGGTCAACACCAACCAGTTCGTATCGGATCTGTCCGGAGGTAATAAGCAGAAGGTCGTTCTCGCACGCTGGATCGGCAAGGATTCCGATATCCTGGTGCTTGACAGCCCGACCCGCGGCATCGATATCAAGGTCAAGCAGGACATCTATCAGCTTATGGACAGGATGCGCAAACAGGGCAAGTCCATCATCATGATCTCTGAGGAGCTTATGGAACTGATCGGAATGTGCGACCGTATATATATTATGAAAGACGGAAAGATCAATGGAGAGCTTCAGCGTCATCCGGATCTTGATGAAAATGCGCTGATCGCGAAGATGGTCTAAGGAGGAGAAGAGCAATGGCTGAACAAACAAAAACGGGGGCAGTATCGAGGGACGCAGAACTCAGTAAGCTGTCCAGAATGTCACTGGTCCGCTCGCTTCTGCCGATCATCGGACTGGTAGCTGTATTTATTGTATTTAACGTCCTGACAAACGGCAGGATGATCCAGAACCCTTCACTGGTCATGTCACAGATCTACGTGACGATGATATCGGCGACAGGCGTCTTCTTTATCATGACCATGGGCGGTCTTGATTTCTCCCAGGGTTCTATTCTGGGTATGGCGTCCATCGTTGTCTGCATGGTTTCCAAAGTGGCTCCGGTTCCGGTAGCTGTTATCGCGGGAATAGCGACAGGAGCGGGAATCGGCGCGATCAACGGTTTCTTCTATGTAAACCGCAAGATCAAGTCGTTCATCGTTACGATCTGCACCATGTTCCTGTTCCGCGGCATCATCAAGTACCTGACGTCTGACGCTCCGGTCGGCGCGAGCGCTACGATGATCCTTATGAACAAGGACGAACTCAAGCTGATCTGCACGCTGGTCGTGGTAATCCTGGGATTTGTGGCGTTTCATTTTACCAAGTTCGGTATTCATCTGAGAGCTATCGGCGCCGGCGAGAAGGCGGCAAAGTTCGCGGGTATTCACACCGACAGGACCAAATTCCTGATCTACGTGCTGGCGGGCGCCATCACCGGATTCGCCGCTTTCGTCAACGTTATCAAGGTCGGTTCCGTTACCGCTTCAGGCGGAAACCAGCTTGAGACTCAGATCCTTATCGCTCTTGTTCTTGGCGGAATGCCGATCTCCGGAGGAGCCAAGGCGAGATTCCTGAATGTTATAGTCGGATCTCTCCTCTACATAGTTCTGACATCCGGACTGACTATGATGGGAATGACAACTCAGGCGATGCAGCTTGTACAGGGTGTCGTGTTCCTGATCTTTGTCGCGGTATTTGCAGACAGAGAATCCCTTAAGGTCATCAAGTAACAGAGACAGAGTTTCACCGCACTTTGCCGAAAGGCGGAGTGCGGTATTGTGCAGCGCGCCGCAGCGGGTATACTTCTGAAGGGAGTTGTGACAGACAATGGAAAGGGAACCAAAATACCAGACAATCATTAGCTGGGTTCAGGACATGATCCGTTCCGGAGATCTGAAAGAAGGAGACAGGCTTCCTTCAGAAAACGACCTGTGCAGGAAGTTTAAGCTGAGCCGTCAGACGGTCAGACATGCGCTCGAAGTTCTGGAATCACAGCATATGGTGGTGAAGGTTCAGGGCAGCGGAACATATGTCGGAGACAGCGGAAAAGACCGGGAACGTCCCAGCTACAAGAACATCGCAGTTATCAGTACATATTTTGATTATTATATCTTCCCCCCCACACTGCATGGGATAGAGAGTGTACTGTCAAAGGCGGGATACACGACGAGACTGGCCTTTACGAATGACAGTGTACACCACGAGAAGACGATTCTGAAAACCATACTTGAGAGGGATGACGTAGACGGAATCATCGTAGAGCCGGCAAAGAGCGCCATGCCGAATCCCAATCTGGGACTGTACCGGGAACTTCTGGACAGGAACATTCCGATCCTGTTTTTCAATGCTTCATATCCGCAGCTCGGCCAGCCATGCGTCAGAATCGACGACGCGCTGATTGCGGAGAAGGCTACCGATCTGCTTATCGGGGAGGGGCATACATGCATTGCCGCCATTTTCAACGCTGAGGACGGACAGGGCCATTTCCGGTATTCAGGGTATCTGAAGGCGATGTGGAAACATCATCTGCGCACTGACGCAAGACGTACGATCCTGCTTGATTCGGATATGGTCAAGGACATGAAGATGATCGAAGACTATATTATGAGCTGCCTCGACGGAGTGACAGGGGTGGTGTGCTACAACGATGAAGTCGCGTCCCAGCTGCTTGAGATATTCGGGAAGAGAGGTATAAGCGTGCCGGAGGATATATCGGTAGTTGGCATTGATGACGCGAACATAGCCAGGATTAAGGACCTGTCGTCCGTTCCGCATCCTAAGGAGGAGCTGGGACGCAAGGCAGCTGAAAACCTCCTTATGATGATTCAGGATCCGTCATTTGACGGTAATTATCTGTTTGACGCGCAGCCGGTTCGAAGAGGCTCCGTCAAAGCCGTGGCCGCGGTGTGATATACACCCATCGTAAAAAACTAGTTACGCTGACTATAAAGTCTTGGCAGGCTATATTGGTTAAGGCGTCAACACCCCCATCTCCCGCTGCAGGCAAGCTTGCGTGGGATACAGGCTTTTGATACTGTAATCATAATTCTGACAACAGCGGAGCTGCTGTATCTTTTTGACAGATACGGCAGCTTCTTTCACTTTCATATTCACGGATTTGTGGTAAGATGAGATGACGCAGGTCTGATTGTGGGGCGCTGGACAATCCGTAATCGACTTTTGGAAGGTTAATCTCAAAGTATATTAGAATTAAACCTGGAGGACTGACTTTTGACAAGGAAAAAAGTTTATCTGATTATTCAGACAGTTCTGTGCGTGCTGCTTTTTGTCATGCTCAGTACTGCCGCCATAAGGATATTCCGCGAAGGAAGCGCCCGCAGGGCTGAGCATCCTCTTGAGAGCATATATACAGTCGAGGCAGTGGCTGAGCAGTTTAAATACATTGCGCCGGTGCTCTTTGCCTCTGTCGGAATGGCGGCTGCGGGACTGATACTCGGAATCCGCGATGAGAAGGAGAACAAGGGCGTCAGAGACATCAGATCGGAGAGGGATCTGATATCAGGCCGTGTCACCGGTCAGAGCATGGAGGTGAATGCTGCCCGCGCCGGTCAGCGGCATGTCCGTACCGGAGGATGGACCGCATTCGGAATCTGCATGGTGCCGGTGATTGTGTATCTCCTGAACGTGGCACATTTTCAGGATGAGAATCTTGAGAATATGTTTGCTGCCCTGCTGCGTGGAACAGTACCGTGGGTATGCGCCGGCATTGCCTGTCTGATGATCGCGGGGATCCTGGAAGAGAAGGGTATCCGTAGAGAGATAGAAGCTTTGAAGGCACAGATGAAATCTGAGAGAGCTTCAGCAGATACTTCTGGAGATATCGGAAGTAAGACAGGAGGACTTTCCGGCGGAACCATGACGGAAGGATTCTCCGGCGGAACCATGACAGAAGCTCTGGCAGGCAGTAAGAAAGATAAGGTGTCCGCTGCGGCGAAGAGCGCTGAAGATGCGGGAAACCGGAAGATGGTCATCCTCCAGTCAGTTGTTATTGCGGCTGCGGTTTTCTTCATCGCAGCGGGAATATGGAACGGCAGCATGCATGATGTCCTGATAAAAGCAATCAATATATGTACGGAGTGTATTGGCCTTGGATAATAATAAGGTGAATTCATCCCGGCGGCAGAGCTTCCGCCCGGGGACAAGACGTCTGGTTCAGCTATACAGTGCCCTATTGTACAACGCGCATCTTCGGGGCTTCATCAGTGGTGAGATATACAGGGGGAGTACAAAGGCTCTCTGTGTACCGGGCTTTAACTGCTACTCCTGTCCGGGAGCGACATATGCGTGTCCTCTGGGGGCGATTCAGAATGCTCTGGCATCGACAGGACATCGTGCCGGATGGTATGTGCTCGGAATTATCATGCTGTACGGCGTGATACTGGGAAGGACGGTCTGCGGCTGGATCTGTCCTCTCGGACTCATTCAGGAGTTGCTT
This sequence comes from Lachnospiraceae bacterium UBA3711, assembly GCA_002371345.1. GTDB lineage: Bacteria > Bacillota > Clostridia > Lachnospirales > Lachnospiraceae > Porcincola. Next base: position 4,528 of record DFHY01000117.1, read on the forward strand.
CACAGGATCCCGACCCCCAAGATTCCCAAGTCACAGATCACGAGGGCTCTGTCCTGGCTGAAATATGTGATCCTGATTGTCTTCGTAGTGGCGGTAACGCTCTGGTACGGAATAGTTCACGACCTCCCTCTGCCGGCCTTCTGCAAGTACATCTGTCCGGCCGGAACCTTCGAGGGCGCTATGGGACTGCTGCCGGCCAACCCGTCATTTTTTGATATGCTGGGCATCCTGTTTACCCGCAAGTTTGTGATCATGCTGGTGATCGGTATGGCCTGCGTGTTCTGCTACAGGTCATTCTGCAGGTTTATCTGTCCGCTTGGCGCGATATACGGACTGTTCAACAGGTTTAACATAATCGGTGTTAAGGTTGACGCAGAGCGCTGCAATCACTGCGGCGCATGTGTGAGCAGCTGCGGCATGGATATAAGAAGAGTCGGGGATCATGAGTGCATAAACTGCGGCAAATGCATGGAGGTATGCAGACAGAACGCTATCTCCATCAAGGCCGGGAAGCTTACACTGAAAGCTCCGGAGGGCGGAAGCTCACAGGGAAGTGTGAACTCCCCGGACAGCAGCTCGTCAGGCAGCGGCGTGAAAACCGGGCGTATAGTCTGGGGAATCGCGCTGGCTGTACTGTGCTTCGCGCTTCTGTGGTTCAACATACTTGATCCGGCGGTGAAGAAGGCCGCAGCTTCAGCGCCTGTCCCTGACAGCAGAAATGTGCAGATGGCAGCGCTTCAGACGGAGAAGACGGTTAACACTGACATACAGACTGAGGAAGCATATATCGCTGGCACGCAGACAGAGGAAGCGGATATCGCCACCGCACGGACGGGGACAATAGAGTCTGAAGCCTCACAGACAGAATCATATGATGACCAGACAGAAGCCGGGGAGCCGGTCCTGCCGGAGCATGAGACAGAGCAGGAAGAGACTGAGCTGAATCAGACCCGGCATGAGAACGGGCAGGAAGAAACTGAACCGAATGATACTGCGGAGACTTCATATGAGAGCAGTGCTCCGATTGGATATGAAGTAGGGCAGCAGCTGGAGGACTTCACGGTACAGTGCTTTGACGGATCTACGTTCCACCTGGCTGATACACGCGGTAAGGTCACCTTCATCAATCTGTGGGCGACATACTGTACCCCGTGCGTGCAGGAGCTGCCGTACTTCAATGATCTGTACAATAAATATAAGGATGATGTCGCCGTACTGGCGGTCCATTCCTCGCTCGCGCCGAAGGACGACCCGGCCGAATTCATCTCGGACGAGGGATATGACATACAGTTCACAACAGACTCGAAGGACGATACTGTGTTTAAAATAGTCAACGGAGGGTTCACCCTGCCGCAGACTATAGTTCTGAACCGCAGGGGTGAGGTGATCTATAATAAGGCAATCTCGATGACTCCTGAGATGCTTGAGTCGCTGTATCAGGAGGGCAGGTAACGTGTTTGCGGGATGCCTTCGTCATAAGAGGTCATGATAATAATGATGAAACAGAGAGGAGAATTCTAATGCGGATATTTGAAGGCTTTCAGAAGGGCGTTAATCTTGGCGGATGGATATCACAGTTCGACTCATATGACAAGGCGCACTTTGACAGTTTCATTACGCGGAATGACATCAGAGACATAGCAGGAATCGGATTCGACCATGTCAGGGTTCCTGTCGACTATGTGCTGCTTGAGGAGGAGGACGGAACTGCGAAGGAGGATGGATTCCATTATCTTGAGAACTGCAGACAATGGTGTGAAGAATATGGTCTCAACATGCTGGTCGATCTGCATGAATGCTATGGCTATTCTTTTGATCCGCTCAAGAAGGACATGGACAGGGAGAGATTCTTCTACGACAGTGAGCTTCAGGACAGATTCTTCCGTCTGTGGGGAAGAATCGCGGAGCGGTTTGCCGGTTATCCTGACCAGGTCGCGTTCGAGCCCCTCAATGAGGTTGTTCTGCATGAAGTTGCCGACGCATGGAATCAGGTGGCCTCTTCGTATGTCAGGATGATGCGTACAGTCGTGCCGGACAGTTATCTTGTAATAGGCGGAGTTCGCTACAGCAGTGTCGCCAGCGTACCGCTCCTTGACATACCTCTGGATGGGAAGATTGTATATAATTTCCACTGCTATGAGCCCATTGTATTCACTCATCAGGGCGCGTACTGGGTCGAAAATATGCCTCATGACTTCCGCATAGGATATCCGATGAAGCTTGATGCCTACAGGGAGGCTTCGGACAGTATGAATCTGGCAAATGATCTCGCCGGGATCGTATTCAGGGACGGCATAGATAAAACAGGAGAGGACTTCTTTGAGGCTATCTTCGCGCCTGCCATCGATAAGGCAGCAAAAGACCAGGTGCCGCTGTACTGCGGTGAGTACGGTGTCATAGACCTCGCTGACAGCCAGGATGCGCTGCGCTGGCTGAAGGACATCCACGGCGCCATGAAGCGCCACGGAATCGGAAGAGCGCTATGGAACTACAAGGAGAAGGACTTCGGCTTTGCCGGAGATTCATTCTCCGGTATCAGAGACGAATTCATAGCGGCATTGTGAAAAAACTGTTAACGCCTGTATATGCACATATCCCTTTGAATACTAAAATCGTATAACCAGTTGAATTCGGGAATTAATCGGTTTGAACTCAAAAATCATTCAGTTTGAACTCATGGAGTATTCGGATTAAACCTGGAGCAACTGTAATGCACCCCGGTGCGGACCATTGCAGAAGCGTCCGCGGCAGGGTGCAGTTTTTTGGAAGATAAGAACAGAATGCGGGACATAATCAGAAATCAGTTAATCCATCAAGGACAACGAAGATACGCAAGAAAGGAAAAAGACTATGAAGAAAAAACTTATGGCCTGGCTGCTGGCGGGAACAATGACCGCCTCAGCAGGAGCGACATCACTGGCGTGGGCCGGATCTTCAGATACCTCACAGACCGGGGCGCAGACAGAGGAGGAAATCACTGATACAGAGCAGGAGAGCGAAGATGCAGCGATCCGGATAACCTATCCGAAACTCTCGATCGCTAACGAGTGGGATCTCAGATCAGAATCGGGAAGAACTCTCAGGGAATGGGATGAAAGTATCGACGCCATGAAGAAGAGCGGAAGAGACAGCGCATTTACACAGTCACAGCTGCATGAGGCGGATCCCGGTACACAGATCCTCGAGGACGAAGACGGAGTCTACTACATCAGTAAAAACAAGGCGATAGAGGCTGTGCACAGCGTGGATGACGCCTATGAGAGACTCTACCAGCTGCTGCCGGTTCTCGGAGGATCGGAGAACACTGATATGAGACTTGTCTCGGAGCTTGGATATAATGACAATCTCATCTACACGTTTCAGCAGGTATCTGACGGTGAGACGGTTCTGGGAAGCGTTGTGAAAATAGCTGCGGATAAGGACGGAAATGTATCCGCGGTGTTCAGCGGACTTGTGGAGGACGCTGACGGAAAAGGACAGCCCGTTGCGCAGGAAGAGGCGGAAGACAACGTGCGCGCGTACATGCAGAAGGAGTTTGATTCAGACGCTGAAGTACTCTCAGAATACACTGACAGGATCTACTATCAGCAGGATGACATGGAATCCGCGCTCAATCTGGATGTAGAGGAGGATCCGGTTCCGGATCTTGTGCTCTGGACAGTCTTTACACAGAATCCGGACCGGGATTCCGACTATCCTTATCTGGCTCATTATCTCAGAATGGACGGAACATATGAGTTCAGCCTTCCGGTCTCTGAGCCGAATGATGAAGAATCAAGAACCGGTTACCGCAGGCAGGATGTCTTCGCAGGAATGACGGAGGACTCCTACACAGGAGAGATTACGGACATAGACGGTGAGGCAAGAGAGATCACGGTTCCGGTCATGCATTCTGAAGAGGACGGAAGATGGTATCTCGGAGATGCAAAGAACCGTATCGCGGTGGCTGACTTCAAAACGGCGGCATATGGCGATGACCATGAGCTTGTGCTTGTCGGTACCGATGACAACACAGGCTGGGACAATGAAGATCTGTTCATGTTTTACAATTATCTGCGCGCCTACATGTTCTATAAGAATATGGGGTGGGACGGGCCGGACGGCCGCGGAACCGACGTCATCATCCTGAAGGATATGTGCACGAGCAGCGGAGCGGCGTTTGAAAATGCGTGCAGTATCGGCAATATTGAGAATTACTGCATGTTCGGGTATACAGGATACGATTCGGCCGGCGAGCCTCTCGGACTTGTCAAAGGCCTTGATGTAATGGCTCACGAATTCACACATACCTTCACGGGAACAGTGATGAATGAGAATCTCTATGAAAATGACCTTGGCGCGATCAATGAGGCGATGTCGGATATTATGGGGAACCTCTGCGAGTTCATTTACGATGATACCGATGACACAGAGTGGATGCTGGGCGAGAATACCGGCAGCATAGTCCGCAGCATGAGTGATCCTCACTTCATGACACAGCCCGAATATGTGTGGGATGTCTACTATGGCCCGAATACAGACAGAAAGTCCGACGCGAATGACCGCGGAGGAGTGCACATCAATTCCTCGCTGCTGAACCGGATTGCAGCCATGCTGTGTCTGAATGACGGCATGAGCTTAGAAGAGGCAGCGAGCATGTGGTCCGCGGCAGCCATGGGGATGACGCCGCTGGCGGACTATCCGAGGATTGCTCCGCTTCTGAGATGGGCGCTTGAGGTATCCGGAAATGAGTCATACAGGGACAGCCTTGATTCCCTGATCAAAGAGGAGAGGCTTGAGAGCACCGGGCTGCCGGACAAGCTTCCGCTCGGACAGAAGCTGTGCTCGCTGACGCTTCCTGACACCGAAGCGTTCCAGGATGATAACTGGGGACTGTTAGGTGTCCAGCTGAATGCCGAAATAGCCGGCCAGCTCATACAGACAGCAGTCAGACTCGGAATAAACATGTTCACGGATGAGAAGAACAGAGAATCATTCGGCGATATCGTTAAGGAGCTGCTTGACAGTATACACATGACAGGGAAAGACCTTAAGATAGACAACCTTGACAACCTGATGAATGATGACGATAAGATGGTGGATGCCATCACGGATATTTCGGTTAACGTGCTTCCGCAGCTCATAAATCAGACTCTGGCATGGCCCGGAGAAGGAACGAATAAGATAACATTTGTTACTCAGGACAGTCCGACTTTCTATATGCTGTTCAACGTGACTGAGTCGGGAACAAAGGTCAACGGCGCTGCCGTGCTGGCAGGTGACAGATGGATTGATGTGGGAAAGTATGCGGCTGAGGCTATGAAAACGGTAGAGAACGCTGAATCGAAGAGTGAGTCAATACCGGATATTTCTGATATTGATCTTGACGGCATGGCTGATGATCTGATGAAGCTGCTTGATTCCTTTGCCGGGGACGAAGAGGATGAAGATACGTCTGATGTTCTGGAAGAAGAAAACGGTTATGATACCGTTGACCTGATTCTCGCGGGACTTGATAATGTAATCAATGTAGTTGAGTACTTGAATACGCCTGAGGAGGACAGGCCGGAATCCCTGGACAGCGTCATTATGATGCCGGCGGTGGAAGAGAAGCTTCCGACGAAGGGTCTTGACAAGGTTCAGCTTATTGCCTGACAGAAAGACTGAGCCGGATGTTAAGCTACATCAGGCCCGCTGCGTTTGCGCAGCGGGCCTGAGCAGTTTACAGAAACGGCAGGGACACGTAATCGTACACCATAACCTTCCCGTCATTCCTGGTGCAGCACTTGATGATACCGTCCTGTGAGACGACGATTCCGACAGAGTCCTCAACCTTGTCGCACATATAGTAGCAGGCCCTGTGCCGCATGCCGTTGTCATCAAAGCTCTTGTTGAGATCTTCTTTCCCATCCCAGTCTATGAAGCACATCCGGGGATGCTTTCCGCTGACATTGTCGACGAGGGTTTCGGCGCCGAATCCGAGAAGGTCGAGGTCCTTAGTCAGGACAACGGCCCCGTCAACGGAGGTGAACTTCGCTATGAGCTCAGCGTATGTGACAAGCTCCTTTGCCTTATTATTCGCCGTGTGCTTTATTGGTATATCGTCGCTGCTGAACAGGAAACGTATCGGAAGCTTATATTTGATCTTAAGATATTCCGAACATGATTCTTCGGACGGCACTATAAAGATGAGCGCGCCGTTTCTGTTCTGCCGTATTCTCCACAGAATACGGTATATGAACTTCAGGCGGTGATCATCTGAGACATGTGATCCGTTTGACAGCTGTGCGGCTGCCAGTGTCGACGTAAATGTGTTGGTGCGGAAGAATACGGTATTGCCGGATCTGTAGCTAACAACAGACGCCTCTCCGATACAGGCTTCAAGCTCTCCGGGATTCTTGACGAAGATATTGGGAATCCTGGGCAGACGGTTGCCTGTCGCCACCTCTCTGGTAAGAATCTTCTCCCATATGGTAAACGCCGAGAGTATTCCGATGACTTTGAACTCACCGCTCCTTATATCGAGCATGAGGTAGCTTATATCAGGATTCAGCGCAGGAGCGAGCTTGTTGAGAGTGTTCTCGGTGAAGGGGAACGGGGTCTCAAACATGAGAGTATGAGAATAAATATACGCGGCAAGCAGTTCGGAATCAGGTGGTATGAAGCATACCCTGAACGAAGGATACCGGCTCTCTTCACACATGGTACTGACGTTGAGGAGGGTGGTGCAGATATACTCAAGAGTCTTCACCTCCGGCAGCTTCTGGTCGTCTTCCATATAGCTGTACACTGACTCATAGCATTCATAGAAAGACTTGACAAATGTTCTGATGCCATTGATTATCATGGTCATATCTCATCTCCATCCGTTCAGGCTTATTCTTCATCGCGCAAGACCCGTGACATCAGCCATGGGACAGGCGCGCAAGGCTCGCAGGCGGGTCTTGAATCCGAACATCAGGCATGGACATCCTCAATCCGGATAATGTCAGCCAGATGTATGTCAGCAACGCGTATCAGGTCATCAGGAGCCAGACCGACCTGAAAGCCTACGCGTCCGGCGCTCACGAAGACCTTGTCAAGCCCTGCGGCCGACTCATGCATGAATGTCGTGAAGTGCTTCTTCATCCCGACAGGGGAGCATCCGCCGTGAACATATCCCGTCAGCGGCAGAAGCTCCTTCTGTTTAATCATATCTACAGCCTTCTCACCGGAAACCTTAGCGGCCTTTTTAAGATCAAGCTCAGCCATCACGGGAATGACAAAGACATAGTACGTCCCGCTCCTGCCGCATGTTACGAGTGTCTTGAATACGCGGTCCGGATCCTCGCCAAGCAGGAGGGCGATCTGCCCGCCGCTCATGGAAGCGTCAGGTTTATATGAATGGCTCTCATACGGAATTTTCTTCCCGTCGAGAAAGCGCATCACATTGGTTTTTTCTTCCTTCTTCATCGAAATCCCATCAATTACATCATCTTTTTTCAGTGCAAACGGGTTTGCTATACCTTTACATAAGTTTATTGCAAAATGAGGAAAGCCGCAAGTGCATAAGTATTGTGTTTTTTGCGTGAAGTCTGCTCCTGAATGTTGTTCATAATTATCGAAGAAACGTATAATCAGATGTAAAAGGAAGCAGTGGTAACGGAAAGGCGTTTCTCAGATACCGGGAACGAATTCCTGTCCGCTCTTCAGGACAGTACAGATCATATGGATTCAGCGATCGATTATTTTATACTCTGTGTATCACTTGAAAGGAAGGTATGTATACTATGAAGAAAACAGCAGCTCTGATATTAGGATCGCTTCTTGCATTATCTTTAAGCACAGCCGCGATGGCATCGGACGACGACAAGATGCAGCTTGAGGCGGCCGGAATAGATATTCGTGTTCCGGAGGAACTGAATTCTCTTGAAGGGTACCTTGACGCATATCCCATTGGGGTTATTGATGAGGATCATCACTCGTACGCGGCTGCATTTTACTATATAGGAATGCCGTATGATGATGCTGAGAACTTATTAAATGCATCGGATCGGACTGAAGATGATACAGCAGAGCTGAAGTCCGGGATGTTCTATATAGCTCCCGTACTGGCAACGGACAGTGATGCAGACAAGGCGCTTCAGGCTTTTGAGGATGTGTTCAGTGATTTCGAAGTGGACAGGGACAGGATGCAGGAGCTTGGAAACGCGGATGGTTATACCTTCTACTCAGTTCCCCTGGCGGCGGACGAGTATTACAGCAAGATCGGTGAGGAGTACGCGGAGGAATGCGGGAAGCTTGAGCAGGCACTGATTGAGGCCGAGAAGAAGGCTGATTTCTACGCGCCGAAGGATGCTGAGAAGGATATGGTAGGTCAGAAGATAAGCTTCACAACTACTGACATTGACGGAAACACTGTTACCAGTGAAGAACTCTTTGCAAAAAATGAGATCACGATGCTGAACTTCTGGGGGACATGGTGCCCGTTCTGCATGGATGAGATGGATGAGCTGGCGCAGATCCATAAGAACCTTCAGAAGAAGGGCTGCGGAATAGTCGGACTTGAATATGAGTCGACGCCTGACGAGGAAACCTACAATTACGGCAGAGAATACCTGGAAGAATGCGGGGTTGAGTATCCGAACGTAATAATGCCTGAGGAATATCTTGGTATAGTTGCCGGATTTCCGACAAGCATCCTTGTCGACAAGGAAGGGAAAGTGCTCACTATGCCGATCGGCGGACCGAGGGTTGACAAGTACGAACAGACGATTGACGAACTGCTCAACGAGATGAAGGCTGGCAATGCTGAAGCGAATAACACGGATAATACAGAAGACACAGAAGGTACAGACAGCACAGATAATACAGCTTCTGCTGTGAATGCAGCGGCCGGATACAGTGTGACTGTAACCGATGAAGACGGTCCTGTGGAGGGAGTGGTGATTCAGTTCTGTGATGACAACACCTGCAGCATGAAGCCGACTGACGCGGACGGTATCGCGAGTCTGGAAGACGCCGACGGCGGTGATTACGAGATTCATGTCCTTGTGGTGCCGGACGGCTACAAGGCGGATGAGACGGTGTACCATTTTGACGGAGGCTCCAGCATGGAGATCAAACTCGAGAAGGCGGCCTGATCATCTCAGATGACGATGAATATTAACAGGATGCATATGGCAGCTCAGGAGAAAACCTTTTGAAGCTGTCATATGCATCTTTTGATGAGAAAAGATACTGATTCCCACAGGGAAATCATAAAGATTTTTGTTAAGTGCCTTTTCCTTTTATTTGCATTTAAGTTATACTGGGAAGCAGACAGGTTTGATATGATTGTCTGCCTGCATTATAATAACTCCGAGTGGCTTCCGGATATATGTGCCGGAAGCGGGAAGAGAGGCATAATCCGTGATTGAGACAGGCATTAAGGGACATTCGGAAATAATCGTTACACATGATAAAACAGCTAAGGCGATGGGAAGCGGAGAGCTGGAGGTGTTCGCGACACCGGCCATGATCTGCCTGATTGAGGAAACCGCGTGGAGAAGTGTTTCGCCGTTTCTTGAGATGGGCGAGGGATCCGTGGGAACAAAGCTTGAGATAAACCATCTGAGCGCGACTCCGGAGGGGCTTGCAGTCACATGTGATACGGAGGTGGCTCTTGTGGACGGAAGAAGGATTGTTTTTAATGTCAGTGTCTTCGATGTATATGGAAAGATTGGAGAAGGCACACACGAGCGCTTCATTGTTCGGAATGAGAGATTCCTCAGCAAGGCTGAAGAGAAGAAAAAGAAGATCTGATAAAGGTATTACAGAAACATGAATTCGAAACGCAAAACAATCATCACAATTATCAGCATATGTATGCTTCTGTTCTCCCTGGCAGCCGTCTTCTTCTTTCGGAACTGGCTCATGGTGAATCCCTTTCAGCCTTATGCCATGACAGAAGTTGTTGCCGCCTGCGAGGACAGGGACGGAAACCTGATTGTGATCGACAAGGCGGGAGAGCGCCTTCTGAAAGCTTCTTCTGACGGTATTCTTCAGTGGCAGGTTCTGTCTTCTGACGACGAATTTGAAAAAGCGGTAAGAGTATGTACGGATGACGAAGGGAATGTCTATGTCCAGGATCAGCGCATCAGGAACGGTATCCGCCTCAAGGAAGAATCCATTCTCAAGTATTCTCCGGACGGCTCTCAGCTGAAAAGACTGAACCGGCTTGAAGCTTCGAAGGAACAGATCCGCCCGTCTATCGTGGCGCTTTTTGCGTTTGACGGTGGTGCTGCGGAGATAATCACGAAGGACAACGGGATGCTTCTTCGGAGCATTAATAACTCCTGGTCGCGTCAGTTTCCCCTTAAGAACGCGGACAGCCTGATACTGAACGCGGTATGGGATACCGAAGGGGAAGCTCTGTATTACTGCACATTCAACGGCAGAATATACCGCTATGAAGACGGTGTGAATGATGCGCTTCTGTACGATAATTCACAGTATGCTGAGGAATTCGAGAGCGTTCCCCGCGCGGTAAGCTGTCTGGGCGGTACACTGTATGCCGCTGACCGCGGTCTGCGCTGCCTGGATGCCATTGATACAGCTGACGGCAGTGTCACTTTCCTCTGCGGTGATATTCCATGGTCAGAGCGGGAGGTCTGTGACAGCGTCAACTCGGATTATTCGGTTGTTTCCACAACCGGGAGCGTTGTTCAGGTCTGGGATAATGGTCAGAGCAAGGAGATTGATTCCTTTGCCATGTCCAGGAGACTGGTATTAGTAACCTGTATTGTCTGGGGCTGCCTTGCTCTTCTGGTGATCAGCCTCTTAACCGATGTGATTCTGCTTGCCTTCTATCTGGTCAGGAAGGCAAGCTCCATGGTGCGTATCGTTACCGCGGTTCTTATCAGCGTAGGCGCACTGGCGGCGATGCTGATCGCGACGCTGCTTCCGAACTTTACACAACAGCTTTATAATTCCAAGTTTGACAAGGCGGAATACAGTGCTTCACTGACTAAAGAGCGGATGCCAATAGACGCGTTTATGGGACTGGATGAATCATCCGACTATATGGGCGCCGATTACATGGCTGTCAAGGAAGCGGTAGATGGTGTATTCAAGACGGACTCCGACTCCGTAGATGAACTGTACTGCACCATGTACCGGGTTCTGGGAGAGTACGATACCATCACGCTGACTTACTCCATGGATGAGAATTCCATGCTGCTCCCCTATGATTGGGAATATGAAGACTCCGAGGAACAGGCCATCCTGACAACGGGAGTCGGCAGGCAGTACGTTAACCGCAGTCAGGAGGGCAGCTATCTGTTCGTGCTGGATCCGATCTTCGGACCTGACGGGAAAGCAGTCGGCCTGATCGAAGTCGGAACAGACCTGCAGAGCTTTGAGAGAGAGATGAAGAAGCTCTTCATTGACCTGCTGCTTAATCTGATCGCGGTCACGGCCGTCGGTGTCATGTGTCTGATCGAGATCATTTATTTCGTGAGAGGGCAGAGGGAATATAACGCTCTGGTATCATCTTCTTCTGGCAGCACACCGGCTGCGCCGGCGATCCCGGCAGGGATGCTGCGCATGATCGTATTCCTGATCTTCTTCTTCACGAACCTGACCACCGCGGTGCTTCCCACCTACGCGATGAAGCTGGCAGCAGGCGTTAAGCTTCCATGGCTTTCTACAGCCGTGATATCGGCGATCCCGTTCTCCGCGGAGGTTATATCCGGCGCGCTCTTCTCTGTGCTTGGCGCCGGCATGATCCGCAGGCTGTCCCAGAAGCGGGCGTCTCTTCTGTGCGCGGTTCTGTTCTCCGCCGGGCTTGCGCTGCGTATCATCCCGAACTTCTGGATGATCACTCTGGGAAGCCTTGTGATAGGCGCCGGATGGGGTGTTATCCTGCTGATAGTGAATGTCATGATCGCGGATATGCCGGGCAATGAGAAGGATACAGGCTTTGCATACTACAATGCCGCGGCGCTGAACGGCATCAACTCGGGTACGGTCTTCGGCGGTTTCCTGCTGAACTGGTTTCCGAACGCCGCGCTGTTCGCACTGACAGCCGTCGGCAGCCTGAGTCTGCTGGCCATCGTCTGGAAGTACCTGATCCATGCCGCGCAGTCCGATGACTCTGATTCTGCCGGAGGTGTGCCGGAGGATGAAGCTACGAACGCTCAGATGTCGTGGCGCAGGTTCATACTTTCACCGAATATCCTGAGCTTCTTCCTGATGCTCGTCGTACCGGTACTGACCGGAAGCTATTTCCTGATCTACCTGTATCCGATCATCGGAACGAGGTGGGGACTGACCGAAACCCATGTCGGTTACTCCTTCCTGCTGAACGGATTGTGTGTGATGGCTTTGAGCACTGTCATGACCAATCTGTTTACGAGATTGAGAAAGAAGCGCCTCGGGCTTACTCTGTCAGCGCTGATGTACGCGCTCGCGTTTTCACTGGCCGCGTTCTTCAGATCGATTCCGGCACTGCTCGCTGCGCTGGTTATCCTCGGCTTCTCAGACAGCTTCGGACTTCCGCTGCAGACAAGCTTCTATACGGATCAGGATGAGGTTGTGCGCTTCGGAATAGACCGCTCGCTCGGCGTATACAGTCTGTTTGAAAATGTATCTCAGGCGCTTGGACCCTTTGTATTCAGCTGGGCGCTGGTCGTAGGTGTGTCGCGGGGACTGTTTGTCATCGCCGGTGTGATCGCCGCCCTGGCTGCGGGATTCCTTCTGGCCGGCCTGATATTCGGGCGGAAGTCCGGAAGCAGAGCGAAATGATGTGAGTATACCTGAGAGCATGAATGCAGGTACGATATTTATATGAGGATATTTGGAAATGAAGAAAAAAAATAACCGACTCGGTAAAGAGCTGATAATGGTGCTGTTTGTTTTTTTCAGCCTTATCATAGTCCTTCTGCTTGCCGGCAGCTATTTTACTCACAGCCGTGAAGTCGATAATCTCTATCAGGACAGGGCCGCCCGGGTCAGTGTTACAACGGCATCGCTTCTGGACGGAGATTATCTGGAAAAGCTCAGAGAGACGGCGGCTTCACAGGAGTATCAGGAGCTTAGAAAGAGCGCAGAGGCTGATGACGACAGTTCAGTGCTTGAGAATTATCTTACTGAGAAGGGACTGTACGAGGATTATGTCCGTTACACGGACCTTCTTGGAAACCTGCAGAAGAATGAACAGGTGGAATATCTCTATGTACAGGATCTCGGAGAGGATGGCGCAATGTATCTCCTCGATCCGAGCGAGACAATCTTTTCTCTCGGGTTTTACGAGAAAAACGCGGATGGGCTTGATGACAAGACAGAGAATGTCCGGGTGGACGCTACGGTGACCAGGTCAGAATACGGATGGCTGTGTACCTGCGCGGAACCGGTCGCATCTTCTGACGGCAGCTTCCCGGCGGTCGTTGGAGTCGATATTGACATGAATGAGGTAATATCGCGAAGACACAGGTTCGCGTTCGTGATGATTATTCAGAGCATGTTCATTCTCCTTATCATGGCATTTGCCGGAAGCTACTATATCAGGAAGGTCATCTCTGATCCGCTCAGTGATCTGGCAAGGGACGCGTCAGCGTTTGGAGCCAAGGATGAATCAGATCTTGAAAGCCTTGTCGTAGAGGTCCCGAAGCGCAGAAAGGATGAGATCAACGATCTGTATAAGGATATCCAGAAGATGCAGCTGGGCATCATCAGGTACATGAAGAATCTGACAGCAGTCACGGAAGAGAAGGAGAGGCTGGGAACAGAGCTTGATATCGCCAACCGTATACAGGCGAGCATGCTTCCGAACACATTTCCGGCATTCCCGGATCGGGATGAATTCGATGTATACGCACTGATGAAACCGGCAAAATCTGTCGCGGGAGATTTCTATGACTTCTTCCTTATTGACGATGATCACCTCGGCGTTGTCATGGCTGATGTTTCCGGCAAGGGAATCCCTGCTTCTCTCTTCATGATGATGGCAAAGATTATTATCAGCAATATCGCGCAGCTCGGTATTCCGCCGCATGAGGTTCTGGAACGGGCAAATGACAGGATCTGCATGAACAATGACGAGGATATGTTTGTCACGGTCTGGTTCGGCATTATCACTATTTCCACCGGTCATATCATCGCGTCTAACGCGGGCCATGAGTATCCGGTTGTGCAGAATGAGAAAGGCGTATTTGAGCTGCTGCACGACAAACACGGATTCGTCATCGGCGGTATGCCTGGCGTAAGGTACAAGGATTACGAGTTTGATCTGAAGAGAGGGCAGACGCTCTTCCTGTACACCGACGGAGTTCCGGAGGCAACTACCGCGGAGAATGAGCAGTTCGGGCCGATCCGCATGGTTGAGGCATTGAACAGAAGGCAGAACGCAAGCCCTGAGGAGCTTGTACACCATATGCTCCGCACAGTGGATGATTTTGACGGAGATGTTCCGCAGTTTGATGACATTACCATGCTTGCGATACGTTATAAGGGACCGCAGCCTGCGGACAGCGGTGATGCGCGGCATGAAGGGCCGCAGGAAGAAGACAATGATGATGATCTGCAGTATGAAGGGCCGCAGGATGTGTGAGATGATCATCTTAACCGCTGAAAAGGAAAGGCGCAGATTATGTTCCGGGAAGTCAGTCTGACGGACAGGGAATGGATGGAGAGCTGCCGTGGGAAGAGCATGCAGGAGATGACGGTTATTTCTTTTCCGGCAGTCTACACATGGCAGTCGACCTTCGGCCTGACAATAGACGGAGACGAGCGGTTCTATGTAGTGCGCAGCGAATATGACGGGGGCTATTATTATCCTGTCGGAGATACCGCTGCCTGCCGGTCTTATGTCATGTCTCTGCTGCATGAGGAAGACCGGATGGATGCTCCGGGACAGAAGCATTCCGGCCGTCTGTCTGGCTCAGGGGCCAGGAACAGTTCCGGGAAGCTGAAGCTTGTGTATGTCCCTGAGTCTGAGCTTGAATGGCTGGAGACGATGGGCTTCGAGATCACCTGCGAGCCGTCAACCAGCGAATATGTGTACTCCAGCCGTTCACTGGCGCTCATGGATAACGGTTCCGGCACGAACTACAGGGTAAAGATCCGGCATTTTTCCAGAGACTGCGAGTGGAGTGTGAGAGAGCTTGCATTTCCGCAGGATACTGAAATGCTGCTTGAAAAGACAAAGATCAGGGAACTGCCTTCAGGGCATGCCGCTGAAGACGATCATCAGGCTCTGCTGTCCGCGCTCAGAGATCCGGCCGCGACCGGCTTTTCAGGCATCTATATCGAGACGAAAGACAGGGAGTGGGCATATCTGCTCGGCTACCCTTCAACGGACCGGATCTATGATCAGTCATTCGTAAAGTACAGTCCCCGAATCTCACGAAACGTTGTCCCAGTATGCATCAGTGAGATGGCAAAGCTGGTCTGCGATAAGTATCCCTACATCAATCTGGAGGATGATCTGGGTATCCCGGGGCTTCGGAATATGAAGATGCTGTACCACCCGGTCTTTCTGCTTGACAGCTATACCGCCTGCATAGAGAGGCAGCGATAGAGGCCGGCCGGCGTTCAGGGATGCAGAAGGATTATTGTTGCAAAGAGGCAGGAATTATGACACATAAAAAAGAGGGTCTTTCGACTGTAGGACTTATATTTATCACATTTCTGTCGGCGTTTCAGTATTTTTTCCTGCAGCATGTCCCGGCTTCGGTCTCACCGTTTGCTTTTATCGGTTTCACCAATCTTATCGGTCTGGTGCTGCTTGGAGCAGTACAGCTTAAAAAGCTTGTGACAATCAGGAAGAGTACCATTCTGAAGGGTATTCTGCTTGCTCTGGAGCTTACAGGCTTTAATTATTTTCTTATGCTCGGCTCACGCAGCATGGATGCTGTGCTGGTATCGAGCATATTGAGTCTGAGTTTTCTGGCTTTTCTGCCGATTCTTTTAATTCTTCACAAGAAAGTCAACTTCTTATCGGGAATAGCCGCGGTCATCGCCATTATCGCGCTTCTGCTGCTGTTCGGGCTTGATACGGACTGGGTGTTTTCTTCCGCTGATGTGGTATATATGCTGCTGGCGGACGTTTTCTTCGCGGCTTATATCGTAAGTGTGGCTTTCCTTGGAGCGAGGGAGGATTCTGTTCAGCTGACACTCTCGCAGATCATATTCTCTTTGTTATTCTCTCTTGGAGGCTGGCTGATCGAGAGTGTTGCCAATGGCTGGAATATCAGCTTTCATTCGGGAAAGAACTTCTGGATCAGCGCAGTATTGATGGGCATCTTCATCCGGGTCATATGCGGACTGCTGCAGATCACCTGTCAGAAGCATGTCCCGGCTCTGAAGACTTCACTGATTCTCTCATCAGTGATCGTCGTCACACTGCTGATCAATCCCTTCATGAGCCGGCTGATGAATCTGCCATATATCCCCGCGACCATTTTCCAGATATTCGGCGGAATACTCCTCATCATAGCTGCGCTGATGGCGGATGATACCGTCATGGCGAAGCTGTGCTATTCGGATCTGAGGAAAACACCGGCGTCCGATGCCGGCGGTGAGACTGTGAAGCGTTCCTCGGTTTCAAAGAAGCTGATCCTGACCACGCTTACCTTCACCATGGTCACGCTGGGACTGTCAACTGTGGCCTTCCTCTCGGCAGTTTTTCTGATCAGGAAGGACGCGGTATCTTATTCCAAGGCTCTTGGAGACAAAGCCTCTGAGATCAGTTCTGACGCAATACTGGATAAGGTGGAGGATAATCTTCAGGATTATGTGAATGCCAAGGGACTGCTGCTGGAGCAGAAGCTGGCTGACTTCACTGACGCTGTTAATTACGCGTCTTCATTTGCGCATTCGCTATATGAGAATCCCGGGAAATATCCTGATAAGGAGGTTCTGCCAGCTGGTTCTGCGGACGCCGGGGGATGGGTCATGCAGAGAGTACTGGCCAACGACAGCATCTCATATGAGTCTGTGAGAGATGAGAGCAGACTGATGGGAAATATGGCGGATGTGTTCGCTCCGATTATCCGCAACAATGATATTATTGCCTCTATACACGTGGCGACCGAGAAAGGCCTGATGCTCCGGTATGTTCCGGATTCCGGCAATGCCTCCGCTGACAGTGAGAGCTACTGTGAATTCAGAGAGCTGGACTGGTACAGCAATGTGAAAGATCTTGGGGAGACAATTTTTACCGAGCCATATCAGGATACCTTCGGGAGAGGGCTGGTATTGACATGCGCAGCCCCATTCTTTGATACCGCCGGCAAATATGCCGGCTGCGTCAGCCTGGATATCCTCATGTCGAAGCTGAGCGCTTCTATGAGAAATGACGGTATCGTCAATCAGGGTTCAGCGACTCTGATCGACTACGAAGGGTATTACATTGCAGGGAAAGGTGTGAATCAGTCTGATGTGATCTTAGGCAGCATATTCGATGAAGGAAGGGATGAAAGGCTGCGTGAGGCAGGAGACGAGATTCTGAAGAAGAGAGAGGGTATTACCTTCGTCGTAAGTGAAGGCAGCGGGTATTATATCGCTTTCTCGGATATTTCATTTGTAAACTGGATCCTGTGCATTCAGCTGCGCGCTTCTGATGTTGTTGAGCCGGTATTTTCCATAATGGACAGCATTGAAGAGAATACCGAGTCTGTCGTGTCGTCTGTATCCAGAGGAATCTCAAATGTCATCCAGATCGGCCTGCTTCTAAGTGCGGTTATACTGCTGCTTGTAACCATGCTCACGGGCAGGTACTCAAGGAGGATATCAGATCCGATCAAGAGGCTTGAGGCTGATGTGAAGAATATCAGCGCCGGAAATCTGGACAGCCGTACGGAGGTCAGCACAGATGACGAGATCGGCAGCCTTGCTGATTCCTTCAATATGATGACGGATTCTCTTCAGAAATACATTGCCGACCTGAAGGAAGCAACCGCGAGAGAG
This sequence comes from Lachnospiraceae bacterium UBA3711, assembly GCA_002371345.1. Taxonomy (GTDB): domain Bacteria; phylum Bacillota; class Clostridia; order Lachnospirales; family Lachnospiraceae; genus Porcincola. The sequence goes on from DFHY01000117.1 coordinate 22,435, forward strand.
CAGAGGATAGCCGGTGAACTGTCGGCGGCGACAACGATACAGGCAAGCATGCTTCCCAGGGATTTTGAAGCATTCTCAGAAGGAAGGCCATTTGAACTGTACGCAACCATGCATCCGGCAAAGGAGGTAGGCGGCGACTTCTACGATTACTTCATGATCGATGAGAACCGTCTTGGACTTGTGATGGCTGATGTTTCCGGCAAGGGCGTCCCCGCTGCCCTGTTCATGGTTATTGCTAAGACCCTGATCAAAAACCGCGCGCAGATGGGCGGAGGTCCTGCTGAGATTCTGGGCTATGTAAATGACCAGCTCTGCGAAAACAACGAGGGTGAGCTGTTTGTCACAGTCTGGTTTGCTATTCTTGACCTTTCGACGGGAAAGGGAATGGCCGCCAACGCCGGCCATGAACATCCGGCAGTACTGAGAAAGGGAGGAGAGTTCGAGCTGTCAGTATATCGTCATTCACCCGCGGTAGCTGCCATGGAGGGGATAACGTTCCGGGAGCATGAGTTTGAGATGAATCCGGGAGACCGTCTGTTTGTCTACACGGATGGCGTGGCGGAGGCGACAGACGCGAAAAATGAGATGTACGGCACTGACAGAATGCTCACAGCGCTGAACCGCGCGCCGGAGGCTTCCCCGGAAGAGCTTCTTGACAATGTAAGAAAGGATATGGACGGGTTTGTCAAAGACGCGCCGCAGTTCGACGACATTACCATGCTGTGCTTTGTCTACAGGGCAGGATTGTGTGAGCGCGAAACGCGGAACAATCCGTAATCGACTTTTGGCGGTTTATCATAATATGTGAAGGATACTCTTTCATGACGGTTTGCGCCGCAGGCAGAAGACAGCGGAGTAGAGATTAAGATTGTGTCTGAACTGCAGGGACAGCATCAGACTGTTATATCCGCAGATGTATAGTGCCGATGAGAAAGTCATTCAGCCGGGAAGGCGGAGACTTGCTCATCGGCATATATTTCATCGCGGCTGTTCCATCTTCTTCAGGAATTCGTCGCCGTATCCATAGTGCTCTACAACATAGTCAAGATCCTTGTCTCCGCGGCCTGACAGGTTCACGAGGACCGAGCCCGGATGGCCGCATCTTGCGATCTTTATCGCGTGGGCGAGGGCGTGGGAGCTCTCAATGGCGGGGATGATTCCCTCATGCCTTGAGAGAAGGAAGAGGGCTTCGATGGCCTCGTCGTCGCTGATCGTGGTGTAATTCACGCGGCCCATGTCATGAAGCAGCGCATGCTCCGGCCCGGCGGCAGGATAGTCAAGGCCGCTCGCGTTGGAGTAGACCGGCGCGGGATCACCGTTCTCATCAGCGAGCATGATACTGTTGAAGCCGTGCATGACACCTTCTTTTCCATAGGTGATCGAGGCGGCGTTATCACCGAGCTTCGGTCCGCGCCCGAGCGGCTCAACACCGATCAGCTCCACCGGATCCGCCAGGAACGGGGTGAACATACCGATAGAGTTTGAGCCTCCTCCGACACAGGCGATAACCTGATCCGGAAGATGTCCTGTCTGCTCTATGAACTGTGCTCTGGCTTCCTCGCCTATGCAGAACTGGAAGTCTCTTACCATCAGCGGGAAGGGATGTGGACCGGCGGCTGTTCCTATGCAGTAGACAGCGTCCTTGTATTCTTTGGCGTATGCCGCGAATGCCGCGTCGACTGCCTCCTTCAGCGTCTTGAGCCCGAAGCTGACAGGCACGACTCTCGCGCCGAGCATCTTCATGCGGGTTACGTTCGGAGCCTGCTTTTTGATATCCACCTCTCCCATATAGATGTCGCACTCCATACCGAAGTAGGCTGCAGCGGTGGCCAGCGCGACGCCGTGCTGCCCGGCACCTGTCTCAGCGATCAGCTTCTTCTTACCCATGTACTTTGCGAGAAGCCCCTCTCCCATGCAGTGATTGAGCTTGTGGGCTCCGGTGTGGTTGAGATCCTCCCTCTTAAGATATATCTGCGTGCGTCCAAGATAATTGGAGAGATTCTGGCAATGGTAGACCGGCGTCGGTCTTCCCTGGAAGTCTCTGCGGATTCTTCTCAGCTCCGCGATAAACTGAGCGGACTGCGCGATGGTGTTATAAGCCTCGGCGTACTCATTAAAGGCCTTGATAAGCTCCGGGTCATCCAGATAGTTGCCTCCGTACTTTCCGAAATACCCGTCCTCCGAGGGATATTCCTTGAGGTAGTTGTCATAATCTCTGTACTTATTCATCTTATGCTGTCCTTTCCATGTTTGTGATTAATCCTACCAAAGTACGAAACGGATGACAAGCAGTATAATGCGGTTTTCTGCATACAGGGCTTGTGAATTCTTCATTGGTTTTGCTATTATTGTATCCGGGAAAATGATGCATGATTATAATCAGGTTCTGCAGCATCCGGCTTTCGGAAAGAGCCGGCATATGACAACAGGAGGTACATAAAGTGTCTTTACATGATGACATAGATGATTTTAAAGAACTGACCAGGATGATAATATCTGATAAAAAAGAAGAAAAAGAGAGACAGGAGCGTGAACAGAGGACGGTTCAGCTTATATGTCCTTACTGCGGGACCAGCAGCAGGATCGTGTGGGAAGAGGGGACGCTTCCCAACTGTCCAAGCTGCGGCGCGGTTTTCTCAGCGGATGATCCCCAGCTTGTAAAGGCAAGGGAGGAGCTGGATGAGAAAGCAAGCGCGCGTCGAAGGGCTCAGGAAGCGGCGGCCATCGAATCCGCGAAAACAAAGAGCAAGATCAAGAAGTTTGTTATCCTGGGAATCGTCCTGGTCGTTCTCCTGATTGCGGCAGTTGTCGCGGCGAAGCTGATGGGAGGGAACATGCACATGGAGGGAGGAGCCTCGTTCGACTTCCATATCTCATAAAGAATCACGAATCACATTGCGAGCGATTCCGCCGAAGCGGAATCGATGAATCAAGGAGTTAATCTGATGAGAAGAAAGAATTACACTGCGATTATCCTGTCCGTCGCATTGCTCATGTCAGCGGTGTCTCCGTCAGCTATGGCAGAGTCTGTATCCGACGTGACCGCAGGACTTATAACTGAAGCCGAATCAGAAGAGGCCGAAGCGCTCATGACGGAGTCCGAATCAGACTGGCTCAAAGATCTTATGGCAGAGACCGAATCAGAAGAGGCCGAAGCGTTGACGACTGAGGCGGAGAATCCTCTGGCCTGGTACCTGGAATTCATGGATACACCTTTAGAGGATCCTGAAGTGATCACTGAAGGTGACCCTTCTATCTCACGGAGAGTCTATCCTGGGTTCATGTATTTTGCGGAGAATACCTTTGAACTTCCTCTCTATTTTATAGACGGCGTCGATGACCTGCCGTATATAGAATTGAAGGATATGTGCAATCTGCTTGTTTCGGTATACCGTGATCTCCTGAAGGATGAGGGATATTCGCTGCACGTGGAAACAGACGGCCCTGTGGCGGAGGTCACCAGGGACAACGGATATACGATGCTGATTGACTATGAGAAGGGCACCATTCTCTTTGACGATTATGACGCCTTCATTCACAGGTCAACGGATACCTGCCTTCTGGATAATGTCGCAACGATTGTCCTGGACGAAGACGGGAATGAAGTCTTTCTTAAGAGAAATAAGAAGGGCTCCTATGACCGGTACGGGAAAGAGGTAAAGCTCAATCTCGCCGATTATCATATCAATCTCTATACATCTGTTGAAAACGGGCTGCGCCTGATGCCTCTGCAGACCATGGGAGATTTTCTTCTGTCAATACAGTGCCTGATAGATGCAGGGTTCAATAAAAAAGCGGTGTTTCTGACAAACAGCAATGGCATAAGGAATGACGAAGGTCTCACAAAGGTCGGACTGATGTATGCCTCGGGTCCCGGCGGGCAGATGAGTGATACTCTGGCTGTCTTCGGTTACAACGAGCTGTGCCTGGTAATGGATAAATTATATGGCCTGAAGGATCTGCACGGGATCAGCAGCTTCGATGAACTGTTTACGGAGACAGGCTACAAGGATAAGCTGCTGAGCAATAATCCTGATGTCAAGGATGGCGCTCTGAAAGACGTCATCACATTTTATCTGGACGATTTGCATTCAGGCATTAATATGAACTCCTTCAGGACTTATGAGCCTGATTCACTGGACGGATACGGGCTGTCGGTGAATCAGCATATCGCATATTCCGATAAGCTGAAGCTTGCGAGAAACAGTGCGGATCACGCGATAACGCCATATGAAGAGGTCGGGAACACGGCATATGTCACATTTGACTCCTTTAATGTCACAAGACCTGTTGAGGACTATTACAAAGGAGAGTACAGCACTGATTTTGATCTGAATGATCCTAAGATCGACACAATCGGGCTGATCATCTACGCTCACGAACAGATCACAAGAAAGGACAGCCCCATCGAGAATGTCGTACTGGATATGAGCCAGAACGGCGGAGGAGATATAGACGCAGCGGTGGTTGCGGCCTCATGGTTTCTCGGCGAGGCGGAGGTAAGCATGAAGAGCATGCTTACCGGCGCACAGTCTACCAGCCATTATCAGGCTGACGTGAATCTGGACGGAAAGTTTGATGAGAAAGACACGGTGGCTGACAGGAATCTGTACTGCCTGATTTCTCCACAGAGCTTCTCCTGCGGAAATCTGGTTCCCGCGATGTTCAAGTATTCGCATGATGTAACTCTTATAGGACAGACGTCAGGCGGCGGAAGCTGCGCGGTACTTGAGCTGACCTCGGCATGGGGATCATTTTTCCAGATCTCATCCCCGAACAATCTGTCTCATGTAAAGAACGGCTCTTATTATGAGATCGACGAAGGGGTGGAACCTGATTACTGTATAGACAAGCCGGCGAACTTCTATAACAGAGAGGCGCTGACAGATTATATCAACGGTTTGTTCTGATGAGAGGTCCGCTTCGGGGTGTCGGACAGGACGTTCAGGCTCTGAAGATAATGGCATTGATAAAATACAGCGTTTTTCGGCATCATTATGATTGACTAAGGAGCATGGCTGCGGTCATGCGTATCTGTCGTGACGGGGGGATATATGACAAAAAACAGTACGAGATTATCAGGGGTGATTCTGGCGGCTTCTCTTGCCATATCGGGGACAGCCTGTGTGCCGGCCGGCACAGACCTGATCTCTGAGAAGGCTCAGGACAATGCATGTGTGAGAAATGAATTATCCGGCAGGCTGATTGATGCTCTGCTGAAGGAGGGTTCATATGCGCAGGGAGAGGCGGTCGTTACCGTCAACGCGTCACAGGCCGGAGCCATAACCGAAGATTCGGTATTTCTGGCCGAAGTGGACCGCAGCCACATCCTTAACGCCGTTTCCGGAAGGAACGCCGGCGGTTCGGAATATGAATCCCTTGTCCGCGCGAGACTTGCGGACGCGGGGAACAGCAGCGAGGATCATTTTCAGATACTTCTTGTCAGGGATCCGGGCCGTACGGCGGAAGAGCTTCTGCGGGACATGTACGATATACCCCAGGTTATCATGGCGGAGCCGAATTATCTCGCACATGCGGCGGCGGAAGAGGAAACAGATACTCAGTGTATTAACGCCTTGGCGGCAGAGGGAATTGATAATCAAGATTCCGCTGTGCCAGATACAGACAGCGAATCACGGAGCTGCACGGCGGATCTTTCATTTCTTCAGTGGTATGTGAAAAGTGACAGCCCTTCTGTCTATTCGACTCCGGCCGCGCCGCTTCATGCGGGGTACAGTCTGAATGTCCCCGGCTGGAACACGGATCAGGAAAACGCGTCAGGCACGGTCTGTGTTATGGACACCGGGATCGACACGACTCATCCGGATCTCAAGGATGTTCTGTACACGTTTACCGAAGAACAGCAGAAGGCGTATGGCTGCGGCCCTCACGGGATAAATGTGAATACACGGCAGATGGTGGACGGCACATCCATTGAGGAAGATGAAGAGTATCAGAAGGACGTGTCGGATCATTTCATGCATGGGACCCATATTGCCGGAATGATCGGCGCTGCCTGGAATCAGCATGGCGTATCCGGTATCGCGAACGGCGCCAGGGTGTTTGCCGTGCGGCTGACCGAGAACGACGGGATGGGCCAGGGAGCCTCCGATGTTCTGAAGGGCTTCGAGTGGCTGTGCGAAGTGGCGGAGGATGTCAACCTGAAGGCCGTCAATGTATCACTGGGTTCTATGAAACCTCAGCTGATCCATACCGTAATGGCGAATAAGCTTGGAGAGCTTGGCGTCAACACTGTATACGCGTCCGGCAACAGTATGTCGGATCTCGATGAGACGATAGATATGGGAGGGCAGAACAACAGCCCCTATGTCATAGTAGTTAACGCTGCCGATATGGACGGGAAGAAGGCAGCGTTTTCGAACTACGGTCTGATGTCGACGGACGTATTCGCGCCGGGCACACAGATTCTTTCAACTGTTCCGGAGGCTCTGGAGCAGTTTACAGTTGACGGGATATTGACGAAAAAGGAGAACAGGAAAAGGTTTTTCCCTGAAGCGGCGGAGAAGACGCATCCGGAGGAGGCTTCTGTTGAAAGATTCGACAGGGGGCAGAGCTCAGTGCGCTTCTTCAATCAGTGCCCTGTCACAGAAGACGGCCTGCCGAATCCTGACGCTGAAGAGATAGGGAAGGTCTCAACACAGGCAGGATATGACGATGATTATTGCTGGAGTGTGCCATACTCCTCTCTGCAGCATCATACGCGTGATGATAATGAAGAGATCTGGATGCCGCAGGCTTATTCGGCAGAGAGAACGCTCTGGATCGCGATTCCGTGCGGAGAATACGGATCGCCGGACTATGCGGCTGTGAAGGCCTCCCTGAGTGACGGCAGCCACATCAATGCAGGTCTTACCGGGGTGCTGTGCGAGAAAGAGGAGACGGATGGAACGCTTCACCCGGCAGCTGTCGATATGCGGTATGACATTGCGCTGTCGTCAAGGGAACTCCATGATCATAAACTTGCGCCCGGAATCGGTGTGACCATGACCATGGGTATATCAGCGACGCAGTGGTCAGAGCTGAGTGTCGACCTTAAACAGTTTGTCAAAGAGACTGTTTATTACCATGAGAATAACCGGGATCAAGCGGCGGATTCGGATGAATATGATCTTGAGTACCCTGTTGATCCCGGACAGATTGACGGGATATTCGAATGGGATGACAACGGGCAGAAGTACCTGCTCCTGGAATACGGGATATCGAGTTCTGACGCGCCGGGAGACGGACCGGATGAATCGATGCAGCTGTATTTTGATAATATAGCGGCAGGCTGTGACAGCATGGCTTCGGGCGCGTATGAGTCGGTGTGCGGAACATCGATGGCGGCGCCGTGTGTGACGGCGAGCCTTGCGGTCATCGCCAGGGATGAACCAAAGACATCGGATATGGCTCCTGATGAGCGAAGGCAGACCGCGCTCGAGAGAAAGGCGAAGCTTCTCGCGGCTGTCGATTATGACGATGACCTGTCCAAGCTGTGCAGCACCGGCGGGAGAGTGAACCTTAACGGTCAGACAGAATACACCAGAAAGGCTCCTCTTATCACGGACGCTTCAGCGGAAGGACAGACACTGACAGTAAGAGGGTACTTCTTTGGAGCTTCAGGTGAGCTGTATATTGACGGCGATAAGCTCCAGGCGGCGGAGTGGACCGACCGGATGATCACGGCGGACATAGGTATGCTGCAGAATGGAACTCACGAGGTGAAGATCATAAATGAGGATGGGGCGGTATTCCGTCGGCTGTTTGCTTCGTCCGCCTCTTCGGAAGGCCGCAGACTCTATGAGCGGACATGGCCGCTTCCGCTGAACGATGACACATTTACACAGGATCAGGCGGACGGGCTGTTCGGCATGGCGGCTTCGGACGGGTTCCTGTACGCGATGGCGGTATACGGGCTGGAGCAGGCCTCTGCTCTGTGGCGTATGAACCTTGAGACTCAGGAGTGGAGCCGCTGCGCGGACCTGCCGGATACAGTCAGAGGAAGGTCGATGGAGAACAACGCTCTTGTACCTTATCAGGGAAGGCTGTACTGCTATACTACAAGAACAGGTTTGGAGAAAGAGACGCCTTCTCTCTGGGCTTACGATCCTGCTGCTGATTCCTGGGATGAAGCCATGTCAGGGCAGCTATGCCGGGACGCGCAGCTGTTCGCGCTTGAGGATGGTCTGTTCCTGGTGACGGATGCGCCGATGGATGAAGCTGGAGAAGATGAGACGGAGGAAGATGGGACGGAAAGCCTTGAGGCAGCAGATTCTGAGACGGAAAGCCTTGAGGCAGCAGATTCTGAGACGGAAAGCCTTGAGGCAGTAGATTCTGAGACGGAAAGCCATGAGGCGGTAGACTCCGAGACAGAGAGCTTCGGGGCTGAAGGCTCTGAGACAGAAGGCTTTCTGGTGGATAACAAGATCACTCATTTTTACAGAGCAGACCTGGATGCAGGAGTGCTGATTCCGGTTTCAGGCAGCCTGCCTCTGATGGACTCCATATATACATGCCATATCGCGTCCTGCCATGACGTGATGTATCTGCTTGGCACCGTGGGGACTGAAGACGGAGAGAAGAAGCTGCTTCTGAGGATGGCCTGGAATGCGGAGAAGGAATCATTTGAACAGGAGGATCTGTCCGATGCGCTTCCTAAGACCGGGAAAACCTTCCTGTCGAACATGACGATGAAGGGGTACGGCGAGGGGATAGCCCTTGTGTTCACCTCCGAAGCAGGGCCTGACACCTTCATTCTTAAGGATGGTACAGCTGAGTTCGAAGCGCTGGATCAGGTTTCCTGCTACCGCACGATGTTCGAGCCGACATCGGCATATGCTGACGGGTGGCTGTATGTACTCGCGCTGAACGCGACGGAGCCGGAGGTAGCGTACCTCAGGTCAACCAGGATTGTGAACGAAGAAGAGTAATGACAATATCAGGCAGTGTTATGTGAAGAATCTCACAGATATTTAAGGTGAAATTATGAAGATCATAAATGTAAAAAGAAAGATTAGTTCATTTCTGATCATGGGGATACTTTTGATTCTGATGGGAATTCTGCCTGGGATTCCGGGAAGGGTCTGTGCACAGACAGCAGAGGATCTGAAGAATCTTAGCGGGAACAACTGGATGTCGAAGATCGACGATGACCGGCTGCTCTCCGAGATCAATATTCCCGGGACACATGACGCTGCAACCAAATGGATCAAAAACTATGGCGCACCGCCGGATTCTATTTATGATAAATATGCGCAATGCCAGGAGCTGTATATTGACGGAGAAGGTCATCAGCTTGATGTCGGAATCAGATATCTGGATCTTCGGCTGTCAAATGAATGTGATGGTGTGTCCCCGAAGGATGACGGATCGAACCTGTGGCTGGTTCATGGAAACTGGCTGGACTGGAAGATTGTGAATGTCAATGGGCGTTATTTCTGTAAGACCAGAACCGGAGTCCATATGAATCTGCGGCACGTCTTTCAGTATCTGAAGGATTTTCTCCATGCTCATCCGTCTGAAACGGTGATCGTCTGCCTGAGCAGGGAAACCGGTACTGAGAATGAGGATCCAAATAAACTGAATAAGACTGTTTATGAGCGGATCAAAACGCATCTGCAGGAACTCTATGATGCAAAGAACGACGCTGCGGGCAATAAAAGGTATCTGTACACGGAAGGATCCTTTAAAACCTTCTCAAAGATGCCGACTCTGGGGCAGTGCAGGGGGCAGATCGTTGTGATATCCGATCATCCGGATATGGCGGGAGCCGGGGCTAATTATTCTGATTCTACCGGATACAGTACGGCGGATTCCAAAAAGTCGAATCCTGTCATGAATATCGCAGGATCGGTGTTTTATTATGAGAATCATTATGATGTAAAAAAAGATGAAAAGTATAACTGGGTCAAAGACATCTATGACAAGCTTGGCGGTGAGAAATTGCCGCCCGATCCGTCTGCCCGGATCGGGCATGGATTCCTGGTACAGACCTCCGCGAATGTTGTCAACAAACAATCGCCGAAAGAGATTGCTGAGTATGTGAATCCAAGAATCTATCCGAGTCTGTTCAAGAAAGGATATTTCTACGGCTGGGTTCTGTCTGACTTTGTATCTGCGGATACCGCAAAGGCAATCTGGAGTACAAACTTCCTGGATCATACGCATACGATGGAAATGAAGCCGGGGGAGGCGGCAACCTGCACAAAGGCTGGCAAAAAGACGAGCTATTATTGCTCCGGATGCAGGAAGTACTTTCTGGATAGGGGAGGCATGCGGGAGATTGAGGAGTTGGCTCTGGTCATTCCCGCACCCGGTCACACCGAGTCTGCCCCTGTGAGGGAGAATGTGCACGAAGCAACCGAGGGAAGCGACGGCTCTTATGATGAGTTGGTATACTGCAGCGTCTGCAAAGAGCAGCTGTCAAAAGAACATAAGAAGATCGAGAAAAAAACAACTAACGCGGTTGAATATATTGATGAGAAAAAGGCGAAGCGGTATTGCAACTCCTATACTCTTTTCGGCAGCATTGGAGAAAGACAGGGCTGGGCACTTGGTGACGGCTGGTATGTTGTTAAGGAAAGCAGAACATGCAGCAGTCACAGACTGACTGTGTCAGGAGACGCCAATCTGATCCTGTGTGACGGGGCGACGCTGACACTTGCGTATGGTATTCGTTTGTACAGAGGCTCTCTTACGATTTGGTGCCAGTCGGGACAGAGCGGCAAACTGATATGCACCGATAAGGTGGAGTCAGCGAATGCGGGAATTGGCGGAAACAAAGGGGAAGCCGGCGGCAAATTGATTCTTCATGGCGGTGAAGTTTCTGCAAAGGGCGGAAAGTATGCCGCCGGAGTCGGTGGAGGAGACGCAGGTACAGGCGGAACTGTAATTGTCTATGGCGGAACGCTGAAGGCAACAGGCGGCGACTACGGAAGCGGAATCGGCGGCGGAGAAGACCGAGGCGGAGGATCTCTGACGGTCTATGGCGGAACAGTTATTGCGTCAGCCGGTGATAAGGCTGCCGGGATTGGCGGCGGATATGCCGGGAGCCAGGGTGGTGATGTCATCATCTATGACGGTACTGTAACCGCAACCGGAAAGGAAAGCGGTGCCGGAATCGGAGGCGGCGAGTATTACCGCGGCGGCGGAATGGGCGGCAATGTGACCATACGCGGCGGCATTGTAACAGCAATCGGCGCGAAACATGCCGCCGGAATCGGAGGAGGAAAGGACGGCAGCCAGAGTGGAAAAGTGACCATATCCGGCGGAACAGTTAAGGCTGAGGGCGGTTCTGATGCTTCCGGAATCGGAGGAGGCCGCAGTGACAATGGCAAAGGAGGCCTGGGGGGAGATGTGCTTATCTCAGGCGGAAATGTTTATGCGCAGGGCAAGGGAACTGGCGGTGGAATCGGAAATGGCTGGAGAGGCGGCGACGCCAATTCAGGAACACATGCCGTACTCGTATCTGATAAGGTTCCCTTTGCCGGGAAGTTTGTAATGACTGGTGGTACGCTTCTTGCAGGCGGAGGAGACCGCCCGGGAACGAAAGACTATGGCCATCACGGATGGAGTGCATCATTTACCGAGTGTCTTGCGGCTGCAGCGATTAAGACGAATACGGTCAACCTTGCTGAGAATCTGATGGTATCTGCAGGAGATGCAAAGGATAAACTTAGTTTGGCAAATCGCGTTCAGCGGGGATGCATAGAACAGCGCAGCAGATATGTGAAGATTGAGGCGTGTCCGCATAAGAATGAAACCTTCCGTATCACAGAGGATGGACATTCCAGAATATGCAGTAACTGCGATTCATATTTCTCCGGAGAAGAAAAACATACTTTCAATGCAAAGTATGAGTGTACTGTCTGCGGATATAAAATTGAAGGCAATAAGATTGAATTCGCTCCTGGAGAAGGCAGTGGATCGATGTCTTATGTAGTGGTTCCTTCGGGGAAGAAGTATACTCTTCCGAAGTGTGACTTTACAGCACCGCAGGGGAAGAACTTTGCAGGCTGGTCTGTTCCTGCTTCTTCTGCGGGCTCAGATACGAAGATCTATGCCGCAGGACAGGAGATAGATGTCGATAAAGTCATTAATTCTGACAAAGTTGTGAAGGTGACCGCTGTCTGGGGGCAGCCTTTTGATCTCTGGATCGGCGATAAGCAGGTGACATACGAAAACTGTTCCAATATTCTGGGCGATGGAACCGTATCCTATGATCCGTCGACAAAGATACTCACACTGAATAATCTGCAGAGCATCCGGGGAACACACAAGGGGGCTCTGATATATGCCCAGCAGGATCTCACAATACTCGGAAAAGGAACGATAGCGGCAAGTACGGGAAGCGCGGATATAGGAATATATGCGGTTAGCAGCCCTCTGACCATTGGTGGCCAGGCGGAGACTTCTATATCCGTGACCGCTGATAAGTCAGCGATTTTCTCGTGCGGCGTAACACTGCAGTCTGGCCATGTAAAGGCATTCGCGACAAAAAGCGGAGTCTCTGCGGCAGGAATCGACTGCTACAATGGTGGGCCTGTTGTTATCAGTGAAAATGCTTCTTGTGAAGTGAAGGGAATATCCAACTCGATAAGGACTGATTATTCCATACAGGTTAATCCGAAGCATTGTGTGCAGGTCATTGAGGATGAAAACGGCGGAGCAAAGAAAGCAGGTATGATCAGCGGCTCACATGTCGCTTATAAGGAAAACTATAGAAAATACGCTGTCCATGTCCTGATTACACCACATAAAAAGCATACTGAGCAGGGAAGCGATCTGGAGGTGATAGCGGCCAAAGGAGCAACCTGTACAGAAGATGGGACACAGGCTCATTACCGCTGCAAGGTCTGCGGCAAGCTGTTTACGGATAATGGAACTTCCCTGACAGAGAGAGCTGAAAAAGAACTTCGGATAGCCGCAACAGGACATGTATTTGGCGAATGGAAAGATACTGTCGAGGGGAAACAGCGGGAGTGCAGGCGCTGCGGCTATAAAGAAATAAATCCGAGTGAGGATTATAAATGCACATTTGTTGAGATAGTCAGAGTTGAGCCGACCTGCACTGAGGAAGGCAGTATTGAACACTGGTGTATGGTGGCTGAAGATGGCTCAATAGATGGCTGCTTCCGGGAAATGACGGATGAGGAGAAAACGAAGTCAGGAATTACAGGTGAAGGAGAAGCATCATATATCACAAACACGGATAAAACTGTGGAGATTGCGTATGTCGAGGTTGAAGAAAATGACTGGCGCTGGCTCGTCAGAATAAAGCCTGAGGAAACCTCTATCCCCGCGAAAGGACATGCTTGGGGGGAGGCTACATATACCTGGGCTGATGGTAATATATCAGTTACTGCTGAGCACACCTGTACCAGCTGTAACCTTAAAGAGAGCGTGACAGCTTCGGAGAAAGACGGGAATCTCTACAAACTTGAAGAGGAAGCAACATGCACGGAAGGCGGAGAAAAAGAGATCCGGGCCACGTTTGATCATCCTGGTTTTACTGACCAGTTCAAGACTGATGTGATTCCTGCAACGGGACATAAGAGTCAGAAATCAGTACGGGAAAATGAGAAAGAGCCGACATGTGAAGAGGCTGGCTCATATGATGAGGTCGTATACTGTCAGGTTTGCGGCGAGGAGATCAGCCGCGAGACAAAGACTGAGAGTGCTCTTGGACATGACTATGGAGAATGGATCGTTCTTCATGATCCGACGCCGGACGAAGACGGTCTTGAAGTGAGAATCTGCAGTCATGATACGATCCATGTGGAATTCAGAGATATCCCAATGTCTGAATACGATGACTACTATTGTGTTGAAGGTGATGATTCAATATGGATCAGCAGCAGTCAAGATGGCCTGTCATTTGTATTCTGCCGCCAGGGATATAGTTCTGAATCACTGAAGGACAGATTTTCCCGGCTTATTATTGATGCTGATGCTGAGATCGAAGTTCCCAATATGGGGTATGAGCTGGATACTCCGGAGAACGGATTGAGAATAACACTTAAAAAAGAATACCTCGAGGATCTGGATCAGGATACGTTTATAATTACTGCCGAGTTTGATGATGGTTATGCTGATGCGTCATTCACAGTTACCAGTCTGCTGCGGAAAGATGGGCTGATATACAATGGATCTGACCAGGAGCTTGTTGAGATATCAGAAAATGGCTTGTTTTTGTTCGCGCTCGGGAATGAGGATGAAGAACCGCCGGAAGACGAATACAGTGATCATCTTCCAACCGGCGTTGATGCAGGGACCTACTATGTCTGGTACAAACCCGCAGGCAGCGGCGATGATGAAGATATAAGCCCTGAATGTATGTCAGTAGATATAATTAAGGCTGACATTGATCCTGTTGTGACACTTGAGAACTGGTCTTATGGTGAAACAGCGAAGGCACCTGCCGTTACAGGCAACAGCGGCGATGGCGAAGTGACATACATGTATAAAAAGAAAGACACTGATGATCTTTCTTATACATCTTCTGTTCCGAAAGCTGCGGGTGAATATGTCGTAAAGGCTTCTGTGGAAGAGACTCAAAACTACATGCAGGGTGAAGCTGAAGCGTCTTTCGAGATCAAAAAGGCAGAAGCTTCCATCACCCCGCCTGTGCCGAAAAAACTGACATATGACGGAACATCACAGGTGCTTGCGGATGCCGGAAGTGCAGCGGGCGGAACGATGTACTATGCTCGTGGAGAGAGTCAGGAAAGCGCACCTGAGTCCGGGTGGAGTGTAAGCATTCCAAGAGGCAGTTCCGCGGGATCATACTATGTATGGTACAAAGCTGTCGGAGATAAGAACCATACTGACAGCACTCCGTCAAGCGTTGCTGCGGTAATAGATAAAGCCGAACTGACTGAGGTGATTCTCTCACAGTCTGTATTGAAGTATAACGGGAATGACAAGACAGTTGATATAGTGGAGGTTAAAGCAGGCGATCTGTCTGTTCCCTTGGAGTGCTGTTCAGTGACCGGCAACAGCGGAAAGGAACCGGGAAAATACACTGTTAAGATCGAAGCTTCTGATGAAGATGGAAACATCAACTTCAAGGGAAGCTGCAGCTCTGAGTTTGAGATTATTTCCGGAGATGCTTCCGTATTTGAAGTGAACCTCTCTAAGACAAGCTTTTCATACGACGGAAAGGCTAAAACTCCTTCAGTGACAGTGAAAAATGGAGTTGCAGTTCTGACCGAAGGCAAGGATTATGAACTCTCATACATCGATAATGTAGATGCGGGTACAGGGAAGGTTAAGGTAAGCGGAAGAGGCGGATACCAGGGCACACGGGTGCTTGTGTTTACTATTAATAAATCGGATGCAATGGTTAATAAGGCTCCGAAGGCCGGTTCAGATACGCTGACCTATAACGGGGAGGAGCAGGCATTAGTTGAAGCCGGATCTGCATCAGGCGGCACTCTGGTATATGCTGTCACAGAAACTGAGACTCTGCCTCATGAGTTTGACGGATGGGAGGAAACCGTTCCGTCAAAGGAAAACGCCGGGAAATACTATGTCTGGTACAAGGTTGTGGGAGATAAGAACCATAATGACACACAGCCGGTAGGAATCAGCAGCCCTGTAAGTATTCAAAAAGCTCCTATCAGGGAAGTGATACTCAGTGACACCATACTCGTGTACAAACCGGGAGAGCAGAAGGTTTCGGTAGATGCGGTACTTGCCGGAGCTGACTCGGAGCTGGAAGTGCCGGATGGAGCGTATACCGTGGCAGGAGCCAACAGTAACAAACCTGGGCTGAATACTGTGACTGTTACTGCGAAAGAAAATAGTAATTATGATGGAACTGTGATAGCAGAATACCGTATCATCGCTGCAAAAGCATCAGATGTTTTTGACGTAAGCTTTGAGAAGGGACCTTATGTCTACAATGGTAATGCGCAGACTCCCGAAGTAACAGTAAAGTATTCGGGAACGGAAACCACATTAACTTCCGGTACGGACTATGCCGTATCTTACAGGAATAATGTCGATGCCGGAACCGCGAAGATCATTGTCACCGGCAAGGGCAATTATTATGGAACAAAGGAATGTACATTCGCGATTTCAAAGGCTGCTTTGAAATCGGTGACACTCAGCGCTGGAACTCTGCCGTATAACGGTCTGTCTCAGAGCGTTGAAGTGACAAGCGTGAAGGCCGGCACAGACAGCAGCCTTGTTGTTCCGGCTGACGCATATACCGTAGGCGGTAAAACGGCTGCGGTGGATGCGGGAGAGTACACTGTTGTGGTGACGGCGAAGTCCGGAAGCAACTATAAGGGAACAGTACAGGCATCGTATAATATAAGCGCTGATACAGATCCTCCCGTGATTAAGGTTACGGTAGATGGGAAAACTGTAGACTTAAGCAATAAACAGGCAGAGTATACTCAAGCTGTAAATGTTTCTGTTGAGGATAATGTGCGCCTTAAAGATGTGTCAATCAAGCTTGATGGGACTAAAGAGAGTACCGGCTGGGATTTTGAAAGCAACAGTATAAAGAGGGTTTCGTTCAAGCTTGAAAGACAGGGTGAGTCACAATACTTGATAGAAGCAAAGGATTACAGCGGCAAGTCCACACGTGCGATTATTAAACTAACTATCCAATCTTCGGCTTCAGAAACAGTGCAGCCCTCACCTGTTCAGGGTCTGATTTATGACGGCTCATTTCATGATCTTGTAACTCCCGGCAGCGCCAGCGGCGGTACTATGATGTATGGACTTGGCACTGATACTCAGCCCCCCGCTACATACAGCATAGCTATACCGCATGCGGCTGACGCAGGTGATTATTATGTCTGGTATTACGTGAAGGGAACAGGCGAGAGTACTGCAGCCACTAGTCTGGAAAAAGTAACTATCGCGAAAAAGAGTGTAACTGTTTATGCAAATGACCAGACCGTGAAGCTTAACGGAGCGATTGACACCGGCCTAAGCAGGATAACTGCGGAAGGACTTGCCGCGGGACAGAAGATCACATCCGTAAAGCTGACAGGTCACAGTACTGAACGTGCCGGAGAGTATAAAGGTACAGAGGATGGACAATATGGAATCAAACCATCAGATGCCGTGATCAAGTCAGGCGATAAGGACACTACATCAAATTACGTGATCACATATACGAACGGTACTCTCACGGTGCTCAGGGATAATGTAAGCATCCGTGCGCCACGGGTAAGGAGCGGGCTGACATACAGCGGTGAACCTCAGGCTCTTGTGACAGCAGGAAGCGCGGAGGGCGGAACATTAACGTATGCTCTTGGCAATGACGCGTCTGCCAAACCAGACGATGGCGATTATTATCCTAGTATTCCTGCCGGAACCGTGCCCGGAACCTATTATGTATGGTATAAGGCAGTTGGAGATGACAATCATAATTCTACAGATGCCGTTGGTCCACTGGAGGTTGTAATTGACGGAAAGGCTGTGACTTATACGGCAGAGTCTGTTTACGTACGTTATGACGGGAATCCGCACGGCATTGATGTTGTCGTCAGCGATCCGCAGAGCGGTGCAAGAATAAGATACGGAAGAACGATGGGGGCGTATACTCTGAGCAAGAGTCCGACGATCACGAATGTTGATGACAGTCCGCTGATTGTCTATTATCAGATCACTGCAGATAACTGCAAGACACAGACAGGCAGTGCAATGGTTATGATATATGAGGGCATTCAGGATGTACCTGAGGCGCCGGCTGTTTCAGATGTGGGTACGGATCATGTTACCCTGACTGCAAAAGAGGGGTATGAATACAGCATTGATGGAGAAAACTGGCAGAAGAATCCGACCTTCGCAGGCCTCAGGAGCGATACGGAGTACTCATTCTATCAGCGCAGGGCAGCTGACGACAATCGCGCTCCTTCCGCGGAGAGTGCTCCTGCTAAGATCAGAACATTGAAAGAGCCGGAGAAGGAGACGGAACAAAAAGAGACTGAGCCTAAGGAGACCGAAAAAGAAAACGAAAAGGAATCAGAGAAGGAGACTGAAAGAGCGACTGAGCAGTATGAAAGCGAGACCGAGCCCGCACCAGGCCCTGAGGAAGCGGATCCTGCTTCCGAGGAACCATCTCCGGCTCAGACAGAAGCGGCAAACAGCATACTTCTGAACTCAAGATTCCTGGTCACCTTCAAGGGAACAAGGGCCCAGGTCAGGTGGGGAGCCGTGCCGGGCGCGGATCACTATGAGGTCTACGCCGAGTACTGCGGCAAGAAGAAATGCAGGCTGATCAAGACGGTTCAGGGCGTGACACGGATCACATTCAGGAAGCTTGGCGGCAAGAAGCTGAATCAGGCTAAAACCGTGAAGGCATATGTTGTGGCTTACCGCGGAAGCACTGTGATCGGAAGAACACTTGTCGGACATACCGCCGGGTCGAGAAATAAGTATACGAATGTTAAGAAGCTTAAGGTATCAAAGAGCGTCTTCCGGCTTGCTGCCGGGCAGAAAGCAAAGCTCAAGGTGAAGGCCAGGAAGATGAGCAGCGTCAAGAAGCTGCTTGGAAAGAGCCATGGTGCGAAGCTTCGCTTCGCAAGTACAGACAGTTCTGTTGCTGTTGTGAGTAAAAAGGGCGCAGTCACAGCTGTCGGGCCGGGTACCTGCGATATCTGGGTATATGCCCAGAACGGATGCGGAACCAGGGTGACGGTGACAGTAAGCTGATTCCTGA
Organism: Lachnospiraceae bacterium UBA3711; assembly: GCA_002371345.1. Taxonomy (GTDB): domain Bacteria; phylum Bacillota; class Clostridia; order Lachnospirales; family Lachnospiraceae; genus Porcincola. The sequence continues at coordinate 41,117 of DFHY01000117.1, forward strand.
ATGCCGGCAGCTGACATTCAGGAATCGGCAGGCTGGCTGTACGGTTCAGTTCACGTGCCTGGCGGAGTTACCGGGGAGATCTTCTGGAATAAGACCAGGCTGAGAGTACTGTTTATTCCGCTATCGGGATAAGCTTTGCGCTGTTTCAGTGGCAAGGATTATGATTTGGTGTTATCATACAGTCGTTACTTTGTGGTGAGGTATATCTGTATACCGGCATCATGAAAAATTACTAATAATTGTTTAAGGGGGAAATTATGGACAAGAAAGCAAGAATGTTTTTACTGGCTGGGGCGGCTGCGCTGTGTCTTTCTTTTTCGGTGACAGCAGCGGCGGAGACTTTCACGTCTCCTGACGGAGTTCTTTCAATCGATCTTCCGAATGAGAAGTGGCAGGAGATCGACAACTCAGGTAAGTGGCTCGCATTCAGTGACGGTGGCAACCTGATCACTGTTGACCATCTGTCAAATGGTGAGAAGCTTCCGGAGATGACGGTGGCGGATGATCATTACGTCAATGTTTATCAGGCTGTCTTTTCCACGCAGAATGAAGTCTTCATCATAACAGGATCGGTAGTGGACGCTGCTGTGATCCCGGACATTGCCAACTGCATTATCTCCGCGAAGGTGCTTCAGTATGACACGAAGCTTGCCGTCAAGAAGGGTGAGGAAACCGCGTCGACAGAGAGCGAGAGTACGGTGGTGCCTGTCGACAAGACTATGTATGTTATTTCCGACGGACTGAATGTCAGGGCCGGTTATTCCACTGACGACAAGATCATCGGAGGCCTTGCCTATGGATCAAGTGTGAAGGTCACCGGAAGTGTCCAGAAGGGCGGAACTGACACCGGATGGTATCAGATCGCCTACGATTCAGGCAGCGGCTATGTATCAGCCAAGTTCCTCTCAGACAAGCAGCCGTCCGCACCGGTGAAGAACAGCAGCGGAAGCAGCGCGTCCTTGTCATTCACAGGAGAAGCGAAGACGCTGTATGAGATTGACGGACATGCTGTCACTGTGTACAAGGCCTCTGACGGTTACTGGTATGATACTGACGGAATGAAGTATACTCAGACATCAGACTATGATTTTGAGGCAGCTAACGGAGCGCCGCTCACGACGAATAAGCCGCAGGTGAACAATGGCAACTCGGCGACAGGCAGCGCGTTTACTGTATACTGGGAGAACGGCAATACTACTTCACTGACTCCGTACAGTGACGGATATTACTATTCATCCGACTGGATCCGTTATTCTGCAAATGGCGACGGAACATACACCGGTTCGGACGGAACCAGGCTCTACGACAGTGACCCGTGGAACGCTGATGCCGGCAGTGTAGTGCAGCATACGCTTGTGTCACGCTCTACCGGAGCGCAGATTACGGTCTGGGAATCATCCGATGGATCTATGATCGACGGAGCAGGCAACAATTACTACTATACAGATGACGGTTCGATGTATGATGACGCAGAGAACTTCTACGACATAATTGCATAATTGATTTCTTGAAGGGACTGCTCTTTCGGGCAGTTCCTTTGTGCTATTCTGCAGGGATCAGAGGATGGTTCTGCGGGAACCGGGAGATTTGTTCTGCAGGGGTCAGAGGATGGTGTGCAGGATTCAGGAGATGACTCTTCGGGAATCAGGAGATGGCCCTGTAAGGAAATGGAGGTGGATGATGAAGAAAAAGATATGTGCCGCTATGGCGGTGATGCTGCTCTTTTCAGGGGTCAGCCTGAGTACTTGCTGTGCTGAGGATGAGATCAGTACAGAGGCTCAGTCTGATAATTATAGAATGATACTTCCCGCGGAGGATTATTTCAGCAAGCAGATGTCTATTGATGAGATCATAGACAGTGAGTCCGGTCAGTTCGGATTCGATAAGTACGAGCTTAACCGTGATGAGATCCTGAACAGTAGATCTATCGTTGAGACGCAGAGCGGAAGCAAGTATGCCGTGTACGAGATAAGGAGAAAAGAGGGTGATGTAGCGGATGTGAGTGCGCACTTCTTTTTCCTTGATAACACTCTTCAGGCCGCTGTATATGATTATGAGATAACAGGAGATATGGCGGAGGCGGGCGTATTATCTCTGTCCGAGTTTATGAATAAGGCATATGGAACTCCGGCTCCGCTTACCGTCAGCGAGCTTGGCGCTCTTGCGGAGGTGACATCTGATTATATGAAGCCGGAGGACAATATGGATTCATATAAGCGTGAAAATGTCGTCATTGCGACAAAGGAAGAGGGCAGCCATGTATATGTCGGGCTGTATCGGCTTGGAGAGAGTGATGATGTCAAGGCGGCGAAGACTCAGGGAGATTATCAGATCAACCTGGAGGGGCTGTCAGAGGACGAGATCGGGAAAGTGAATGAGTACCTTGAGTACCTCAAATATGAGGAGACACAGAAGGCAAATGCGTACATCGAGTATCTGAAGTCTTTGAGGGGCAGGCAGTAATCTGTTTTGGCAGATATAGAGAAAGGCAGATGGTTTACTGAATACTCCAAACGTATGCGGAAGAACAGGCGGGGAGAATTTCTTAACTCCATGGATATAACTATTCGTTAAACTAGAAGGGAAAAAGACAGCATGAAGAAACAATTACTGTTCGCGTTAATATATGCCGTATCTGTCGGCGCCGCGGGTATGACAGCGATGGCCGACACGGATGCATTCCATGTGGAGGCTCCGGAAGACCCGGGAGAATACGCGCTTGACGCGGATACTCTTGACCAGGAAAGGCTTGACGCGTGGAACACATACAGGGAAGCTGCGCTTGACGATGATGTGCTGAAGGAAGAGACACAGGAGTGCGTCATGACTTTCGGTGAGGTACAGATGCGCTATTATGTCGCCGTAATTGGAGATAAGCCTGAGGACGGCTACCCTCTCTATATCGCTATGCACGGAGGCGGCAGCGATGATACTCCTGACTTTAATGACGAGCAGTGGGATGAGATGAAGGAGTACTACAGTGATGAGCTTGAATGCGGCGTATACGTGGCGGTACGCGGAGTGCGCGATACCTGGGATACTCATTTTAATCCGGAATCATATCCCCTCTACGACAGGCTGATAAGATATATGATCCTGACACAGGACGTCGATCCGAACCGTGTCTATCTTGAGGGATTCTCGGCAGGAGGGGACGGCGTCTATGCGATAGGTACGCGTATGGCTGACTGCTTCGCGGCTCTTAATATGAGTTCGGGACATCCGAACGGTGTCGAGGTGGTCAATCTCTACAGGACGCCTATACAGCTTCAGGCAGGCGAGTATGATGACATGTATGACCGGAATACCGTAACCGCCGAATACGGGCTTAAGCTTGATGAGTATCATGGTGTGTACGGAGGCTTTGAGCACAGGACGCTGATTCATTACGACTGCGGACATAATTATGACGACAGTGCTCCGGATCCGATCCCGGTGATGAAGGATGTGAAAGCGTGGCTTGAGAACGGAGACAGAAGCCATGAGGATGTGGATTCATTTCCTCCTGACTACATGGATCAGTTTACCCGGGACCCGCTTCCGGAAGACATCATATGGGATCTCAGTACAAGGGCCGACAGCCGGGAGGTTGAGAGCTGGTACTATCTCAAGGCGCCTTACACAATCAACTCAGGAATCATCCAGGCGGCGTACAGCAGGGACAATAATCTTGTGCTGGTCGACACAAACGGCGTAGATGGGGAATTCAGCATACTTCTCAACGAGAAGATGGTTGATTTCTCGCAGCCGGTCACTATTGTTGTGAATAACGAGGAGAAAGTGCTCAACCTTGTTCCGGACTGGAGAGTACTTATGGAGACCACTGCCCTGAGGGGAGATCCGAATTATCAGTTTGAGGCCGAGGTTGTGGTGCGTTAGCCCTTTACATCACTATGATCTGACGCTGCCGTTCATGGCGCAGTCCCCGGCCTGTTTTGTTTGTCACTATCATCTCCCACAGATGGGACGCATATATATCCTCATTCGGAATGTCTGAGAACGGAATACCTGTGGACAGCGGAACTAAGCTGTGCGCACTTATCTGCCGCAGAAGAGGCTGGGCGGTCTTCCTGAATCCCAGAACCCGCGCGCATAGCGCGGGTTTTTCATCCTTGCGTATTCTGAGAAGAACATGCAGGAGAGAACGGCGGATGCGGGCAAGAGTGTACTGCTTTGACTGTATCAGTGCAGCGAACTGCATAAAGCCGGTATATTGATTCAGGTATCTGTCAATACGGTTGGAGAGATCCTCGTCGATATCCGCAAACTCCTGAAGCCGCCCCCGCATATCAAGAAGCTCGTGGTGCAGAAGAAGATCGAGATCTCCAGGAACGACCCAGCGGCCGCACTTCAGCTCATCGCTCAGGAGAGCGAGAGAGGATGACGGAAGCTGTGATATGTATCGCTCCGGAAGAATCATGCTGTGCTCAAGCAGGGCGGTACGTATCGCTGAGGCTGAGGAAAATCCGCCGGGATGGACCTTGCGGCCCGAAGTCTGAACATTATCAGCGTCCTGCAGGTTATCCCGGCTGTCCGAAGAGCCGGTATAAGCGCAGGCCTGACCCTGATGATAGTCACCAAGCCGTTTGACCGGGATCATCTTCATCGGGCTGCCCAGCCTTATGGCGGCTTTCATGTATTCTATGGCGAGGATGTTGTTGGGCATGGCGAGGGAGTCCATGATCTCATCAGGGGTGAAGCCTGCATACGGAGCGTTACCGGATGAAAAGTCACGATCATTATCTGCCTTGCCGGATGAAAAGCCGCCATCAGAAGCCGCACGGGCGGCGCGGCCAGGTGCCGCGAGGCCTGCACGGCCGGCCTCGTGCAGCGAGGCGAAGGCCTGTGCTCTTGCCCTGGGGAAGGATACTCCTTCGCGCAGCTTATTCCTGAGGGCTGTTTGGTATGCTTCAGGCTCTTTTCCGGCGAAAAAACGCGCTGCCTGCCGGAGCAGCTCAAATTTATCAGCTTCCTCACATCCAAATGACAGAGCATCTACACATCCGAGGGAATCCAGCAGGCGGACTCCTCCCCCCGCAAAGAATTCAGCGCTTCCGGCAGCGCTTCTGACCGGGAGCTCAAGGACGAGATCCGCCCCGGCCTCCAGAGCCATGCGGCCGCGGATCCATTTGTCTATAAGAGCAGGCTCGCCGCGCTGTGTAAAATCAGGGCTCATGACTACGATTACATAGTCAGCGCCGGACAACTCGCGGGCTTTTTTTAGATGATACGCGTGCCCGCAGTGAAGCGGATCATATTCAGCTATAATTCCTACTGTCTTCATAGTGTCTCTCCCGTATGCTTTTATTCTTACTCTTAATTAGTGTTCCTGTCCAGATAAAGAGCGGCGTATGATGTTGTTTATTATTTTGAAAACCCGCAAAACAGAGCGGAGTCTTTCAGTAAGATTCTTAAAATAATGAATGACCCGAGGCACAATAACTGATAAAATAAAGATGCTGCACTCAGGTGATGTTGTTAACATGTGGAGAATTTGATGAGACGGTCAGGAGGATGTGATATGAACTACAGGGAAAAGATTGTTGAGAGCGGGATACGGATCCTTCACTCGGGACTGACGGTTGAGACTTGGGGCAATATCAGCCTGCGTGATCCTGATACCGGGCTTATATATATGACGCCGTCCGGCATGCCGTACGATACGCTTGCCCCGGAGGATGTTGTGGTTATGGACAGCGGCTTCCGGATTGTTGAGGGGGTCAGGAAACCGTCCATAGAGTCCGGCATGCATATCCGGATCATGAATGAGCGTTCTGACGTAAACGCAATTATCCACACACATCCGGTGGATTCTCAGATCTTTGCCTGCCTTCACAGGGATATACCTCCTGTCATTGACGAGGCCGCGCAGATACTTGAGGGAACGGTGCGCTGTGCGCATTATGCTCTTCCGGGATCGGACGAACTTGCCGAAAACGTCGTCAGCGCGCTCGGGAAAGGTGCTGCGTGTCTGATGGCAAATCACGGCGCGGTATGTGTAGGCGGAGACATTGACAGGGCTTTTCGTGTGTGTACTGTGCTTGAGATGACGGCCAGGATATATTACAAGGCTCTGTGCATCGGAGATCCGAAACCGATTGACGACGATAAGGTCGCGTATATGGTTGACTTTGTCAGGAACCGCTACGGACAGAGATAAGCATTTTGTGATTAAGGAAAGGAGAAGCAAGATGAGTGGCAGCCTGAAAAAATATCAGATTGACACAGACGAAAACCGCGCGTTTCTGAGGTCGATGACCGAAGACCTTCTAAGCTTCGGGCACAGGGTTCCGTCTCCGGGCGGATCATCGTACTATCTGCTGTCGGACGGAAGTCCGTGGAAGGAGCATGAGAGGGAGACATACATCACGTCCAGGATGGTGCATGTGTATTCTATCGGGCAGTTTCTCGGCCATGAAGGCAGTGAAGCGCTCGCGGACGCGGCGCTTTCGGGACTCAGAGGCGAGCTGAGAGATTCCGGGAACGGAGGATGGTATCCGGGGGTGACGGCAGACGGAAAACCGCTGAGCGGAAAGGTGTGCTACGCTCATGCTTTCGTGATTCTGGCAGCGTCGTCAGCGTGCCTGGCAGGAAGACCGGGGGCAGAGGAACTTCTCGGGAAGGCCATTGCGGATTATGACATGCATTTCTGGAATGAAGAAGACGGCATGGCTGTTGACACATGGAATACAGAGTTTACCGTTCTTGATGATTACCGGGGCCTGAACGCGAACATGCATACAGTTGAGGCGTTTCTCGCGGCTTCTGATACGACAGGAGATGAGAAGTACAGAGAGAGGGCAGGAAGAATCATAGACCGGGTTATCGGCTGGGCGGCAGACAATGAATGGAGGATTCCGGAGCATTTCACCAAAGACTGGGTTCCGGATCTGGAGTGCAACCGGGACAGACCGGACGATCAGTTTAAACCGTACGGAGCAACGCCAGGCCACGGAATCGAATGGTCCAGGCTCATAACACAGTGGGCGGTATCGACCTTCGGAAGTGCTGACGGGCAGGCTGAGAGGTACATCGATGCCTCACAGAATCTGTTCAACCGCGCCGTGGCGGACGGATGGGACTCAGACGGCGCGCCCGGACTGGTCTACACGACGGACTGGGAAGGAAAACCTGTAGTCCATGACCGGATGCACTGGGTTCTGGCGGAGGCAATCAACACTTCAGCCGTTCTTTACCGTGTGACCGGCAAGCAGGAATACGCCGCCAGATACGCGGCGTTCATGCAGTATCTGGACGAGAAAGTGCTGGACAAGGTGCATGGTTCATGGATCCACCAGATGAACAGCGTCAATGAGCCGATAGATACGGTATGGCCCGGCAAGCCCGATATTTATCACGCGCTGCAGGCGACCCTGATCCCGTATCACGATCCGGGAGTGTCCATAGCGAAAGACATTAAGCTGTCATTAACTTAAATCCCTGAATGCCCTGCCGGACACCCCGTCCGGCATCATGGATTATCACAGATATGATCATCAGGCTCCATATGCCCGTCGCGGTACATGGAGAACTGATCCATAGGATAGTTTCCGAGATTCTCTAGTATCCCACGCCCGTCAGCGGCCGCGAGCAGGCTGTTGCGGGCTTTTGTGACCAGCGTCTCCGCCTGGTGCCTGGAGGGGCCTCCGACGCATCCTCCTGAACATATCATACCTTCAATAAAGTCTTCTTTAAGCCGGCCGCTCTTGAGCAGAAGAAGGGCTTTCCTGCACTCATCACCGCCTGCGCATGTCAGAAGCGAGATGTCGGATGTGTCCTCGCCCATTTCCCGCATAACCTCCATCACAGCG